>JAGWLO010000002.1 GCA_028872015.1 Burkholderiales bacterium | reverse complement strand
GATCTCGATGTTCTCGGTGTGCGGGGCCGGCTCGTTGAGGCTGCAGCGCCAGGCCACGATGCCGTCGGTCCTGCTGTACAGGCTGGTGGTGGGGCAGCCCGGCGGGTGCCGCAGCCGTGCGGTCAGCGCCGGGTCGTGGGTGGACTGGCCGCTGACCAGCTCGTACAAGCGCCAGGCGTTGGTGGCGCGCGGCGGACCGGCGAAGGGCGTGCCCAGCGTGATGACGCAGCGCGCGTTGCCGGGTTGCTCTTTGGCGATTTCGCGCGCGTACAGGCCGCCCAGGCTCCAGCCGATGAGGCTGACCTTCGTGCGGTGGCGGCGCGCGATGTCGGCCACGCGCTGGCGGCAGGCGTCGAGCACGCCGCGCCGCGGTCCGAGGTTGAACCCCTGCTCCCACGCATAGGGCGTGTAGCCGCGATGGCGCAGGAAGCGCCTCAGCGGCACGGTGCTGAAGTCGGCCGCCCCGAGACCCGGGAACACGACCACCGGGTGGCCGTCGCCGGCCGGCAGGCGCGCGAGCCAGGGCGTGGCGGCCAGCGTGGCGGCGAACTCCCAGGGCGCACGCGCTTCCAGCAGCATCAGCAGCGGACCCGGGGCCGACACCTGCGCCGGAACGTCGGGCGGGGCGGCAACTGCGCCGGCCAGCGCGGGCCGTGGACGTCGCTCGGAGCCGGCCCTGCGCCGGCGCATGGGGTGCGTCATCGCGCGATGCTACCCAGCGCGCGGGCGCCGGGTTGGAGCGCCCACCCTAGCGGCCGGTGCCGTGCTGCGGCGGCGTGTCACCTGGGCGACCGCGCCGTCCAGGGCCTTGCCGACGGCCTTGTCGACCGCGTTGCGCGCAGCCTGGCCCAGGGTGCCCTTCAGGCCGCGCGCCGCGCGGCCCACCAACCCGGCAGCGGTGGCCCGGCCGTCGGGGTCGAGATCGGGCTCGCCCGGCCGCGGCAGCGCGCGCACGTCGTCGAAGGCGATCGCGATGGCCGCGGCCAGTTCGTGCACGTCGGGCAGGGCCCGGGCGTCGGCCATGAGGCCGAAGTCGAGCGACTGGTCGTAGCTTTGCACCGTGATGTTCAGGCCCAGGCCGTGGACCACGATCGACGCCGGGTGGTTGCTGAGCATGCGGGCCCCGGCCATGTAAAGCGGCACCGGCGGCCCGGGCACGTTGGAGATGACGAGGTTGGCCACCTGGGGCAGGCGGTCGGCCACCTTGGCGCGGCCGTACAGCGCGGTGGCGGCCTCCATCAGCCAGGGCAGGCCCAGCGAAGGGAAGTCGGTGGGCAGGATGCTCTTCAGGTTGCCCATGGTCGACTTCATCGCCGCCGTGGCCGCCTTCACGTGGGCCAGGCGCTTCTTCAGGTCGGCGATGTTCGTGCCCAGGCTGATGAAGCTCATCGAGGCCTGGTTGTCGGCACGCGTGTCGCCCTGCTCGCGCAGCGAGATCGGCACCGCGGCGACGAGGCTCTTGCGCGGCAGGCTGTGCCGCGTGCCGAAGTAGCGCCGCAGCGCGCCGCTGCACACCAGCAGCACCATGTCGTTGACGGTGGCCTCGTGCGCGCGGCCCAGCGCCTTCAGCTCGGGCATCGGCAGGCTGACGGTGGCGAACGCGCGGCCCGCGCTGACCGAGGCGTTGAGCACCGTGCGCGGGGCCAGCGTGAGGTTGCTCGGCCGCTGGGCGCCGCCCAGCAGGCGCGACTGCGATACCGCCATCGAGGCCGCGTTCTTCAGCGTACCCACCGTCGCCGGCAGCCGGCGCACGATCTCGGCCACCTGCTGCGCCTGGTTGCCGATCACGCCGCGCAGCATTTCGGTCATCTCGAGCCGGAAGGTCTTGGCGCGGCGCGCCGCGGGGGGCTCGATCGCGCGCGGCGTGGCACCTACGTCCAGGATGGCGTTGGCCAGCGCCACCGCGGCCTGGCCGTCGACCGCGGCGTGGTGCAGCTGGGTGTACAGCGCCACCCGCCGGCGGCCGTCGACCGAGGGCGCCAGGCCCTCGAAGACATGGAACTTCCACAGCGGCCGCTTGCGGTCGAGCAGCACCGGATGCAGGCGCGAGACGGCGGCCTCGAGCTCGGCCATGCCGTTGCCCAGCCTGGCCGACGGCGGCAGCTTGATCTCGACGATGTGCTGTCGCAGATCGGGCTCGGCATCCACCCACGCCGGGTTGGCCAGGTTCAGCGGCATCCACCACAGGCGCCGGCGCAGCACCGGGGCCACCGGCAGGCGCGCGGCGATGTGTTTGCGCAGCGCGGTGACGAAGCGGCCGCGCGTGCCGCGCGCCAGCTCGAACACGTGCAGCGCACCCACGTGCATGGGCATCTCGGGCGTTTCGAGGTAGAGGAACGTGGCATCGAGGCCGGAGAGTTGCTCCATGCGAGCTCCCGCGCAGCAGGCCGGCTGCGGTCCAACCATGCTAGGTGGCGCCGCAGGGTGTCCGGCTCCGGGCTCACCCTAGGGATGCGGATCGCGGCACTCCAGGTCGACGACGGCTTCCGTGCGCCAGCGCTCGAGAACGTGTTCAAGGTGCGAGCATGGCCACGGACCGCTACGGCGACCAGACGCCGGCGCCCCGAGGCGCGGGCGACGGCGCGCAGCAGCCGCCCGCAACGGACTTCAGGCCGATTCGCGGCTGGCGCGCTTGCGGTCGTGCTCGCTGAGGTGGCGCTTGCGCACGCGGATGCTCTTGGGCGTGATCTCCACCAATTCGTCGTCGGCGATGAACTCCACCGCGTACTCCAGCGTGAGGTCGATTGGCGGCGTGACCTTGATCGCGTCTTCCTTGCCGCTGACGCGGAAGTTGGTCAGCTGCTTGGTGCGCGTGGCGTTCACCACGAGGTCGTTGTCGCGGCTGTGGATGCCCACGATCATGCCCTCGTACACCGGGTCGCCGGCCTTGACGAACATGCGGCCGCGGTCGTCGAGCTTGCCCAGGGCGTAGGTGAAGATCTCGCCCGCATCCATGCTGATCAGCACCCCGTTCTTGCGCCCGGCGATCTCGCCCTTGTAGGCCTCGTAGCCGTCGAAGATGTTGCTGATCAGGCCGGTGCCGCGCGTCAGGTTCATGAACTCGTTGGAGAAGCCGATCAGGCCGCGCGCCGGGATGCGGTATTCGAGCCGCACGCGGCCGCGGCCGTCGGTCTCCATGTTCACGAGTTCGCCCTTGCGCTCGCCCAGCGCCTGCATCACGCCGCCCTGGTGCTGGTCCTCGATGTCGGCCGTCACCAGCTCGATCGGCTCGTGGCGCTCGCCATTGACCTCGTGGAAGACCACGCGCGGCTTGCTCACCGCCAGCTCGTAGCCTTCGCGGCGCATGTTCTCCAGCAGGATGGTCAGGTGCAGCTCGCCCCGGCCGCTGACCTCGAACACGCCGTCCTCGCCCGACTCCTTCACGCGCAGCGCGACGTTGCTCTGCAGCTCCTTCTGCAGCCGGTCCCAGATCTGGCGGCTGGTGACGAACTTGCCTTCGCGGCCGGCCAGCGGGCTGTTGTTGACGCAGAAGTTCATCGTCAGCGTCGGCTCGTCCACGTGCAGCATCGGCAGCGGCATGGGGTTCAGCGGGTCGGTCAGCGTGACGCCGATGCCGATGCCCTCGATGCCGTTGACGAGCACGATGTCGCCCGGGCCGGCCTCGGTGGCCTGCACGCGTTCGAGGCCTTCGAAGGTCAGCACCTGGTTGATGCGGCCCTTGAAGCTCTTGCCCCCTTCTTCCGGCGTGCCCTCGCAGACCAGCACGTCCATCATCGGCCGCACGGTGCCGGCCGTGACGCGGCCCACGCCGATGCGACCGACGAAGGTGCTGTAGTCGAGCGAGCTGATCTGCAGCTGCAGCGGCGCGGCCGGGTCGCCCTGGTGGGCCGGCACCTGCTGCAGCACGGTGTCGAAGAGCGCGCTCATGTCGCTGCCCCAGGCCTCGCCGGCCGGTCCTTCGGTGAGCGAGGCCCAGCCGTTCAGGCCGGAGGCGTAGACGACCGGGAAGTCGAGCTGCGCCTCGGTGGCGCCGAGCTTGTCGAACAGCTCGAAGGCGGCGTTGATCACGAAGTCGGGCCGCGAGCCGGGCTTGTCGACCTTGTTCACCACGACGATGGGCTTCAGGCCCAGCGCCAGCGCCTTCTTGGTGACGAAGCGGGTCTGCGGCATCGGGCCTTCCTGCGCGTCGATCAGCAGCACCACGCCGTCGACCATGCTCAGGGCGCGCTCGACCTCGCCGCCGAAATCGGCGTGGCCGGGGGTGTCGACGATGTTGATGTGGGTGCCCTTCCACTCGACGGCGCAGTTCTTGGCCAGGATGGTGATGCCGCGCTCGCGCTCGATGTCGTTGCTGTCCATGACGCGCTCGGCCACCTTCTCGTTCTCGCGGAAGGTGCCGCTCTGGCGCAGCAGCTGGTCCACCAGCGTGGTCTTGCCATGGTCGACGTGGGCGATGATGGCGATGTTGCGGATGGCTTTGTGGCTCATGGACGGTCCTGGACTTCGATCGGGCTCAGCAGGCGGTCGGCGATCAACTCGCCGGCGGTGATGTGGGCAGTGCCCAGAAATGCATGGGGGCGCTGCGCGTAGACGCGCACGGCGGGGGCGTCGGCCAGCGCGACCCGACGGCGCAGGCCGCACAGGAAGCGGCCGGCCTCGTCGTCGGGCAGGCGCACTTCGGGCCAGCCGGCCACCAGCACGTCGGCCGGCAGCAGGCGGGCCACGCGTTCGTCGTCAGTCAGCGCGGCCAGGGCCTCGATGGTGATGGCATCGGCCAGGTCGAGGCCACCGCTGCCCGTGCGGCACAGGGCGCTGAGGTGCGCGCCGCAGCCGAGCGCGGCGCCGAGGTCCTCGGCCAGCGTGCGGATGTAGGTGCCCTTGCTGCAGTCGACGTCGAGCACCAGGCGCTCGTCCCGCCATTCGACGATGGCCAGGCGATGGATCGTGACCGCGCGCGTCGGGCGCTCGACCTCGATGCCGGCACGGGCGTAGTCGTACAGCGCCCGTCCCTGGTGCTTGAGCGCCGAATGCATGGGCGGCAGCTGCTCGATGGCGCCGCTGAAGCGCCGGCAGGCGGCCTCGATGGCCGCCCGGTCGGTCTGCACCGGCCGGCTCTCGATCACCTCGCCTTCGCCGTCGCCGGTGCTCGTGCGCCGGCCCAGGCACAGCGTGGCGCGGTAGCGCTTGTCGGCATCGAGGCTGGCCTGGCTGAACTTGGTGGCCGCACCGAAGCACAGCGGCAGCAGGCCGGTGGCCAGCGGGTCCAGGGTGCCGGTGTGGCCGCCCTTCTCGGCGCGCAGCAGGCCCTTGGCCTTCTGCAGCGCGTCGTTGCTCGTCCAGCCCAGCGGCTTGTCGAGCAGCAGCACGCCGTGCAGAGGGCGGCGGGGAATCCGCGGGTGCGGCGCAGGCATCAGTCTTCCTTCGCGCGCACGGCGTTGGCCCGCGCGATCAGCGCCGACAGGTCGGCAGCGCGCTCGGTGGTCTTGTCGAAGTGGAAATGCAGGCTGGGCACGGTGTGGATCGACAGGCGCTTGAACAGGCCGTTGCGCAGGAAGCCCGCGGCCTCGTTCAGCGCCGCCGCGCTGTCCTCGGCGGTGCCCACCAGCACCGAGAAGTAGACCTGGGCATGGGCGTAGTCGGGCGAGACCTCCACGCTGTTGATCGTGACCATGCCCAGCCGCGGATCCTTGAGATCGCGGATGAGCTCGGCCACGTCGCGCTGGATCTGGTCGGCGACGCGGTAGCTGCGGTTCGGCGGGGCCTTCTTGTGTCGCATGATCGTTTGCTCCAGCCGCGACCCACCATGAAAAAAGAGGTCCGCGAGGGACCCCTTCTCGTCCCGGGTGGGTGCTTTACAGCGTGCGTGCCACTTCCTTGACTTCGAACACCTCGAGCTGGTCGCCTTCCTTGATGTCGTTGTAGTTCTTCAGCTTGATGCCGCACTCGAAGCCGGCCTGCACCTCGCGCACATCGTCCTTCATGCGCTTCAGGCTCTCGATCTCGCCGGTGTAGATCACCACGTTCTCGCGCAGCAGGCGGAAGCGGGCGTTGCGCGTGACCTGGCCCGCGGTGACCATGCAGCCGGCCACGGTGCCGATCTTGCTGGCCACGAACACGGTGCGGATCTCGGCCGTGCCGATGACTTCTTCCTTCTGCTCGGGCGCCAGCATGCCGCTCATGGCCGCCTTGATCTCGTCGACCGCGTCGTAGATGATGTTGTAGTACTTGATCTCGACGCCGTTGTTCTCGGCCAGCTTGCGTGCACCGGCATCGGCGCGCGTGTTGAAGCCGATGATCACGGCCTTGCTGGCGATGGCCAGGTTGATGTCGCTCTCGCTGATGCCGCCCACCGCGGCGTGCACGATCTGCACCTTGACCTCGGGCGTGCTGAGCTTCAGCAGGCTCTGCGCCAGCGCTTCCTGCGAGCCCTGCACGTCGGCCTTGATGATCAGGCCCAGCGTCTGCGCCGCACTTTCGCCCATGGCCTCGAACATGCCTTCGAGCTTGGCGGCCTGACGCCGGTTCAGCGTCACTTCGCGGTACTTGCCCTGGCGGAAGGTGGCGATCTCGCGCGCACGCCGCTCGTCGGACAGCACCATGAACTCGTCGCCGGCCTGCGGCACCTCGGTCAGGCCCTGGATCTCCACCGGCAGCGAAGGGCCGGCGGCATCGATCGACTTGCCGTCCTCGTCGAGCATGGCGCGCACGCGGCCGAAGCTGCTGCCGGCCAGCACCACATCGCCCTTCTTCAGGGTGCCGCTCTGCACCAGCACCGTGGCCACCGGACCGCGGCCCTTGTCGAGCTTGGCCTCGATGACCAGGCCCTTGGCCGGCGCATCGGTGGGCGCCTTCAACTCCAGCACCTCGGCCTGCAGCAGCACCTGCTCGAGCAGGGTGTCGATGCCGGCACCGGTCTTGGCCGAGACCGGCACGAAGGGCGAATCGCCGCCGAAGTCCTCGGGCACCACGCCCTCGGCCACCAGCTCGCTCTTCACGCGCTCGAGGTTGGCATCGGGCTTGTCGATCTTGTTGATGGCCACCACGATCGGCACGTCGGCGGCCTTGGCGTGCGCGATGGCTTCCTTGGTCTGCGGCATCACGCCGTCGTCGGCAGCCACGACCAGGATCACCAGGTCGGTGGCCTGGGCACCGCGTGCACGCATGGCGGTGAAGGCGGCGTGACCCGGGGTGTCCAGGAAGGTGATCATGCCGCGCTGCGTCTGGACGTGGTACGCGCCGATGTGCTGCGTGATGCCGCCGGCCTCGCCCGCGGCCACGCGGGCCCGTCGGATGTAGTCGAGCAGGCTGGTCTTGCCATGGTCGACGTGGCCCATCACCGTGACCACCGGCGCACGCGGCAACTGCTCGGCCGCGTCGTGCAGTGCCGTCTCTTCTTCGGTGAAGGCTTCCGGGTCGTCGAGCTTGGCGGCCAGCGCCTTGTGGCCCATTTCCTCGACGACGATCATCGCCGTCTCCTGGTCGAGCTGCTGGTTGATGGTGACCATCTGGCCCAGCTTCATCAGCTGCTTGATCACCTCGCTGGCCTTGACGCTCATCTTGTGCGCCAGGTCAGCGACCGAGATCGTCTCGGGCACATGCACCTCCTGCACCAGCTGCTCGGCACTGGGCGTGAAGCCACCCGGCATGTCGCCGCGCTCGCCGCGGCGCGCACCGCCGCGCGGCGCGCGCCAGCCGGCGCGGCTGCCGCTGCTGTCGCCGCGGGTCTTGAGCGCGGCGCGCTTCTTGGCGGCGTCGTCGGCCCAGCTCGAGCTGAGCTTCTCGCTCTTGACCTGCTTCTTGTCCCCGGGCTTGGCCGCGGTGGTGGACGGCGTGGCCCCGGGCGCGGTCTTGGCCTTGTGGATGGTGCCCTTGATGGCCTCCTTCGCCACGGCGTCGGGCTTGGCCTCCTCGGGCTTCTTCGCCACCATCACCTTCTTCGGGCCGGCCATCATCGCGCGGATGGCGGCGGCCTCGGCCTCGGCCGCCTTGCGGCGCTTCTCAAGGTCGATCTGGCGCGCGTTGTCTTCGGCCGCCTTGTCGGCGGCCTTCACCACGCGCAGCGTGGGCTTGGGCGGTTCGACGGGCTTGGCCGGCTCGGGCTCGGGCGCCGGGGCGGGGGTGGCCGCCGCCGCGGCAGCAGCGCCGGCCTTTCCCTTGCCGGCCGGGGAGGCGGCGGCGGCCGCAGCCGCTTCGGCGGCGGCGACTTCTGCGGCGCGCCGGGCTGCTTCGGCAGCCGCGGCCTCTGCGGCTTCGCGGGCCGCGCGCTCCTGCTCCTCGCGCAGGCGGCGCGCCTGGGCGAGCTCTTCTTCCTGCACCCGGATGGCCTCGGCCTGGGCGCGGGCTTCTTCCTCGCGCCGCTGCAGGTCGAGCTCCTCGGCGCTCGGGCCGCTGGGTTCCTCGGCCGCCGCCGGGGCGTCGTCGCGCTTGACGAAGACGCGCTTCTTGCGCACCTCGACCTGGATGGTGCGGGCCCGCCCGCTCGAATCGGCCTGCTTGATCTCGGTCGAGGTCTTGCGCGTCAGCGTGATCTTCTTGCGCTCGGCGCCGGCGGTGGTGCCGTGGGCGTTGCGCAGGAAGTCGAGCAGGCGCTCCTTGTCGGCGTCCGTGAGGGCGTCCTCGGGCGACTGCTTGGTCACGCCGGCCGATTGCAGCTGCTCGATCAGCGCCGTGGTCGGGCGGCCGAGCTGGGCGGCGAACTGGGCGACAGTGGTCACGGCCATGGGTTCAGATTCCTCGGGTATGCAGTGCGGGCGGCGTGGGGCGGGCTCAGGTGGTGAACCAGTGCTCGCGCGCCTTCATGATCAAGGTCTTGGCCTGCTCGCCGTCGATGCCGGAGAGCTCGGTCAGCTCGTCGACGGCCAGGTCGGCCAGGTCGTCGCGGGTGTGCACGCCACCGCCGGCCAGCTTGGCGATGAGTTCGGGCGACAGGCCCTGGCCCTCGACCACGAGGTCGCGCAGATCCTGCGACACCGCATCGACCTGCTCTTCCTTCTTGATCTCCATCGTCAGCAGCGCATCCTTGGCGCGCGTGCGCAGCTCGTGCACGGTGTCCTCGTCGAAGCCTTCGATCTCCAGCATCTCCTGCAGCGGCACGTAGGCCACCTCCTCGAGGCTGGTGAAGCCCTCGGCGATCAGGATGTCGGCCACCTCTTCGTCGACGTCGAGCTTGTCGACGAACAGGCCGCGCACCGATTCGCTCTCGGTGGCCTGCTTGGCGCTCGACTCCTCGGCCGTCATGATGTTGATGCGCCAGCCCGTGAGCTCGGACGCCAGGCGCACGTTCTGGCCGCCGCGGCCGATGGCGATCGCCAGGTTTTCTTCGTCGACCACGACGTCCATCGCGTGCCGCTCTTCGTCGACCACGATGCTGGAGACGTTGGCGGGCGCCAGTGCGCCGATCACGAACTGCGCCGGATCGTCCGACCACAGCACGATGTCCACGCGCTCGCCGGCGAGCTCGTTCGTCACGGCGTTGACGCGCGAGCCGCGCACGCCCACGCAGGTGCCGATGGGGTCGACTCGGCGGTCGTGGCTGACGACGGCGATCTTGGCCCGGCTGCCGGGGTCGCGGGCGCAGCTCTTGATCTCGAGCAGGCCCTGCTCGATCTCGGGCACTTCCTGGGCGAACAACTCGATCATGAAACCCGGCGCGCTGCGCGACAGCATGATCTGCGGGCCGCGCTGCGTGGGGTCGATGCCCATCAGGTAGGCCCGCACGCGGTCGCCGCTGCGCAGGTTTTCCTTGGGGATCATCTCGCTGCGCTTCAGGCGCCCCTCGACGCGGCCGCTCTCGACGATGAGGTCGCTCTTGTCCAGCCGCTTGACGGTGCCGACGAAGATCTTCTCGCCCCGGGCCAGAAAGTCGTTGAGCAGCTGCTCGCGCTCGGCGTCGCGGATCTTCTGCAGGATCACCTGCTTGGCGGCCTGGGCGCCGATGCGGCCGATGGTCAGCGAGTCGATCGCCTCTTCGATGTAGTCGCCTTCCTCGATGTCGGGAATGCGCTCGAGCGCCTCGGACAGCAGTTCTTCGGCGTCGGGGTTCTGCAGGCCGGCGCTGTCGGGCACCACCAGCCAGCGACGGAAGGTCTCGTAGTCGCCCGTCTCGCGGTCGACCGCGACGCGGATGTCGACCTCGCCGCCATTGAGCTTCTTCGTGGCCTGTGCCAGCGCGGCCTCGACGGCGCCGAAGACGACGTCGCGGTCGACCGTCTTCTCGCGCGAGATGGCATCCACCAGCATCAACATTTCGCGATTCATCGCTTCCCTAGCCTCCTTCGACGCCCGGCGCGGCGGCTTGCGCCGCGCCTGCCTGACCGCCGCGCGGGGCTTGCGCACCCGACTTGCGGCCCTTGAAATCCAGCACCGGCACGAGGCGTGCCTCGCGCACCTCCTCGAGCCTGAATCCGAACACCTGCTCGGCCTTGCCGTCGTCGAACACGAGCTGCCAGCCGCCTTCGGGTGCTGCGCCGAGCACGCCCTGCCAGACCTTGCGGCCCTGGAACGGCACCTTCAGCGCCACGTGGACGGCCTGGCCCGAGAAGCGCTGGAGATCGGCTTCGGTGCGCAGCGGCCGGTCCAGCCCCGGCGAGGACACCTCGAGCCGCGCGTAGTCCAGGCCCTCGACCTCCAGCGCGTACTGCAGCTGGCGCGTGACCTGCTCGCAATCCTCGACGGTGACGAATTCGCCCGTGTCCGGCGCTGCGCCCTCGGCGCCGCGGCTGGCGTAAGCCCGGCCGGGCACGCGGTCGATCGTGATGCGCAGCAGCCCGCGCCCGGCCCGCTCCACATCCACGAGCTGGTAGCCCAGGCCGCCCACCGTGGCCGAGATCGCCTCGCGCCAGCCCACGCGGGCGGCCAGGTCGACCGGCGCCGCCGGCTCGGCGCTGCGGGCCGGCGGACGACGCGGCGCAGCCGCACGGCCTTGGGTGCCGCCTTGCGCACGGCTGCGCCCAGCCGCCTTGACTGCGCCCTGCCTGGCGTGGTTGCCCGATGTCTGACCCAAACCCTTGGTCCCCTGCGTCCTGATCCGGTGGCTCGACCCATGCTCCGGGGCGAGCCGCCAGGACCGGCGCCGGTGGCGTGCGGAGGACAAGTCCGTCCGCAAGCCACACAAGAGTCGATCGAGCAAAAAAAATGGGCTGGAAGATTCCGCCCACGCAGCACACCCCGGGAAAGCGCGGATTATAGACCGGCCTTTTTGCACGGGCAAGCCGGCCCGTTGCCGGCAGGCCCCGGGGGCGGGCTGCGTGCCAGAATGCCGCCCCCGATCGCGAGACCCACGGAGTCGCCATGAGCTTTCTTGCCGGCAAGCGCTTTCTGATCACCGGCGTGCTGTCCAACCGGTCGATCGCCTACGGCATCGCCCGGGCCTGCCGCGCCCAGGGGGCCGAGCTCGCCTTCAGCTACGTGGGCGATCGATTCCGCGACCGCATCACCGAGTACGCGCAGGAGTTCGGCTCCAGCCTGGTTTTCGAGTGCGACGTTGGCGACGATGCCCAGATCGCCCGCCTCGTCGAGCAGTTGGGCGCCGCCTGGGGCCAGTTCGACGGCCTGGTGCATGCGATCGGCTATGCACCGCGCGAGGCGATCGCGGGCGACTTTCTCGACGGCCTCACGCGCGAGAACTTCCGCATCGCTCACGACATCTCGGCCTACAGTTTCCCGGCGCTGGCCAAGGCCGCCCTGCCCTACCTGCGGCCGAACTCGTCGCTGCTGACGCTGAGCTACCTGGGTGCCGAGCGCGCCATGCCCAACTACAACACGATGGGTCTGGCCAAGGCCTCGCTGGAGGCGAGCGTGCGGTACCTGGCGGCCAGCCTGGGCCGCAAGGGCGTGCGCGTGAACGGCATCTCGGCCGGGCCGATCAAGACGCTGGCCGCCTCGGGCATCAAGGGCATCGGCAAGATGATCGAGGCCGCGGCCGAAAACTCCGCCATCGGCCGCAACATCACCATCGCCGACGTCGGCAACGTGGCCGCGTTTCTGCTGTCGGACCTGGCCAGCGGGATCAGCGCCGAGATCACCTACGTCGACGGCGGCTTCAGCAAGATGATGGGGCTGGCGCTCGACGAGTAAGCGGGCGCGGGCCCGCGCGCGGTTCAGGCTTCCTGGACGCAGTCGACGTAGTAGGTACGCGCCACGCCTTCGGCGTCGGACTCGACCAGGCCATGCACGTCGGTGTCGAAGCCCGGGAAGGCGGCGTTGAAGGCGCGCGTGAAGCGCAGGAAATCGACGATCTTGCGGTTGAAGCGCTCGCCCGGGATCAGCAGCGGGATGCCCGGCGGATAGGGTGTCAGCAGCGCCGTGGTGATGCGCCCTTCCAGCGCGTCGATCGCCACCCGCTCGGTGCTGCGGCGCGCGATGTGGGCGAAGGCATCGCTGGGCTTCATCGCCGGCTGCAGGTCGGACAGGTACATCTCGGTGGTGAGGCGGGCGATGTCGCCCTTGGCGTACATGCCGTGGATGGCCTGGCACAGGTCGCGCAGGCCCATGCGCTCGTAGCGCGGGTGGACGGCGCAGAACTCGGGCAGGATGCGCCACATCGGCGCGTTCTTGTCGTAGTCGTCCTTGAACTGCTGCAGCGCCGTCAGCAGCGTGTTCCAGCGGCCCTTGGTGATGCCGATCGTGAACATGATGAAGAACGAGTACAGGCCCGTCTTCTCGACCACCACGCCGTGCTCGGCCAGGAACTTGGTGACGATGCTGGCCGGGATGCCGCTGTCGGCGAAGCGGCCCGACAGGTCCAGCCCCGGCGTGATGATGGTGCACTTGATCGGGTCGAGCAGGTTGAAGCCCTCGGCCAGGTCGCCGAAGCCGTGCCAGTTGTTGTCGGCCCGCAGCACCCAGTCCGCGCTCTCGCCCACGCCTTCGGGCGCCAGCAGGTCGGGGCCCCAGACCTTGAACCACCAGTCGGCGCCGTACTCGGCCTCGACCTTGCGCATCGCGCGCCGGAAGTCCAGCGATTCGAGGATGCTCTCTTCCACCAGCGCCGGGCCGCCGGGGGCTTCCATCATGGCCGCGGCCACGTCGCAGCTGGCGATGATCGCGTACTGGGGGCTGGTGCTGGTGTGCATCAGGTAGGCCTCGTTGAAGAGGTGCCGGTCGAGCTTGCGCTCGGTGGCGTCCTGCACCAGCACCTGGCTCGCCTGGCTCAGGCCCGCCAGCAGCTTGTGCGTGCTCTGGGTGGCGAACACGAGCTGGTCGCGCGGCCGCGGCCGCTTCTTGCCCATCGAGTGGAAGCTGCCGTAGAAGCGATGGAAGGCGGCGTGCGGCAGCCAGGCCTCGTCGAAGTGCAGCGTGTCGACGTAGCCGTCGAGCGCGTGCTTGATGGTTTCGGTGTTGTAGAGCACGCCGTCGTAGGTGCTCTGCGTCAGCGTCAGGATGCGCGGCTTCACGCTCTGCGCATCCACCCCCGTCAGCAGCGGGTTGGCGGCGATCTTGCGCTTGATGGCGTCGGGCGAGAACTCGCTCTCGGGGATCGGGCCGATGATGCCGTAGTGGTTGCGCGTGGGCGTCAGGAACACCGGCACCGCGCCCGTCATGATGATGGCGTGCAGGATGCTCTTGTGGCAGTTGCGGTCGACCACCACCACGTCGTCGGGGGCGACCGTGTGGTGCCAAACCATCTTGTTGCTGGTGCTGGTGCCGTTGGTGACGAAGAAGCAGTGGTCGGCGTTGAAGATGCGCGCCGCGTTGCGTTCGCTGGCCGCCACCGGACCGGTGTGGTCGAGCAGCTGGCCGAGCTCCTCGACCGCGTTGCAGACGTCGGCGCGCAGCATGTTCTCGCCGAAGAACTGGTGGAACATCTGGCCCACCGGGCTCTTCAGGAACGCCACGCCACCCGAATGCCCCGGGCAGTGCCAGCTGTACGAGCCGTCCTGCGCGTAGCCCATCAGGGCCTTGAAGAACGGCGGCGCCAGGCCGTCGAGGTAGCTCTGGGCTTCCCGGATGATGTGCCGGGCGACGAATTCCGGCGTGTCCTCGAACATGTGGATGAAGCCGTGCAGCTCGCGCAGGATGTCGTTCGGGATGTGCTGGCTGGTGCGCGTCTCGCCGTAGATGTAGATCGGGATGTCGGCGTTCTTGAAGCGGATCTCCTCGATGAACTTGCGCAGGTTCAGCACCGCCGGATCGAGCTCGGGGCCGGGCGTGAATTCCTCGTCGTCGATGCTCAGGATGAAGGCACTGGCGCGGCTTTGCTGCTGCGCGAACTGGCTCAGGTCGCCGTAACTGGTGGCGCCGAGGATCTCGAAGCCCTCCTTCTCGATCGCCTGGGCGAGCGCGCGGATGCCGAAACCCGAGGTGTTCTCGGAGCGGAAGTCCTCGTCGATGATGACGATGGGAAATCGAAAGCGAAGCATCGGCGCGGCCTGGGCTGGGGCAAAAGTGGCCGAAGTGTAGGTCGCGCGCCGGCCGCGGAGGTGTGGCTACACTCAGCCGCGTCCCGTGGGGATCGACGAGGAGGCGGCGTTGGACTCGAGTGCATCCACCGCATGGTGGCTGGTGACCGGCGTGTTGGTCGCCGCCGAGCTGGCCAGCGGCACCTTCTACCTGTTGATGGTGGCGCTGGGCGCCGCCGCCGGCGCCATCGCGGCCCACCTGGGCTTGTCGCTGAGCCTGCAGATCGGGGTGGCAGCCATCGCCGGCGGCGGTGCCACGGCGGCCTGGCACTACACGCGCCTGCGCAGCCCGCGCTCGGCGCCCGCGCAGAGCAACCGCGACGTCAACCTGGACATCGGCCAGACCGTGCACGTGCCGGCCTGGAATGCCGACGGCTCGGCCCGCGTGCCCTACCGCGGCGCGGCCTGGTCGGTGCGCTACGCCGGGCCGGGCGCGCCGGCTCCGGGCGAGCACGTCATCGTTGCCGTGCAGGGCAGCGAGCTGCAGGTGGCGCCCGCCACCGACTCATAAGACAACCGAGGCACTCATGGAAATCGCCATCGTTCTGGCCGTCATCGTCGTCATCTTCATCGCCCAGACCTACAAGATCGTGCCGCAGCAGCATGCCTGGGTCGTCGAGCGGCTGGGCAAGTACGACCGCACGCTGACGCCGGGGCTGAAATTCGTGATCCCCTTCGTCGAGCGTGTGGCCTACAAGCACTCGCTGAAGGAGGTGCCGCTGGACGTGCCCAGCCAGGTCTGCATCACCAAGGACAACACGCAGCTGCAGGTGGACGGCATCCTGTACTTCCAGATCACCGACCCCATGCGCGCCAGCTACGGCAGCAGCAACTACATCGTGGCCATCACGCAGCTGGCGCAGACCACGCTGCGCAGCGTGATCGGCAAGATGGAACTGGACAAGACCTTCGAGGAGCGGGCCCACATCAACGCCGGCGTGGTGGAAGCGCTGGACGAGGCCGCCCTGAACTGGGGCGTGAAGGTGCTGCGCTACGAGATCAAGGACCTGACGCCGCCGGCGGCCATCCTGCACAGCATGCAGGCGCAGATCACGGCCGAGCGCGAGAAGCGGGCGCTGATCGCGGCCAGCGAGGGCCGGCGCCAGGAGCAGATCAACATCGCCACGGGCGAGCGCGAAGCCTACATCGCACGCAGCGAGGGCGCCAAGCAGGCCGAGATCAACAAGGCGCAGGGCGAGGCGGCCGCCATCACCGCGGTGGCCGAGGCGACGGCGGACGCCATCCGCAAGATCGCCGCCGCCATCCAGCAGCCCGGCGGCGAGCAGGCGGTGCAGCTCAAGGTGGCCGAGCGCGCGGTCGAGGCCTACGGCCAGCTGGCCAAGACCAACAACACCATGATCGTGCCGGGCCACATGGGCGAGGTGGCCGCGCTGGTGGGCACCGCGATGGCCCTGTTCAAGGGCGGCAAGGTCGGGCCGTGACCCTGGCACTGAACGTACTGGGTACGCCGCTGGTGGCGTGCTCGTTCGACCCGCTGACCGGCTGGCTGCGCGACGGCTGCTGCCAGACCGATGCCAACGACCGGGGCAGCCATGTCGTGTGCGCCAAGGTCACGGTCGAATTCCTGAACTTCCAGATGGAGCGCGGCAACGACCTCATCACGCCGCGGCCGCAGCAACGCTTCGCGGGCCTGAAGCCGGGCGACCGCTGGTGCGTCTGCGCGTTGCGCTGGCGCGAGGCCTACGAGGCCGGCTGTGCGCCGCCCGTGGTGCTGGAGTCCACGCACGCCCGGGCGCTGGAGTTCGTGCTGCTCGACTGGCTGCGCCAGCACGCCCTGGCCCCGAGTGCCGCCAGCTAGAATCGCGCCCGCCCACGGAAGGGTGGATGAGCGGTTTAAGTCGCACGCCTGGAAAGCGTGTGGGGGTTAACAGCCCCCCGCGGGTTCGAATCCCGCCCCTTCCGCCGCTTGGCATATTTGTACGGTCCCGGCCGGAACCCTGCGGAATCAGTAAGTGCATGATTCGCAAGGGAAAATAGACATAAACACCGCCCGCCAGTTCCGCCGGCTTCCGCTGCGAGGCGTTGACTTCCGGACCCCGGACCGTACATTTCACCGTACAAGTTGGTTGTACGGAGGCCCGAAATGGCAGTAGCGAAGCGCCTGAGCGACAAACAAGTCGCCGCCCTGAAGTGGTCCGGTCGCATGTCCGGCAGCGGCAAGCCGGTGGCCGACGTGCACCCCGATGGCAACGGGCTGGTGCTCTCCCTCACGCCGGCGGCGAAGTCGTGGATCCTGCGGATCTTCATCGACGGCAAGGAGCGCCGCGTCGGCCTGGGTGGCTATCCCGAGGTCGGCCTCAAGAAGGCCCGCGAGAAGGCCGAGCAGGAGCGCGTCGCCGCCCGCAGCACCGGCCAGACCCAAGCCGACCGCAAGCGCGCCGACCGGGAAGCGCAGGCCCAGGCAGCGGCCGCAGCCGAGCGCGCCAAGGTGTCGACCTTCGAAGCCGCGGCGCGCGCCTGGCACGAGGCCGAAGAGCGCCGTCTCACCACGAAGCACGCCGCCCAGCTCCTGGCCACGCTCGAGCAGCACGCCTTTCCCGCCATCGGCGCCATGGAACTGTCGGCGATCAGGCCGGCGCACATCCTCGACAACGTGCTCGGCCCGATGCTGCACCGCAAGGATCCGGAGACCGGCGAGCAGCTGCCGCCGCTGGTCGAGACCGCCTCGCGGGTCTTCCAGCGCATCGGCGCCGTCTTCGCGTACGCCAACCTGCGCGAGCTGTGCGAGACCAACCCGGTGCCGGCCTGCAAGCGCGAGTTCGTGAGCGCGAAGAAGCAGGTTGCCAAGTCGCGGCCGAAGGAGCACCACCCCGCCCTGCTCCTGCCCAAGGCGATCGGCGCCATGCTGCGCGACGTGGCCTCCTGCCCGAGTGCGTCCACACGGCTGGCGCTGCAGCTCATCGCCTACACCGCCGTCCGGTCCGGCGAGCTGCGCGGCGCCACCTGGGGCGAGTTCACGCTCGACGGCGATGAGCCGACGTGGGACATCCCGGCCGAACGGATGAAGGCCCGGCGCGCGCACGTCGTGCCGCTGTCGACCCAGGCAGTCGCCACGCTGCGCGAGCTCAAGAAGCTGGCCGCCGACAACGACTTCGTGGTGCCCGGCCGCGGCGGCGAGCGCCCGGTGAGCGACATGACGCTGTCGATGGCCCTGCGCCGGCTCGGCTACGAAGACCGCCAGAGCGTGCACGGCTTCCGGTCGATCTTCTCCACGCTCATGCGCGAGCAGTCCACCTTCCGCCCGGCCGCGATCGAGGCGCAGCTCGCGCATGCGGTGAAGGACCAGACCGAGGCGGCCTATTCGCGCGGCCAGTACCTCGAGGAGCGCCGCAAGATGATGCAGGCCTTCGCCGACCTGCTCGATCGGCTGCGCGATGGTGCCGGCGACAACGTGGGCGAGTTCAAGAAGGCGTGATTTTCGCCTTGCAGACTGTAATCCTATAAATTACACTGCAATCTATCGGATAGCACATCGACCATGATCCGGACGTTCAAGCACAAGGGCCTGGAGCGCTTCTTCACCAAGGGCGACCACCGCGGCATCCCGGCCCAGTTCGGCGCCCGGCTGGAGCGCATGCTCGACCGGCTCGACGCCAGCGTGACGCCCGGCGACATGGATCTGCCGGGCTATCGCTTCCACCCGCTGAAGGGCGAGCGCGCCGGCGAATACGCAGCGAGTGTGTCTGGCAATTGGCGCCTGACGTTCCGCTTCGACGGCGAGGATGCGGTCGACGTGAATCTCGAGGACTACCACTGAGGCATTGACGATGAAGACCCTACGGAACCCGAACCGGCGCCCGACCCACCCGGGTGCAATCCTGCGGGAGGACGTGCTGCCCAGCGTGGCGATCTCGCAGGGCAAGCTGGCCGAGCAGCTCGGCGTGAGCCGGCTCACCGTGTCGCAGCTGCTGCATGAGCACCGCGCCCTGTCGCCTGAAATGGCTGTGCGCCTGGAGAAGCTGCTCGGCACCAGCGCCGAGAGCTGGGTCCGGATGCAGGAGGCCGTCGATCTGTGGGACGCGCGACAACAGCCCGAGCGGTTCGCCGGCATCAAGCGCCTGCCGGTGGCCGCCGCGGCATAGAACCCCGGCCCGAGGTATCGGGCTCGAAGAACTCGAAGACGGCCGAGCTGGCGCAGCGCGCGGCCGAAGCTGGCATCACGCCGCTCGAGCACATGCTGAAGGTGATGCGGAACTCGAAGATGCCGGCGCCCATGCGCCTGGACGCCGCGAAGGCCGCCGCGCCGTTCGTGCATCCGCGCCTGAGCGCGATAGAGTTGACCTTGGGAGACGTGAGCGATGAAGACCTTCGAGCTGCTGCCCGCTGAAGCCCGCCGCGCCCTGGCTCTGCGCGAGCTGGCCCGGCGTGGCCTGTACCTCGCCGACTCGCGCGAGGCTGCGTCCGAAGCCTGGGCCCGGCTTGTGCCCGCCGCGGCGCGCGATCGGCTGGACGTACTGGCGAGCCTGCCCGCCGACCAGCGCACGGCAGGCACCAGCCGCGAGTTCAGGCGGCTGTTTTCGCAGGCCGTCGCCGCGCTGCGTGCTGACGACACACTGACCGAGCCGCGCGTCGACGCCGATCACCTGGCCCTGGCCCGTCGACTCGAGCAGCGGATCGCGGCATAGTTCGGTCTTCCGCTCAGGAGGCCGCCATGGGCTTTTTCCGCATCCGTCGAAGCATCCGCCTGGCGCCAGGCATCCGGCTGAACCTGAGCAAGTCCGGCGTGTCGACATCGATCGGCCCGCATGGCGCCACGGTCAACGTCGGCGGCCCGCGCGGCCCGCGCGCCACGGTCGGCGTGCCCGGCACTGGCGTGAGCTACACCGAGCAGCTGGGCAAGCCTGGGCACCAGCCCAGCCCGGGGGAGGCGCCAAAGCGCGCCGGGAGCGGCTGGCGCGCGCTGGGGTGGATCGTCGCGATCATGGTGGTCGTGAGCCTCGTGCGCTTCGTGCTGGGGCTGCACTGAAAGGCCGGCCTTCGCGGAATGTCAGAGACCAACTCCGTCAGGCTGCTGCTCAACGACTTCGCGATCCGATCCTTTCGCGACACTGCGGACCGAGACTACATCCATGCGCGCTTAGCCTATCGGGCGAGGCTCGTTCCTCAGTTCCAGTGGTCGGCGCTGCATTGCCTCGAGAAGTACGCCAAGGGAATACTCCTCCTGAACCGGATACCGGCCCAGCGGTTGGGCCACGAAGTCTCGGGCGCCCTCGACCTACTCGCTGCGGCGGGGAAATTCAAGATCGCTCTCTCCGGCGGCGCGCAGCGCCTCATCGAGCGGCTGGAGTCTGGGGCCGAGTTCCGCTACTTCGAGGTGTCCTACGCGAATGAGCCCTTCGAAGTTGCGCGGCTGGACCTTGCAGTCTCTGAGCTCCGGAGGTACTGCCAAATCCTCGACTGGGAAGTGGATCCCCGCGACGGTCCGCGGAACCTGCCAGAGCCAATGCTTGCCCGGATCGCTCACGCCGCAGAGAACTCACCCAAGGACACGTGCGTCACGGACGGGTGGCTTGAGCGAGTCATCGATGATCGCGAGCACCCTGCACGGAAGGCCCTGGTCTGGCAGAACCTCTACTTCGGCCTGTCGCGGCGCAAGACGGTGAAGCTGCACGGATATATCGAGGGCGGCAATTCGCCGCTCTACTTGCGCCCGGAGATCCTCGACGAGGTGCTTAAGTACACCTATCTGCCCCGGCGGATCGTCAAGGCGTGGCGCGTCGAGCTGTCCAGGCGTCAGGGATCGGCGGACTGATGGCCGCGTGCGGCGACGCCGGGACTATTGCGCTCGACCCAGGGGCGGCCCTGTTCGAATCCTGCTTGCACGGGCACCCGAAACCGTACAAGCGACCGTACAAACCGAGGGGCAGAATCGAGCATTCACCTAGGTAAAGTGTCGTGTTTGTACGACGCCCCTTCCGCCGCTTGGCCTGTTTGTACGCTCCGGCCTGCGCCGGCGATACGGCTTGACGGCCCTCCCCCGCTATCTCGGACCCACAATGGACAAGTGGCCCCGCAGGGCCACTTCGCATGTCCTTAGGCCTAGATGCAGCCAGGCAGCTTGAACGAGGCGATACGCGTGCTCCAGTTGAACGAGCCCGACGCCTTGAGGTACTCGGTCGTGAAGTAGAAGGTGCAGTTGTCGACCGGGTCCACGGTCATCGCGCTGTAGTCGCCCCAACGGTGCAGATTGCCGGTCTGCGAGCCCGTGCCGCCAAGCAGCACGCTCTCGGCCTGCATCGTGCCCGGGGCGTCGGTGGGCGCGCGCCCGGTGATGGCCATGCTCGGGTACACGCTGCCGCTTGAGACGGTGTAGCCCAGCGCGATGTTGCCCGCCTTGTCCATGGCGATACTGCCCATCCAGCGGGAGTTGCCGTCGGGTGCGAAGGTGCCCTGCTGCAGCACGGTGGGGGACCCGCTGGTGAGGTTGCCCAGCTGGTACCAGCGTACGCCCGCCACCTGGCTGCGCTTGTTGCCGCTGACCTTCACCGAGTGGTTCACCACCGCCGTTTCAGCGGCCGAGGCCGTGGTGCCGTTGCGATAGGCGAAGCGGTACATCAGCCGGTCAGCCAGCGAATCGAGCTGGTTCGAGGTGCCGGGCTGGGCGATGCAGGTGCCGCCGCTGCAGGCGGGCGTGAAGGCCGCCACGGCGACATTCAGCGGTCCGCTGAGGGTGCTGTTCGCCGGGGTCGTCCAGTCGGTGTGGAAACGCCACAGATTCAGCGAGTTGGTACCGAAGTTGATGAAGGGTGCCGGAGCGCCGGCGGGTGGCGCCGTGGCTCCATCCAGATCGACCGGCAGCACACCGCCATAGCTGGTGCTCAGCTGGAAGCACTGCTGCGTGGCGGCTGCTCCCGCCAGCATCTTGGCGCGATCGAAAGCGCAGAGCTTGGCGCCGCCGAAAGTCTGGCCGTTGTTGAAGATGTTGTAGGTGATGTAGTACGCATCGCCCCAGACGCCCAGCTTCGGGTAGTCGGGGAACTGCGTCGTGCCGTAGCTGAAGGCGTACAGGTTGTAGGCCCCGGTGGCGTCCGAGGTCTGCGACACCGCAACGCATTGCAGGTAGGGGGTGGTCGAGACCGAGAACTGCGTCAGCACCCAGCGATTGGCGGCTTTGTCGTACTGCACGATCGGGTCGCCGTCGTTGTTGCTGGCGCAGGCGCCGCCCAAGTTGGCGAACAGCGTGTTGCCGGCGACCGGGCCCTTCACTATCGCGCCGCTGGACTTGTCGAACACCGCCAGCGACTCATTCACCCACTGCACATACTGGGTGGCGCCGACGGCGCCGTTGGTATCGGGCGGGGCCGCATTGGGCGTGAATCCGTAGTCTCCGTAGCCCACGCCCGCGAAGTTGAGACCCAGGGTCGTCCTGACCGCCGGGCCCGCCTGCAACTGCACCACCGGATCCGCCTGTTCGCGGCCCGGGGCCAGCGGCACCGCCAGAATCGGGCGCTCTCGCTTCATCTCGATGCCCGGTCGGGCGACCGGCATTTCGCGCAGCGGCTGCGAGACCGCGCGGGCGACAGCAGGGCTGACCTCCACGGCCCCAGGGCCCGATGGCTGAGCCATGGCCGGCACGAGCGCGAGGGCCAGTGCGGTACCGAGGAAGGATGAGAGCAAGAGCAGCTTGGGTTGTGCCGCCTGCTCGGCTCGAGGACATTGAGTCGATCGAATCAGCATTCGAAGTCCTTGGGTGGTTGGTCTTGCGCTTGTGGCGCTCGTGCGGTCGTCTTGCCTTCGGCAGCGAGCGCGTCGCAACAAGCAAGACAGGCCGGTGCCAGACCGCCGTAACTGCTCCGCGGTGCTCCCGGAATTGCCGTTGGCCCGCCGATGCTGACAGTTCGATGACGAGCCAGCAACAGGCAATGACGGGTGTTTGCCCGCAGGCCGAATGGGAGGTGCGTCCAGCTGTCAGCGGCGTGCGACCGGCAGGACTGTCAGTGGGCCTGTGCCAGGCGCTGATACAGCGTCAGATACTGCCGTGCCGACCCCGTCCAGGACAACTCCTGCGCCATCGCCGTGGCCTGCACTGCCGCCCAGCGGCGGGCATCGGCATGAAGCTCCAGCGCGCGCCGGGCGCAGCGCTCCAGCGCTGCCGGCGTGGCCGCATCGAAGACGAAGCCGGTCGCCTGGCCGCGCGTGACCGCTTCGTCGCTGGCGTCGACCACGGTGTCGGCCAGGCCGCCCACGCGCCGCACCAGCGGCAGCGTGCCGTAGCGCAGCCCGTACATCTGCGTCAGCCCGCAGGGCTCGAAGCGCGAGGGCACGACGATGCCGTCGGCGCCGGCGATCAGGCGGTGGGCCCGGGCCTCGTCGTAGCCGATGTGCACGTGCACGCGTCCAGGATGCGCCTGCTGCGCCATCGCGAACGCCGCTTCGAGCGCAGGCTCGCCGGTGCCCTGCACCACGAGCTGCACGCCCGCCCTCACCAGCGCGGGCAATGCGGCCAGCACCAGGTCCAGGCCCTTCTGCGCGGTGAGCCGGCTCACCACCGACAGCAGCAGCGCCTGCGGATCGGGCTGCAGGCCCAGCTCGGCCTGCAGCGCCTGGCGGCAGGCGCGCTTGCCGGCCAGCCGCTCAGCGTCGTAACGCTGGGCGATGGCGGGATCGGTGGCAGGGTTCCAGATCGCGTCATCGATGCCATTGAGGATGCCGCTGACGCTGCCGGCACGGCTGCGGATCACGCCGTCGAGGCCGCAGCCGAACTCGTGCGTCGCGATCTCGTGCGCATAGGTCGGGCTGACCGTGGTCACGTGGTGGGCGAACTGCAGCCCGGCCTTCATGAAGCTGAACTGGCCGTGGAACTCCAGGCCCGACGGCGACATCAGCCGCGACGCCAGGCCGAGCAGGGGCCAGTCGTGCATCGGGAACAGACCCTGGAAGGCCAGGTTGTGGACCGTGAACACGGTGGCCGCGCGGGTCGGTCCATGCTCGGCGACGTAGGCGCAGGCCATCGCGGCGTGCCAGTCGTGGGCATGGACGATGTCGGGCGCCCATTGCGGGTCGGCATCCTCGGCCGCCAGGTGGGCCGCCAGCCAGCCCAGCAGCGCGAATCGCTGCAGGTTGTCGGGCCACTCCTCGCCGGCGCCGTCCTGGTAGGGGCTGCCGCCGCGGCGGTACAGGTAGGGAGCGTCGATCACGTAGACGGGCAGCTTGCTGCCCGGCAGCCGGGCCAGCAGCAGGCGCACCCGCAGGGCTCCGAAACAGGCGCCGACATCGACCACCGTGCGCGCGCCCTGCACGCCTTCCATGACGGCCGGCAGACCCGGCAGCAGCAGGCGCACGTCGGCGCCCTGCTCGGCCAGCGCCACCGGCAGGGCCGCGACCACGTCGGCCAGGCCGCCGGTCTTGACCAGCGGGAAGACCTCGGCCGCGACGTGCAGGACCCGCATCGCTCGCGGCGCCGTCACGCCAGCCGCCGCAGCATGTCCCGCGTGATCAACGTGATGCCGGACTCGGTGCGGTAGAAGCGTCGGGCGTCGGCCTCGGGGTCCTCGCCGACGACGAGGTGGTCGGGGATGACGCAATCGCGGTCGATCACAGCCCGCGTGATCCGGGCATGGCGGCCGATCTGCACCCCCGGCAACAGCACGCTCCAGTTCACGGACGAGTACGAGTGCACCCGCACCAGCGAGAACAGCACCGAGCGGAACACCGAGCCCGAGACGATGCAGCCGCCCGAGGCCAGCGACTCGATGGCCATGCCGCGACGGTCGGGCTCGTTGTGCACGAACTTGGCCGGCGGCAGCTGCGGCTGGTAGGTCCAGATCGGCCAGTTGGTGTCGTACAGGTTCAGCAGTGGGTCGGTGGCGGTGAGGTCGATGTTGGCGTCCCAGTAGGCGTCGATCGTGCCGACGTCGCGCCAGTACGGTGCATGGCCGGGCTTGCCGCCCACGCAGCTGAGCTCGAACGGGTGCGCCACCGCCACGCCCTGGCGCACCATCTTCGGGATGATGTCCTTGCCGAAGTCGTGGCTGGATTCAGGGTCGGCCATGTCGCGCTCGAGCTCGCGGAACAGCGCCCGGGCGTTGAAGATGTAGATGCCCATGCTGGCCAGCGAGCGCCCCGGCCGGCCCGGAATCTCGGGCGGCAGCGCTGGCTTCTCGACGAAGTCGACGATGCGGCGCTGCCGGTCCACGGCCATCACGCCGAACGCCGTGGCTTCGGCCTGCGCCACCTCGATGCAGCCCACCGTGCACTCCCCCCCCTGGGCCACGTGGTCGGCCAGCATGAGGGCGTAGTTCTGCTTGTAGACATGGTCGCCGGCCAGCACCACCACGTAGTCGGCGCGGTACGCGGCCACGATGTCCTGGTTCTGGTAGACGGCGTCGGCGGTGCCGCGGTACCAGCTGTCCTCGTCCACCCGCTGCTGCGCCGGCAGCAGGTCGACGAACTCGTTCATCTCGCTCTTCAGGAACGCCCAGCCTCGCTGCAGGTGGCGCAGCAGGCTGTGGCTCTTGTACTGGGTGATCACGCCGATGCGCCGGATGCCCGAGTTCATGCAGTTCGACAGCGCGAAGTCGACGATGCGGAACTTGCCGCCGAAATACACCGCCGGCTTGGCCCGCGTGTCGGTCAGGTTCTTCAAGCGGCTGCCGCGCCCACCGGCCAGAACCAGGGCCACGGAGCGCCTGGGGAGGTCCAGGCCCTGGGCCACATCGATCGACTTCATGCTGCGTTCCTGTTGGCGTTGATGCAACAAAATTACATCCGTTGGAGATTCGATTTCGCCAGAAAGGCGATCTTCTCGTTGGTCAATAGTTGATGTGTTACATTCAATATGCAGTATAAACTGTTATCGCAATTCAGATATTTTTTCAGAATGGCAGATGAGCAGCATCTGAGCGAAGACCGTTGTGTAGGCGAACTACATAGAAGACCAGTCCCAGCCATTGACGGCGCCCCGCCGATTCAGTGAAACTCACCGGCAACCCCGTCACCTCGCGCCTGCTGCCCGAGCAGCACCGCCGCCCGTTCGCATGCAGCCTAGCACCACCTCCACCGCCGATCCCGGCACGATTGCGGACGCGTGCGCCGCATCGGTCGAGAGCCATCTGCTGTCCACCGTCGGGGTCGAGCCGCGCGCGGCCAGCCCGACCGAGATGATGCTCGCGGTGGCGCAGGTGGCCAGAGAGCGGTTGTCCCAACGCTGGGTCGCCGCGCAGGCGGCGGACCGCGCCGCCAAGGCGCGCCGGGTGTACTACCTCTCCATGGAGTTCCTGATCGGCCGCACCCTGTCCAACGCCCTGGCGGCGCTGGAGATCAAGGGCGAGATGGGCAACGCCGCGCGCGCCCACGCCGGCGCGCTGGAAGACCTGGTGGCCCAGGAGCCCGATGCCGCGCTGGGCAACGGCGGCCTGGGCCGGCTGGCAGCGTGCTTCCTCGATTCGATGGCCACCCTCGGGCTGCCCTCGTTCGGCTACGGCATCCGCTACGAGTTCGGCATGTTCAAGCAGGCGATCCAGGGCGGCCGGCAGTTCGAGTACCCCGACCCCTGGCTCGAGGACGGCACGCCCTGGGAGTTCCCGCGCAGCGGCGTGCACTACCCGGTGCGTTTCGGCGGCTGGGTCGAGCCTGCTGCCGACCCCGGCTCGAGTACGCACAACCGACCTACCTGGCGCCACGCCGGCGAGGTCAACGCCAAGGCCTACGACATGGTCATCCCGGGCCACGGCACGCAGCGCGTGAGCACGCTGCGCCTGTGGAAGGCGGTGGCACCGGCGCAGATCGACCTGCACGCCTTCAACTCGGGCGACTACGCGCGCGCGGCCGAGTTCAAGAACGAGTACGAGAACATCTCGTGGGTGCTGTACCCCAACGACAGCACGCCGGCCGGCCGCGAGCTGCGGCTGCGCCAGGAGTACTTCTTCACCAGCGCGTCGATCCAGGACATCCTGGCGCGCCACCTGCAAGAGCACGGCAGCCTGGCCAACCTGCCCGACAAGGTGGCCATCCACCTCAACGACACCCACCCCGCCATCGGCGTGGCCGAGCTGATGCGGCTGCTGGTGGACGAGCACGGCTTCGGCTGGCCGGCGGCCTGGGCGATGACGAAGCAGGTGTTCAGCTACACCAACCACACGCTGATGCCCGAGGCGCTGGAGACCTGGCCCGTGGCCTTGCTGCAGCAGGTGCTGCCGCGGCACCTGGAGATCATCTTCCGCATCAATGCCGAGTTCCTGGCCATGGCCGCCGCGCACCGGCCGGGCGACAACGAGTACCTGCGCCGGCTCTCGCTGATCGACGAGACGGGCGAACGGCGGGTGCGCATGGCCCACCTGTCCATCGTCGGCAGTCACAAGATCAACGGTGTCTCGGCGCTGCACTCCGACCTGCTGGTGCAGACCATCTTCGCCGACTTCGCCAGCCTGTGGCCCGAGCGCTTCACCAACATGACCAACGGCGTGACGCCGCGGCGTTGGCTGGCGCAAGCCAACCCGAGCCTGGCCTCGCTGATCGACGCCACCATCGGCAGCGGCTGGCGGCTCGATCTGGGGCAGTTGAAACGCCTGGCGCCGCATGCCGACCGCAGCGATTTCCGCAGCGCCTTCCTGGCCGTCAAGCAGGCCAACAAGGCGCGTCTGGCCGAGCACATCCGCGCCAGCACCGGCTGGGTGGTCGATCCGGCCAGCCTGTTCGACGTCCAGGTCAAGCGCATCCACGAATACAAGCGCCAACTGCTCAACGTGCTGCAGGTCGTGGCGCGCTACCAGGCGATGCTGGCCGACCCGGATGGCCCCGACGGCCAAGGATGGGTGCCGCGCACGGTCGTCTTCGCCGGCAAGGCGGCATCGAGCTACGTGGCGGCGAAGAACGTGATCCGGCTCATCCACGACGTGGGCCAGGTCATCAACAACGACGCCCGGCTGCACGGCCGCCTGAAGCTGGTGTTCGTGCCGAACTACGGCGTCTCGGTGGCCGAGGTCGTCATGCCCGGGGCCGACCTGTCCGAGCAGATCTCCACCGCCGGCACCGAAGCCAGCGGCACCGGCAACATGAAGCTGGCGCTGAACGGAGCGCTCACGATCGGCACGGACGACGGCGCCAACATCGAGATCCGCCAGCAGGTGGGCGACGACAACATCTTCATCTTCGGCCTGTCGACGGCCCAGGTGCAGGCCAGCCGCAGCGCGGGCTACCAGCCGCTGCGGCTGTACGAGGGCCAGCCGCGCATCCGGGCGGTGCTCGATGCGATCGGCGGTGGCCAGTTCAGCGAGGACGAGCCCGGCCGCTACCGCGCGCTGGTCGATGCGCTGCTGTGGGGCGGCGACCCTTACATGTTGCTGGCCGACTTCGACAGCTACGTTGCCACCCAGGCGCGGGTCGACGCCCTCTATCGGGACCCGCAGGCCTGGGCGCGCAAGGCTATCGCCAACGTGGCCGGCATGGGCTGGTTCTCCTCCGACCGCACGATCAGCGAGTACGCGCGCGAGGTGTGGGGCCTGGCAGCCCAGGCCTGACCCCGCCCGCATGCCCAGCGCCGAAGCCAGCCGGGCCCTGCTCAGCGGCCGCCACGCCGACCCCTTCTCGGTCCTCGGCCCGCATCGCCGGCCCGATGGCCAGACCACGGTCTGCGCCTTCCTGCCTGGCGCCGTGGGGGTGCAGGTGGTGGCCGGCGCGCAGGCCTGGCCGTTGGCGATGCAGCAGCCCGAGGGTCTCTTCGAAGGGCCGGTGCGCCTGCCCGCCCACGCGCCGCACTACCAGCTGCGGGTGCGCTGGTCCGGCGGCACCGAATCGCTGATCGAAGACCCCTACCGCTTCGGTCCGCTGCTGGGCGAGCTCGACGCCTGGCTGCTGGGCGAAGGCTCGCACCTGCGGCCGTTCGAGATCCTGGGCGCCGTGCCGCGCGACATGGACGGCGTGGCCGGCACCGGCTTTGCGGTCTGGGCGCCGAACGCCTCGCGGGTCAGTGTCGTCGGCGACTTCAATTTCTGGGACGGCAGGCGCCACCCGATGCGCCTGCGCCGCGAGTGCGGCGTGTGGGAGTTGTTCCTGCCCGGCGTGGGCCACGGCGCGCGCTACAAGTTCGAACTGCTCGACCGCGACGGCCGGCTGCTGCCGCAGAAGGCCGACCCCTACGCGCGGCGGGCCGAGCTGCGGCCCGCCACGGCCAGCATCGTGGCCGACCTGCCCGCCACCGTGCCCCCCAGCAGTGAGCGCGCCGCGGCCAATGCCCTGGACGCGCCGATCACCGTCTACGAAGTGCACCTGGGCAGCTGGCGACGCAAGCCCGAGGAGGGCAACCGCTGGCTCGACTGGGACGAGCTCGCCGCCACGCTGGTGCCCTACGCCCAAGACATGGGGTTCACCCACCTCGAGCTGCTGCCGGTGAGCGAGCACCCGTTCGACGGCTCCTGGGGTTACCAGACGCTGGGCCTGTTCGCGCCCACGGCGCGCTATGGCGACCCGGCGGGGCTGCGCCGCTTCGTCGCCCGCGCGCACGAGGCCGGCGTGGGCGTGATCCTGGACTGGGTGCCCGCGCACTTTCCCACCGACGCCTGGGGGCTGGCGCAGTTCGACGGCACCCATCTGTACGAGTACGCCGACCCGCGCGAGGGCTTCCACAACGACTGGAACACCCTCATCTACAACTTCGGCCGCACCGAGGTGCGCAACTTCCTCGTCGGCAACGCGCTGTACTGGCTCGAGCGCTTCGGCGTCGACGGCCTGCGCGTCGATGCGGTGGCCTCGATGCTGTACCGCGACTACAGCCGCAAGGCCGGCGAGTGGATCCCCAACGCCCAGGGCGGGCGCGAGAACCTGGAGGCCATCGCCTTCGTCAAGCGGGTGAACGAAGTCGTCGGTGCCGAGCGCCCCCAGGCGATGACGCTGGCCGAGGAGTCGACCGCCTACCCCGCGGTCTCGCGCCCCACCTATGCCGGCGGCCTGGGCTTCCACTTCAAGTGGAACATGGGTTGGATGCACGACACGCTGCAGTACATGGCGCGCGACCCCATCCACCGCGCCTGGCACCACAGCGAGATGACCTTCGGCCTGGTCTACGCCTTCAACGAGAACTTCATGCTGCCGATCTCGCACGACGAGGTCGTGCACGGCAAGGGCTCGATGCTGGCCAAGATGCCGGGCGACCGCTGGCAGCAGCTGGCCAACCTGCGCGCCTACTACGGCTACATGTGGGGCCACCCGGGCAAGAAGCTGCTGTTCATGGGCTGCGAGTTCGCCCAGGAACGCGAGTGGGCCTTCGACGCCAGCATCGACTGGCACCTGCTGCAGCAGGCCGAGCATGCCGGCGTGCAGCGGCTGGTGCGCGATCTCAACCGCCTGTACCGCGCCAGCCCGGCGCTGTACGGCCAGGACTGCGACGCCGCCGGCTTCGAGTGGATCGACCATGGCGATGCCGCGCGCAGCCTGCTCAGCTTCGTGCGCAAGGGCCGCGGCGGCCAGATGATGCTGGTGCTGTGCAATTTCGCGCCCGTGGTGCACGCAGGCTTTCGCCTCGGCGTGCCGGCCGCCGGCCGCTGGCACGAGCGGCTGAACACCGACTCTCGCTTCTACGGCGGCAGCAATGTCGGCACGCCGCTGGGGGCGGCCAGCACCGACGCCCTGCCTGCGCATGGCCGGGCGCATTCGATCCTGCTCGACGTGCCGCCCCTGGCCACGGTGTTCTTCGAATGGACCGCCTGAGCGGCAACGCGCAGTCCGCTGCGGCGGCACAGGGCTTCGGGGCGCTCGAGCCGGGTCGGCCCTGGCCGCTGGGGGCGACGGTCGACGGCGCCGGCGTGAACTTCGCCGTCTTCTCGGCCCATGCAACGCAGATCGACCTGTGCCTGTTCGACGCCGGCGGCACGGTCGAGATCGCGCGGCTGCCGCTGCCCGCGCACAGCGGCGATGTCTGGCACGGGTGGCTGCCCGGCGCCGGCGCCGGGCTCGTCTACGGCCTGCGCGCCCACGGCCCCTGGCGGCCCGACCGCGGCCACCGCTTCAACCCGGCCAAGCTGCTGCTCGACCCCTGGGCGCGCGAGATCGTCACGCCGCCCGGCGGCTTCGACTGGCGCGGCCCGCACAACGGCGCCGACCGCGAGCACCCGCAGCACCTCGACCCGCGCGACAACGCCCGCCAGGCGCTGAAGGCACGCGTGGTCGACGACCCCTTCGATTGGCAGGGCGACCGCGCACCTGCCACGCCGCTGGCCGACAGCGTGATCTACGAGACCCACGTGCGCGGCTTCAGCCGGCAGCTGCCCGGCGTGCCCGAGGCCGAGCGTGGCACCTACGCCGGCCTGGGCTCGGACGCGGCGATCGCGCACTTCAAGCGCCTGGGCATCACGGCCGTGAGCCTGCTGCCGGTGCAGCAGATCCTGGACGAGCCGCGGCTGCGCGACCTGGGCCTGGTGAACTACTGGGGCTACAACACCATCGGCTTCTTCTGTCCCGACCCGCGCTACGCCGCCACGGCCGAGCCGCGGGCCGAGTTCCGGCGCATGGTGCAGCGGCTGCACGCGGCCGGGCTCGAGGTGCTGCTCGACGTGGTCTACAACCACACGCCCGAAGGCGACGAGCGCGGCCCCACGCTGAGCTGGCGCGGCCTGGACAACGCCAGCTGGTACCGGCTGCCGCCCGACCGCCGAGACCGCTACGAGAACTGGAGCGGCTGCGGCAACACGCTGGACATCAGCCACCCGCGCGCGCTGCAGATGGTGATGGACTCGCTGCGCCACTGGGTGCAGGAGATGCACGTCGACGGCTTCCGCTTCGACCTGGCGCCGGTGCTGGGCCGCGGCGGGGCGGGCCAGGCGCCGGCTTTCGACGGCGCGGCGCCGTTCTTCAAGGCCTTGCTGCAAGACCCGGTGCTGCAGCGCGTGAAGCTCATTGCCGAGCCCTGGGACATCGGGCCCGGCGGCTACCAGGTGGGCCAGTTTCCGCGCGGCTGGCTGGAGTGGAACGACCGCTTCCGGGACACCGCGCGGGCATTCTGGCTCGGCGGCGATTGCACGCGCGGCGAGTTCGCGCTGCGGCTGGCAGGCTCGTCGGACTTGTTCCAGGCGCGGCGCCGCTCGCCGCTGGAATCGGTGAACTACGTCGTCTCGCACGATGGCTACACGCTCGCCGACCTGGTCAGCTACGACATGCGCCACAACGAGGCCAACGGCGAGGACAACCGCGACGGCCACGGCCACAACCTGAGCTGGAACTGCGGCTGGGAAGGCCCGACCACCGACCCGACCGTGAACGACCGCCGCCAGCGCCTGCAGCGCGCCTTGCTCGCCACCGTGCTGCTGGCCCAAGGCACGCCCATGCTGGCCGCGGGCGACGAGCTCGGCCACAGCCAGGGCGGCAACAACAACCCCTATTGCCAGGACAACCCCACCACCTGGATCGACTGGGCACGGGCCGACCAGGCGCTGATCGGCTTCACCGCCCACCTGCTGGCCCTGCGCCGGCGCCTGCTGCCGCTGGCCCCGCGCTGGTACAGCGGCCTGCCTGATGCCCGCGGCCGCCACGACCTGAGCTGGCTGCGCCGCACCGGCGAGCCCATGACGCCCGAGCATTGGAACAACCGCACCTCGCGCATCCTGGGCGCCTGGATCGGCACACCAGGTCGCACCGGCCAGGCGCTTCTGCTGCTGATCAACGGGCGCGACAGGGACGCCACCTTCCGTTTGCCACCCGGCTGCTGGGTGGCCGAGCTCGACACCGCCAACGCCGACGGACGCTGCCACTGGCAGCAAGCCACCGCCGGCGACCCCGACCACTACCCGCTGTCGGCGCGCAGCATCGTGCTGCTGCGAGATGCCGCGCCCACCGCCCCCCTGCCAGGATCGCCCGCATGAGATTCCCCCGCGCCAGCGGCGTGCTGCTGCACCCGACCTCGCTGCCCGGCCCGCACGGCTCGGGCGACCTCGGCCGCGAGGCCTACCACTTCGTCGACTGGCTCGCCAGCGCCGGGCAGAAGCTGTGGCAGATCCTGCCGCTGGCCGGCATCGGGCCCGGCAACTCGCCCTACATGAGCAACTCGGCCTTCGCCGGCAACGTGCTGCTGATCGATCTGGCCGAGCTGCAGCAGCAGGGCTGGCTGGACCCGGCCGACCTGGTGCCCGCGCCGGGCCTGCGCGCCGAGCAGGTCGACTTCGCGGCCATGGTGCCGTTCCGGATGGCGCGGCTGGCCCGCGCCGCCGAACGCTATGCGCACCACGCCACGCCCGAGCAGCGCGCCGCGTTCGCGGCCTTCGCACAGGCGCAGGCCTCGTGGCTGGACGACTACGCGCTCTTCATGGCCTTGTGCGAAGCCAACGCCTGGCGCGACTGGTGCGACTGGGACCCGGCGCTCGCCGCGCGCCAGCCGGCCGCGCTGGCGGCCGCGCGCGCGCAGCATGCCTCGCGCGTGGCCTTCTGGTCCTTCTGCCAATGGGCCTTCTTCCGCCAATGGGGCGCGCTGCGCAGTTACGCCCGGGGCAAGGGCGTGCGGATCATCGGCGACACGCCGATCTTCATCGCCTACCTCAGCGCCGAGGTCTGGGCCCACCAGCACCTGTTCGAGCTCGGCCCCGACGGCCGGCCCACGGTGGTGGCCGGCGTGCCGCCCGACTTCTTCAGTGCCACCGGGCAGCGCTGGGGCAACCCGCTGTACCGCTGGAGCGAGCACGCCAAGGACGGCTATGCCTGGTGGGTGGAGCGCGTGCGTCGCACTTTCGAGCTGGTGGACATCGTGCGCATCGACCACTTTCGCGGCTTCGCCGCGCACTGGGAGATTCCGGCCGGCGAGCCCACCGCGGTGCAGGGCCGCTGGGTGCCGGGCCCGGGCGAGGCGCTGTTCGAGGCCATCGCCAGGGCACTCGGGCCGGTGCCCATCATCGCCGAGGACCTGGGCGTCATCACGCCCGACGTCGAGGCGCTGCGCAAGCAGTTCGCCTTCCCCGGCATGCGCATCCTGCAGTTTGCGTTTGCCGGCGACGCCACCGATCGCTTCCTGCCGCACAACTACGAGCCCGACACCGTGGTCTACGCCGGCACCCACGACAACGACACCACGGCAGGCTGGTGGGCCACGGCCACCGAGCACGAGCGCCACTTCGCTCGCGGCTACCTGGCCACCGACGGCCACGACATGTCGTGGACGCTGATCCGCACCGCACTGGCCAGCGTGGCCGACACCGCGGTGCACCCGATGCAGGACCTGCTTTCGCTGCCCACCAGCTGCCGCATGAACTACCCCGGTCAGGCCAGCGGCTGGTGGGGCTGGCGCTTCCAGTGGAGCCAGGTGCAGCCCTGGCACGCGGGACGGCTGGCCGAGCTGTCGCGCCTGTACGGGCGCGCCTGAGCCCGGCCGCCGCGCCGACGCCGTCTCAGCGCTTCTGCGGCGGCAGGTCGGTGCACGAGCCGTGCGCCACCTCGGCCGCCATGCCGATGCTCTCGCCCAGGGTCGGGTGCGGGTGGATGGTCTTGCCGATGTCGACCTCGTCGGCACCCATCTCGATGGCCAGCGCGATCTCGCCGATCATGTCGCCGGCATGGGTGCCGACGATGCCGCCGCCCAGGATGCGGTGGTCGCCGGCATCGAACAGCAGCTTGGTGAAACCCTCGTCACGGCCGTTGGCGATCGCACGGCCCGAGGCCGTCCACGGGAAGAGGCCCTTCTTGACGGCGATGCCGCGGGCCCGGGCCTCGTCCTCGGTCAGGCCGACCCAGGCCACCTCGGGGTCGGTGTAGGCCACGCTCGGGATCACGCGCGCATCGAACGCGGCCTTGTCGTCGCCCGCGGCCACCTCGGCCGCCACATGGGCCTCGTGCACCGCCTTGTGGGCCAGCATGGGCTGGCCGACGATGTCCCCGATGGCGAAGATGTGCGGCACGTTGGTGCGCATCTGCCGGTCGACGGCGATGAAGCCGCGCTCGCCCACCGCCACGCCGGCCTTGTCGGCCCCGATGCGCAGGCCGTTCGGCACCCGGCCCACGGCCTGCAGCACGAGGTCATAGACGCCTGCGCTCTTGCTGCCGTCCAGCCCCTCGAACTGCACGCGGATGCCTTCGGCGGTGGCCTCGGCGCCCACGGTCCTGGTCTTCAGCATCAGCCTGTCGAAGCGCGGCGCATTCAACTTTTGCCACACCTTGACGAGGTCGCGGTCGGCGCCCTGCATCAGGCCGTCGAGCATCTCGACCACGTCGAGCCGCGCGCCCAGCGTCGAGTAGACGGTGCCCATCTCCAGACCGATGATGCCGCCGCCGATCACGAGCATGCGCTCGGGCTTCTGGCGCAGCTCCAGCGCGCCGGTGCTGGTGACGACGCGCGGGTCGTCCTTGGGTAGGAAGGGCAGCTTCACCGCTTCGGAGCCCGCCGCGATGATGGCCTGCTTGTAGCGGATGACCAGCTGCTTGCCGTCGTTCTGGGCGACGGCGAGGTGGTGCGGATCAGCGAACTGGCCCAGGCCGGTGACCACCGTCACCTTGCGCATCTTGGCCATCGCGGCCAGTCCGCCGGTGAGCTTGCCCACCACCTTGTTCTTGTGCGCGAGCAACCGGCCCAGGTCGACCGCGGGCTTGCCGAAGGTGACGCCGAGCTCGGCGAAGTGGCTCGCCTCGTCCATCACCGCGGCCACGTGCAGCAGCGCCTTGCTCGGGATGCAGCCCACGTTCAGGCACACGCCGCCCAGCGTCGCGTAGCGCTCGACCAGCACCGTCTTCAGGCCGAGATCGGCCGCCCGGAACGCCGCCGAATAGCCGCCCGGCCCGGCGCCCAGCACGAGCAGATCGCACTCCAGATCGGCCCCGCCCGCGTAGCTGGCTGCCGCAGGCGCGGGCGCAGGGGTGGCTGCGACCGTTGCTGCGGCAGCTGGCACCGCGGCGGCGGCCCCTGCAGCGGCCGCGGCAGGGGCCGCTGCATCGACCACCTCCAGCGACAGCAGCACCGAGCCCTCGGCGACCTTGTCGCCCACGGCCACCTTCAGCGCCTGCACCACGCCGGCCGCCGAGGACGGAATCTCCATCGACGCCTTGTCGCTCTCCACCGTGACCAGGCTCTGCTCGGCCTGGATGCTGTCGCCGGGCTTGACCAGCACCTCGATGACGGCCACTTCCTTGAAGTCGCCGATGTCGGGAACCCGGATGTCGATGAGTGCCATTGCCGACCCCTTACAGCAGCACGCGGCGGAAATCCGCCAGCACGGAAGCCAGGTAGGCGTTGAAGCGTGCCGCCAGCGCGCCGTCGATGACCCGGTGGTCATACGACAGCGACAGCGGCAGCGTCAGCTGCGGCCGGAAGGCCTGGCCGTCCCAGACCGGCTTCATGGCGCTGCGCGACAGACCCAGGATCGCCACCTCGGGGGCGTTGATGATGGGCGTGAAGTGCGTGCCGCCGATGCCGCCCAGCGAGCTGATCGAGAAGCAGCCTCCGGTCATGTCGGCCGGTCCCAGCTTGCCGTCGCGCGCCTTCTTGGCCAGCTCGCTCATCTCCTGGCTGATCTGCAGCAGGCCCTTCTGGTCGGCGTCCTTGAGCACCGGCACCACCAGGCCGTTGGGCGTGTCGGCGGCGAAACCGATGTGGAAGTACTGCTTGTAGACGAGCGCGTCGCCGTCCAGGCTGGCGTTGAAGTCGGGGAACTTCTTCAATGCCGAGACCACGGCCTTGATGACGAAGGCCAGCATCGTGACCTTGATGCCGAGCTTCTCGTTCTCGTGGTTGAGCTGCAGGCGGAAGGCTTCGAGCGCGGTGATGTCGGCCTCGTCGTTGTTGGTGACGTGCGGGATCAGCACCCAATTGCGGTGCAGATTGGCGCCGCTGATCTTCTTGATGCGGCTGAGGTCCTTGCGCTCGATGGGGCCGAACCTGGCGAAGTCGACCTGCGGCCAGGGCAGCAGCCCCGGGAAGGCACCGCCGGTGGCGGCCGCCGGTGCCTGCGCCTTCTGCGTGGCGGCCTGCGCGGCGGTCTGCGTCGCGCCGGCCATGACACCCTTGACGTAGCCCTGCAGGTCGGCCTGGGTGATGCGGCCCTTGGGGCCGCTGCCCGAAACCTCGGCCAGCGGCACGCCGAGCTCACGCGCCAGGCGCCGGATCGAGGGCGAGGCGTGCGGCAGGCCCGGTCCCGGCACCGGCACCGGCACCGGCACGCCAGGCGCCTTCGCGGCCGCCGGGGCCGCGGCGTCCCTGGGGGCTTCGGCGGCGTCGACGGTCGGCGATGCGGGCGCAGCTGCCGACGCCGCGGCGGCAGGGGCCGGGGCCTTCGCAGGCGTGCCGGCCGCGGGGGCCGCCGTGGCAGCGTCCAGCAGCAGCACCAGGCTGCCCTGGCTCACCTTGTCGCCGAGCTTGACCTTCAGCTCCTGCACCACGCCCGCCTGCGACGACGGGATCTCCATCGACGCCTTGTCGCTCTCCACCGTCAGCAGCGACTGCTCGGCCACCACCGTGTCGCCGGGTTTGACCAGCAACTCGATGATCTCCACATCCTTGAAGTCACCGATGTCGGGCACCTTCACTTCGACCAACGCCATGGCCTGTCTCCGTTTGCTTGTTGTTGACGAGGCTGGACGCGGTCAGGCGTAGAGCGGGTTGACCTTGTCGGCAGCGATGCCGTATTTCTGGATCGCCCCGGCCACCTGGGTGGCCGGCAGCGCGCCCTCGTCGGCCAGCGCCTTCAGCGCCGCGACCACGATGTAGTGGCGGTTGACCTCGAAGTGTTCGCGCAGCTTGCTGCGGAAGTCGCTGCGCCCGAAGCCGTCGGTGCCCAGCACCTTGTAGCTGCGGCCCTTGGGCATGAAGCCGCGGATCTGCTCGGCGTAGTTCTTCATGTAGTCGGTCGAGGCGATCACCGGCCCGGCATGGCCGCCCAGTTGCTGCGCGACGAAGGGCAGGCGCGGTTCGGCCGTGGGGTGCAGCAGGTTCCAGCGCTCGGCGTCCTGGCCGTCGCGCGCCAGCTCGTTGAAGCTGGGGCAGCTCCAGACCTTGGCGGCCACGCCCCAGTCGGCCTCGAGCAGCTGCTTCGCCGCCTGGCTCTCTCGCAGGATGGTGCCGCTGCCCAGCAGGTTGACGCTGGGCGTCTTCTTGCCGGGCTGCGCGTCCTCGAGCAGATACATGCCCTTGATGATCTGCTCCTCGGTGCCGGCCTTCAGGCCGGGCATCGGGTAGTTCTCGTTCAGCAGCGTGAGGTAGAAGTACACGTTGTCCTGCTGCTCCACCATGCGCTTCAGGCCGTGGTGGAGGATCACGCCGACCTCGTGCGCGAAGCTGGGGTCGTAGCTGATGCAGTTGGGAATCGTGCCGGCCAGGATGTGGCTGTGGCCGTCCTCGTGCTGCAGGCCCTCGCCGTTGAGCGTGGTGCGGCCGCTGGTGCCACCCAGCAGGAAGCCACGCGCCTGCATGTCGCCGGCAGCCCAGGCCAGGTCGCCGACGCGCTGGAAGCCGAACATCGAGTAGTAGATGTAGAACGGCACCATGATGCGGTTGTTGGTGCTGTAGCTGGTGGCCGCGGCGATCCAACTCGCCATGCCGCCGGCCTCGTTGATGCCTTCCTGCAGGATCTGGCCGTTCTGCGCCTCGCGGTAGTACATCACCTGGTCCTTGTCGACCGGGGTGTACTTCTGCCCTTCCGGGTTGTAGATGCCGATCTGGCGGAACAGGCCTTCCATGCCGAAGGTGCGCGCCTCGTCGACCAGGATCGGCACGACGCGCGGGCCCAGCGCCTGGTCGCGCAGCAGCTGCGTCAGGAAGCGGACGTACGCCTGCGTGGTGCTGATCTCGCGGCCCTCGGCGGTGGGTTCGAGCACGGCCTTGAAGGTCTCCAGCGAGGGCACGGTGAAATGCTCGTCGGCCTTGGTGCGGCGCTTGGGCAGGTAGCCGCCCAGCGCGGCGCGGCGCTCGTGCAGGTACTTCATCTCCGGCGTGTCGTCGGCCGGCTTGTAGAAAGGAATCTTCGACAGCTCGCTGTCGGGGATCGGGATGTTGAAGCGGTCGCGGAAGAACTTGATGTCCTCGTCCGACAGCTTCTTGGCCTGGTGCGCGGTGTTCTTGCCCTCGCCGGCACTGCCCATGCCCCAGCCCTTGACGGTCTTGACCAGCAGCACGGTCGGCTGGCCGCTCGAGTTGTTCGCCTTGTGGAAGGCGGCGTAGACCTTCTGCGCGTCGTGGCCGCCGCGACGCAGGTTCCAGACGTCCTGGTCGCTCATCTTGGCCACCAGCTCCAGCGTGCGCGGGTCGCGGCCGAAGAAGTTCTTGCGGACGAACGCACCGTCGTTGGCCTTGAAGGCCTGGTAGTCGCCGTCCAGGCAGTCGAGCATGATCTTGCGCAGGGCCCCGTCCTTGTCGCGGGCCAGCAGCGGGTCCCAGTTGCTGCCCCAGATCAGCTTGATCACGTTCCAGCCGGAACCCCGGAACTCGCCTTCCAGCTCCTGGATGATCTTGCCGTTGCCGCGTACCGGGCCGTCCAGGCGCTGCAGGTTGCAGTTGACGACGAAGATCAGGTTGTCGAGCTTCTCGCGCGCGGCCAGGCCGATGGCGCCCAGGCTCTCGGGCTCGTCCATCTCGCCGTCGCCGCAGAACACCCACACCTTGCGGTTGGCGGTATCGGCAATGCCGCGCGCGTGCAGGTACTTCAGGAAGCGCGCCTGGTAGATCGCCATCAGCGGGCCCAGGCCCATGCTGACGGTGGGGAACTGCCAGAACTCGGGCATCAGCTTGGGATGCGGGTAGCTGCTCAGGCCCTGCCCGCCCACTTCCTGGCGGAAGTTCAGCATTTGCGTCTCGGTGATCCGGCCCTCGAGGTAGGCGCGGGCGTAGATGCCGGGGCTGCTATGGCCCTGGATGTAGAGCAGGTCGCCGCCGTGGCCCGGGCTTTCGGCGTGCCAGAAGTGGTTGAAGCCGGCGGCGAACATGTGCGCCAGGCTGGCGAAGCTGCTGATGTGGCCGCCGAGGTCACCGCCGTCGGCGGGATGCAGGCGGTTCGCCTTGACCACCAGCGCCATCGCGTTCCAGCGCATGTAGGCGCGCAGGCGGCCTTCGAGCTCGAGGTTGCCGGGGCTGCGTTCTTCCTGGTCGGGCTCGATCGAGTTGACGTACCCGGTATTGGCCGAGAACGGCAGGTCGATGCTGTGCTCGCGCGCGTGCGCCAGCAACTGCTCCAGCAGGAAATGCGCACGCTCGGCGCCCTGGGCCCCGATCACGGCGGCCAGCGCATCGAGCCATTCGCGGGTCTCCTGGGCGTCGGTGTCCTGCGGGGCGCCGGACGAGGCGATGGTCTGCGGCTGCGCGGCCATGAGCGTCTCCTGTTGTCTGTTTTGCGATGCGGCGGGAGTGTCGCACAAGTTGCTCAAATTTCAAATAGTGCTTTTGCATCTCACTATATGAGATCAAACGCAATCCTGAGATCCCGTGAGCACCGGGATAATCGCCCGCATGCCGTCGCCACCGCCCTTGCCGCCGCTCGCCGAAGGCGGGCCGCGAGGGGCCGTGCCCTGGCCCCGGCGGCTGTTCGGGCGCTGGTGGCGGCGCCAGTCGCCAGCGCGCCAGGACCGCCTGGCCACGCTGGCCCCGCTGCTGTCGGTGCTGCTGTTCCTGGCCGCGATCATTTCGGCCTTCTGGTACCTGCGCAACGAGGAAATCGAGCGTGAGACCGAATCGGTGCGGCGCGACACCGAGATCACGCAGCAGCAGATCGGGCTGCGCCTGATCCAGAACCAGGAGGCCGCCATCCGCCTGGTGCGCGAGCTGGTCTCGCGCGAAAGCTCGCCGCAGCAGTTCTTGGTGCAGGCCACGGCAATGGCACACGAGCGGCCCGAGATCACGCACATCAGCTGGGTCAACGCGCAGCGCGAGCTGCTGGCCAGCCACTGGGCGGCGCTGTACCAGCCCGATGCCGCCGGCGACACGCCGCCGGCCAGCCTGCCCGCGCGTGGCCGGGCGAGCCCCTCGGAAGCGGCCTTCCGGGCCGTGCGCGACAGCCGTTCTCCGGGCTATTCGGGTGTGTTCAACGACGACACCGGCGGCAATGTCTTCCAGCTGCAGGTGCCCATCATCGACCACAACGCCTTCCGCGGCGCGGTCATCGTGGAGTACTCCATCGAGTCGCTGCTGCGCCACTACGTGCCGGCCGAAGTGGCGCAGCGGCACATGATCGCGGTGCTCGACCAGGCCACGGGCAAGGTGGTGGCCGCCACCTTCACCGCCATGCCCGGCCAGGCCGCGCGGCGCGCGCCGCTCATCTACAGCGAGGCACCGCTGACCCCGTCGCACAACGGCCTGGTGCTGCGCGGCCAGGGCTGGCGCACCTCGATCGGCCTCATCGGCAACACCCTGTTCTGGATGGTGGTGGCGCTGTCGGCGCTGACGGTGTGGATGCTGCTGGGCACCTGGCGCCACATGCGCCGCCGGGCCCAGATCCAGGGCGCGCTGATCCAGGAGACCAATTTCCGCCGCGCGATGGAGAACAGCATGCCCACCGGCATGCGCGCGATGGATATGGAGGGGCGCATCAGCTACGTCAACGCCGCGTTCTGCCAGATGACGGGCTACAGCAGCGGCGAGCTCGTGGGCCGGCTGCCGCCCTACCCGCACTGGCCGCCCGACCGCATCGAGGAGAACACGCGGCTGCTGCGCATGGAGCTGCAGGGCCGCAGCCCCAGCAACGGCATCGAGGTGAAGGTGCGGCGCAAGGACGGCACGGGCTTCGATGCCCGCATGTACGTCAGCCCGCTGATCGACCCCAGGGGCCAGCAGACGGGCTGGATGACCAGCATGACCAACATCACCGAGGCCAAGCGCATCCGCGACCAGCTCTCGGCCTCGCACGAGCGTTTCACGACCGTGCTGGAGGGTCTGGACGCCTCGGTCTCGGTGCTGTCGGTGCAGCAGGGCGAATTGCTGTTCGCCAACCGCTCGTACCGGCTCTGGTTCGGGGGCGATGCGCGCGGCCACCAGCAGATGGCCGGCAGCGTGGTGGGCACGCCGTTCGCGGCCGACCACGGCGACGAGGTCGACCCACTGTCGGGCCTGCCCACGCAGGAGCTGACCGAGACCGGGGCGAACCCGCGCGAGGTCTTCATCGAGCCCCTGCAGAAGTGGTTCGACGTGCGGGCGCGCTACCTGCAGTGGACCGACGGGCGGCTGGCGCAGATGCTGATCGCCACCGATATCACCGGCCGGCTGCGCGCCGAGGAGCAGGCCGCAGCGCAGGCCGAGAAGGCCCAGGTCACGAGCCGGCTGGTGACGATGGGCGAGATGGCCTCCTCGGTGGCGCACGAGCTGAACCAGCCGCTGACGGCCATCACGAACTACTGCAACGGCATGGTCAGCCGGGTCACGGCCGAGTCGATCACCAAGCACGACCTGGTGGCGGCATTGCAGAAGACCGCGCGCCAGGCCGAGCGCGCGGGCCAGATCATCCGCCGCATCCGCGACTTCGTGAAGCGCAGCGAGCCGCAGCGCCAGCCGGCGCAGGCGCGGCCCATCGTCGAGGCGGCGGTCGACCTGGCCGGCATCGAGCTGCGGCGCCGCAACGTGGCGATCCACACCTACGTCGCGCAGCGGCTGCCCACGATCATGGTCGACCCGATCCTGGTCGAGCAGGTGGTGCTCAACCTCATCAAGAACGCGGCCGAGGCGATCGACGGCGCGCAGCTGCCACTGCAGCGCCGCCACATCGAACTGCGCGTGGTGCCACGCCACACCCCCGAGGAAGGCGGCGTGATCGAGTTCAGCGTCACCGACATGGGCCCGGGCCTGAAGGACGAGGTGATCGCGCGCCTGTACGAGGCTTTCTTCTCGACCAAGCCCGAGGGCCTGGGCATCGGCCTGAGCCTGTGCCGCACCATCGTCGAGAGCCACCGCGGCCGGATGCGGGCACAGAACCTCTACAATGCAAACCAGGTCGTGGGTTGCCGTTTTTCGTTCACCTTGCCGGTGGAGTCGACCCTGCGGCCCGGCCTCGCGGCCGAGCCTTCCGAGGCCACCCCCTCCACGAACTCCGAGGCGTCCTCCGCCACCGCCACCGAATGAGCCTGATCCCCAAGAAGGGCACCGTCTACGTCGTCGACGACGACGAGGCTGTGCGCGATTCGCTGCAGTGGCTGCTGGAGGGCAAGGACTACCGGGTCAAGTGCTTCGATTCCTCGGAGTCGTTCCTCGCCCGCTTCGACCCGCGCGAGGTGGCCTGCCTCATCGCCGACATCCGCATGGACGGCATGAGCGGGCTCGAACTGCAGGACCGCCTGCTCGAGCGCAAGAGCCCGCTGCCGGTGGTGTTCATCACCGGCCACGGCGACGTGCCGATGGCGGTGACGACCATGAAGAAAGGCGCGATGGACTTCATCGAGAAGCCCTTCAAGGAAGAGGAACTGCTGGGCCTGGTCGAGCGCATGCTCGACCAGGCGCGCAACGCGTTCAGCCACCACCAGGAGCAGGCCAGTCGCGACGCCCTGCTGTCGCGGCTGACCACGCGCGAAGCGCAAGTGCTGGAGCGCATCGTCGCCGGACGCCTGAACAAGCAGATCGCCGACGACCTGGGCATCAGCATCAAGACGGTGGAAGCGCACCGCGCCAACATCATGGAAAAGCTCAACGCCAACACCGTGGCCGATCTGCTGAAGATCGCGCTCGGTGCGCAGACCCGGGCCTGACGGTCGGCTGCCGATTTCAGGCGCGCCCCAGGGCACGCTGCGCAACGCACTGCATGAGGCGACCCCCGTGAGCGCGCAGATCATCGATGGCACCGCCTTGTCGGCACGGTTGCGGGCCGACATCGGGGCCCGGGCCGAGGCCCTGGCCGCCGCCGGCCGCCGCCCGGGCCTGGCCGTCATCCTGGTCGGCGACGATCCGGCCAGCGCGGTCTACGTGCGCAACAAGGTCAAGGCCTGCCAGGCCCACGGCCTGCACTCGGTGCTGGAGACCTACGACGGGGCGCTGAGCGAGGCTGCGCTGCTGGCCCGCATCGCAGCGCTGAACGCCGACCCCGCGATCCACGGCATCCTGGTGCAGATGCCACTGCCCGCGCACATCGACCCGCACAAGGTGATCGCCGCCATCGCCACGGCCAAGGACGTCGACGGCTTCTCGGTCCACTCGGCCGGCGCGCTGATGGCCGGCCTGCCCGGCCTGCGCCCGGCCACGCCCTACGGCTGCATGAAGCTCATCGAGAGCACGGGGCAGGCGCTGCGCGGCAAGCATGCGGTGGTGCTCGGCCGCAGCAACACGGTGGGCAAGCCGATGGCGCTGCTGCTGCTGCAGGCCCACGCCACGGTCACGGTGTGCCACAGCGCCACCCCCGACCTGGGCCGGTACACGCGCGAGGCCGACGTGGTGGTGGCCGCGGTGGGCCGACGCGACACGTTGCGGGCCGACATGGTCAAGCCCGGCGCGATCGTCATTGACGTCGGCATGAACCGCAACGACGCCGGCCGGCTCTGCGGCGACGTCGATTTCGCCGCCGTGCGCGAGGTGGCGGGCTGGATCACGCCCGTGCCGGGCGGCGTCGGACCGATGACGATCACCATGCTGCTGGCCAACACCCTGCAGGCCGCGGCGGCCCAGGCCGGGCCGCCGGCTTGAGCCGCCGGCCGGCCTCGGCTAGATTGCGCCACCCCCGTCCCGCTGTCGCGCAAGGCCTCCCATGAACAAGCTGTCGCCACTGTCCGCCCCTGCCGCCGCTGCGCGCCTGGCCGCCCTGCTGGCGGTGGCCGCACTGGCGACGCCCGCCTGGGCCCAGTACAAGGTGGTCAAGCCCGACGGCAGCGTGACGTACACCGACCGCCCGCCGGCCGACGCCAGCGCGCGCGTCATCCAGCTGGGCCACGGCGAGGACGCCGGCCCGCAGGCGGCGTCGGCCCCCGCCGCCCTGCCCTACGCGCTGCAGCAGGTGGCGCGGCGCTACCCGGTCACGCTGTACACCGCGCTCGATTGCCCGCCGTGCAACCAGGCGCGCCAGCTGCTGCTGCAGCGCGGCGTGCCTTTCAGCGAAAAGCGCATCGGCAGCACCGACGACGCCCAGGCGCTGCAGCGCGTGGTCGGCGCCAGCACGGTGCCGGCGTTGTCGATCGGCCCGCAGCCGGTGCGCGGCTACGCGCCCGAGGAGTGGAACGCCTACCTCGACGCCGCCGGCTACCCGCGGCGGTCTCAGCTGCCGGCGGGCTGGGCGCCGCCGGCGCCGCAGCCACTGGTCGAGCGCAGCGCCCTGGCCCCGGCACCCGTGCCACAACCGCCGGCCTCGCCCCCCGCACCCCCTGCCGCGCCCGACCTGCCGGCCTCCGGCGGCGTGCGCTTCTAGCGCCTCAGTCGGGTTCGCCGACGTCGCGCGCGTCGGCGGCCAGCCCCGGCAGCAGCTGCGCGCTACGGACTTCGGGCAAGGCCTCCACGCTGCGCAGCTGGCGCGCCATCGCGCGCGTCCTCGTCTCGGCCAGGTCGATGGTGTTGCTGGCTTCCTCGAGCTTCTTGCGCGTGCGTGCCAGCACCTCGCCGAACTTGGCGAACTCGGTCTTCACCGCACCCAGCACCTCCCACACCTCGGCCGAGCGCTTCTCCAGCACCAGCGTGCGGAAGCCCATCTGCAGGCTGTTCAGCAGGGCCAGCAAGGTGGTCGGACCGGCCAGCATCACCTTGTGCTCGCGCTGCAGGGCCTCGGCCAGGCCGGGCCGGCGCAGAGCCTCGGCGTACAGGCCTTCGGTGGGCACGAACAGGATGGCGAAGTCGGTGGTGTGCGGCGGCGCCACGTACTTCTCGCGGATGCTGCGCGCCTCCTGCCGCAGCCGCTGCTCGATCGCCCGGCCGGCCACCTCGGCTGCCGGCGCATCGGCGCGTTCGGCGGCATCGAGCAGGCGCTCGTAGTCCTCGCGCGGGAACTTGGCGTCGATCGGCAGCCACAGCGGCGCGTCGCTGCCGGCCCCCTGGGTCGCGCCCCGGCCGGGCAGGCGGATCGCGAACTCGACCCGCTCGTTGCTGCCCGGCACGGTGGCCACATGGGTCGCGTACTGCTCGGGCGTGAACACCTGCTCGAGCAGCGCCGCGAGCTGCACTTCGCCGAACACGCCGCGGGTCTTGACGTTGGTCAGCACCCGGTTCAGCGAGCCCACGTCACGCGCCAGCGACTGCATCTCGCCCAGGCCCTTGTGCACCTGCTCCAGCCGTTCGGCCACCTGCTTGAAGCTGGCCCCCAGGCGCTGCTCGAGCGTCGCCTGCAGCTTCTCGTCAACCGTGGCGCGCATCTGGTCCAGCTTCTTCTCGTTGCCCTCCTGCAGGGCCAGCAGGCGGCGCTCGTTCGCCTCCGACAGGCGCTGCAGCTGCTCGGCCAGCGTCTCGCTGAAGCGGCGCAGCGCGGCCTCGGTCTGGGTCTGGGTCGCGGCCAGCTGGGTGCGGAAGGAATCGATCTGCTCGTTCTGCGTGCGGGCCACCTCGCCGCCCTGGGCCAGCAGCAGCTGCTGGAAGCCGCCCAGATCGGCGCGCGCGGCCTGCGCCTGGCGGCCCAGCTCGCCGCGCAGACCGTCCTCGAGGCGACGTAGCGGCGCCTCGTCGGCGCGGCGCAGCAGCAGCCACAGCAGCAAGAGCAGGTTCAGCGCCAGCAGGGCCAGCAGGGCGATCGACATCGGCAAAGGCATCAGGATATTGTCTCAGCCAGACCGCACCGCACCGAGCCGCGCCGGACCGCAGCGCCCCGACCCGGGCCCCTTTGGGGGTTCCCCCACGCAGACGCGGCCGAGGCCGCCGCAGTAGGCTTGGCGCCTGACCGCCGCGCATGGCGGCACTGAACCGCCAGGAGAGAACCGATGATCAAACTGACCGTCAACGGCAAGCCCGTGACGCTGGACGCCGAGCCCGACATGCCGCTGCTGTGGGCCGTGCGCGAGAACCTGCAGCTCACCGGCACCAAGTTCGGCTGCGGCATGGCGCTGTGCGGCGCCTGCACCGTGCATCTGGACGGCCAGCCCGTGCGCTCGTGCATGACGCCGCTGTCGGTGGCCGCCGGCAAGCATGTGCACACGATCGAGGCCATGGCGGCCACGCCCACCGGCCGGGCCGTGCAGGGGGCCTGGACCGCGCGCGACGTGCCGCAATGCGGCTACTGCCAGTCGGGCCAGATCATGAGCGCCTGTGCGCTGCTGGCCACGAACAAGACGCCCAGCGATGCCGACATCGATGCCGCCATGAGCGGCAACCTGTGCCGCTGCGGCACCTACAACCAGATCCGCGCCGCCATCCATGACGCCGCGACCGCGCTGCAAACCAAGGCCTGAAATGGACACCACCGCACAAGACCGGCTCGCGCCGGAGCAAGCCACCGCCGCACTGACGTCCCGGCGTGCCCTGCTGCAGGCCGGTGGCGCCCTCGTCATCGGCTTCGTGCTGCCGGGCAGTGGCCGCGCGGCCATCAAGGCGGCGGCAGCCGCCCCGGTGCCGGTCAACGCGTTCCTGCGCATCGCGCCCGACAACCGCGTCACCGTGGTGTGCGGCGCGTCCGAGATGGGCCAGGGCGTGCTGACGGCGATCCCGATGCTGCTGGCCGAGGAGCTCGATGCCGACTGGCAACTCGTCGGCGTGGAGCAGGCGCCCGCGGACCAGGCCTATGCAAACCCGGTATTCGGCACGCAGGCCACCGGCGGATCGGCCACCGTGCGCGGCAACTGGACGCCGATGCGCGAGGCCGGCGCCGCCGCGCGCGCGATGCTGGTGGCCGCCGCCGCCGCACAGTGGAAGGTCGAGGCGGCGCAGCTGCGCACCGAGCGCAGCTTCGTGCTCGGCCCCGGCGGCCGTCGGGCCAGCTACGGCTCGCTCGTCGTCGCGGCCGCGCGCCAGCCCGTGCCGGCCAAGCCGACGCTGAAGGACCCGGCCGCCTTCAAGCTGCTGGGGCAGCCGCTGCACAGGCTGGACACGCCATCCAAGGTCAACGGCAGCGCGCGCTTCGGCATCGACGCCCAGGTGCCGGGCATGCTGGTGGCGGTGATGGCCCGTGCGCCGGCAAAGGGTGCCAAGCCCGCGCGCCTGGACGAAGCCGCGGCCCGCGCCGTCAAGGGCGTGCGCCAGGTGCTCACCGTCCCCTCGGGCGTGGCGGTGCTGGCCGACGGCTACTGGGCGGCCAAGAAGGGGCGCGATGCGCTGCAGGTGGAATGGGACCTGGGCCCTGCCGCCCAGCTGTCCAGCGCCGGCGTGAGCACCTTGCTGGACGAGGCAGCCGGCAATGCCGCCGCCGTGGCGCGCGACGAAGGCAACGTGCGCGACGCGGCCGCCAACGCCAGCGCCACGCTGCAGGCGCGCTACGAGGTGCCGTACCTGGCGCACGCCTGCATGGAGCCGATGAACTGCACCGCGTGGGTCCGCGGCGACGAGGTCGAGATCTGGGCCGGCACCCAAAGCCAGGGTCCGGCGCAGGGCATCCTGGGCCAGGTCGCGCAGGTGGCACCGGCCCGGGTAAAGGTCCACACGCTGATGCTGGGCGGCGGCTTCGGCCGCCGCTTCGCGCCCGACTTCACCATCGACGCCACGCTGCTGAGCAAGCTCAGCGGCAGGCCGGTGAAGCTCATCTACACGCGCGAGGACGACATGGCCGCCGGCTACTACAGGCCGGCCTCGGTGGTGCGCTTCGAAGCCGCGACGGATGCCCAGGGCCGGCCCACGGTGCTGCGCGCCGGCGTGGGCTCGCCCTCGATCATGGAGGCCTCGGGTTTCCTGAAGATCCCCGCCAGCGGCGTCGACTCGATGGCCGTCGAAGGCCTGGCCGACCATCCCTACGACATCCCCAACCAGCGCATCGCCTACGGCCGTGCCGAGCCGGGGCCACAGGTGTGGTTCTGGCGCTCGGTGGGGCATTCGCAGAACGCCTTCTTCATCGAGAGCTTCATCGACGAGCTGGCGGCGGCGGCCCGGCAGGACCCGTTCGAGTACCGGCGCGCGCTGCTGGGCAAGTCGCCGCGCCACAAGGCGGTGCTCGAGCGCGTGGCGGCCGAAGCCGGCTGGGGCCGGCCGCTGCCGGCGGGCGTGGCGCGCGGCATCGCGGTGGCCGACAGCTTCGGCAGTTATGTCGCCGAGGTGGCGGAGGTGTCGGTCGCCGCCGACGGCACGCCGCGCGTGCACCGCGTGGTGGCCGTGGTGGACTGCGGCCAGACGGTCAACCCCGAGATCGTGCGGCGCCAGATCGAGAGCGCGATCGTCTTCGGCCTGAGTGCCGCGCTGTACGGCCGCATCAGCTTCGCGCAGGGCCGCGTCGAGCAGGGCAACTTCAACACCTACCCCGTGCTGCGCATGAACGAGGTGCCCCGGATCGAGGTGCACGTGATGGCCAGCACCGAAGCGCCGGGCGGCATCGGCGAGCCCGGCACGCCGCCCCTGGCCCCGGCGGTGCTGAACGCCGTCTACGCCGCCACCGGCCGGCGCCTGCGCACGCTGCCGATCGACACCGCGGCGCTGCGCAAGGCGTAATCCGCCAGACCACCGCCTCGAACCGGGCCCGGCGCTCCGGGCCCGCCTCAGCCGCGCGGCCCCAGCAGCTCGGCGTTGACCGGCGTCGGGGGCGCGCCGCCGGTGAGGGCGGCGATCAGGTTGTCGGCCGCCAGGTCGGCCATCGCGCGCCGCGTGCGCAGGCTGGCGCTGGCGATGTGAGGCGTGAGCACCACGTTGGGCAGCGCCAGCAGCTCGGGGTGCACGGCCGGCTCGCCCTCGAACACGTCGAGCCCGGCCGCGGCGATGCGCCCGGCGCGCAAGGCCGCCGCCAACGCCGCGTCGTCGACGATGCCGCCGCGTGCGATGTTGGTGAGCGTGGCGCCCGGCTTCATCTGCGCCAGCTCGGCGGCGCCGATGGCGTGGTGGCTGGCGGCCGAGTACGGCAGCACCAGCACCAGGTGGTCGGATTGCGCGAGCAGCTCGGCCTTGCCCACCCACTGCGCGCCGAGCGCGGCCTCGGTGGCGGGCGGCAAACGGCTGCGGTTGTGGTAGACAACGCGCATGCCGAAGCCGGCCGCGCCGCGGCGCGCGATGGCCTGCCCGATGCGCCCCATGCCCAGGATGCCCAACGTGGCGCCATGCACGTCGCTGCCCGTGAGCAGGTCGTAGCGCCACTTCGTCCACAGGCCGGCGCGCAGGAAGCGCTCGGCCTCGGCCATCCGCCGTGCCGTGGCCATCATCAGCGCGAAGCCGAAATCGGCCGTCGTCTCGGTGAGCACGTCGGGCGTGTTGGTGACCAGCACCCCGCGCGCGGTGCAGGCGGGCACGTCGATGTTGTTGTAGCCCACGGCCATGTTGGCCACCACGCGCAACGCCGGGCAGGCCGCCAGCAGCTCGGCCGAGATGCGTTCGCCACCCGCGGCCAGCAGGCCCTGCCGGTGCTGCAGGCGCAGGCGCAACGCCTCGCCGGCGAGCACCTCGTCGGCCGGGTTGTCGTCGACCTCGAAGTGCTGGCGCAGCCGGGCCACCACTTCGGGGAACAGGTCGCGGCTGACGAGGACGGCAGGCTTGGACATGGCGGGGTCTTTCATCAGCGGAACCAGACGAGCGTGAGCACGCCGAACAGCGGCAGCAGGATGGCGCCGCTCCACAGCAGGTAGCCGAAGAAGCTGGGCATGCGCACGCCGCGGCTCTCGGCGATGGCCTTGACCATGAAGTTGGGCGCGTTGCCGATGTAGCTGTTTGCGCCCATGAACACCGACCCCGCCGAGATGGCCGCGAGGGTGGCCGCGTGCGGGCCCATCAGGGCCACCGGATCGCCGCCGGCGAGGTTGAAGAACACGAGGTAGGTGGGCGCGTTGTCCAGGAACGAGCTGAGCAGCCCGCTGAGCCAGAAGTAGGCCCAGGGCAGGGGCTGGCCGTCGGCGGCGGTGACCGCTTGCGCCACCGCCCCGAACGCCCCCTGCTCGCCGGCCTTCAGCATCGCCAGCACGGGCACCATGGTGACGAAGATGCCGACGAAGAGCTTGGCCACCTCCTGCATCGGCGCCCACGAGAACTGGTTCCGGGCCCGCACGCCGGCCGGCGTGAGGGCCAGCGAGGCCAGCGTCACCAGCACCAGCGCCGCGTCGCGCAGCACCTGCGGCAGCGCGAGCGACGTGCCCCAGAGCTCGAACGTGATGCCCGGCTTCCACAGCCCGCTCATCAGCACCAGGCCCACCACGGCGGCCAGCGGCAGCAGGTTGATGGCGCCGTCGAGGCCGATGCGGCCGGAGTCGGGCGTGGGGTCGCGCGGCAGCACGCCCTCGCGCCGGTACCAGTAGCGGTCGAGGGCGTAGAACAATGTCAGCAGCACGGCCAGCGTGAACAGCGTCTCGGGGAACAGGTGGCGCGGCGTCCAGAAGAAGTCGACGCCCTTGAGGAAGCCCAGGAACAGCGGCGGATCGCCCAGCGGCGTGAGCGAGCCTGCCACGTTGCTGACGGTGAAGATGAAGAAGACCACCACATGAGCCTGGTGCCGCCGGTTGTCGTTGGCCCGCAGCAGCGGCCGGATCGCCAGCATCGAGGCGCCGGTGGTGCCCATCACGCTGGCCAGCACCGAGGCCACGGCCATGATCGCGACGTTGGTGCCGGGGCTGCCGTGCAGGTTGCCGCGCACGTAGATGCCGCCGGCCGCGGTGAACAGCGCCACCAGCAGCGCGATGAACGGGATGTATTCCGAAAGCACCGTGTGCGCCAGCGCCGCGCCCGCCGCGCCGATGCCGTGGCCGGCGGCATAGGGCAGTAGGAAGGCCAGCGTCCAGCCGGCCGTGATCTTGCCGAAGTGCCGGTGCCACAACGCGGGTGCCGCCAGCGGCAGGATCGCGATCGACAGCAGCAGGCCGGCAAACGGCAGGCCCCACCAGGCCGAAAGCCGGCTGCCGTCGATCTCGGCCGCCTGCGCCAGGGCGGGCAGCGCCAGCGTGGCTGCCGGCAGCAGCGGCCGCAGCCACCTCATTCGTAAAAGCGCGTGAACCCGGCCACCGGCTCGCGCTCGGTCACCAGGCGGTTGACGGTGGCGTCGGGGTCGGCATAGCCCAGCGACATGCCGCAGACCACGGTCTGCTCATCGGTCAGTCCCAGGCGCCGCGCGATGATGCGGTGGAATTGCGTGAACGCGGCCTGCGGGCAACTGTCCAGCCCGCGCCCGCGCGCGGCCACCATCACGCTCTGCAGGAACATGCCGTAGTCGAGCCAGCTGCCCTGCTGCAGCACGCGGTCGATGGTGAAGATCAGGCCCACCGGCGCGCCGAAGAAATCGTAGTTGCGGCCATGCTGCGCGTGCATGGCGGCCTTGTCGGCGCGGCCGATGCCGAGCAGCGTGTACAGGTCCCAGCCCACCTTGCGCCGGCGGTCGATGTAGGGGCTGCGCCACTCGGTGGGGTAGTAGGCGTAGGGCTCCTGGTGCGCGGCGCGCTGCACCGGATCGTCGTACGCGGCACGGATCTCGGCCGACAAGCCCTGCTTGGCTGCACCGGTCAGCACATGCACCTGCCAGGGCTGGGTGTTGGTGCCCGACGGTGCGCGCGCGGCGACGGCCAGCACGGCCTCGAGGGTGGCGCGCGGTACCGGCGTGGGCAGGAAGGCGCGGATCGAGCGGCGCGAGGTGATCGCGGCATCGATGGCGGCGTGGGTGTCGGCGGACGGCGGCATGCAGGGCTCCGGCGGAAGGTCAAAGCGCGAACTGAAACTGCAGACTCAAGCCGAGTCCGCCACGTCCAAGGGCGCCAGCGCCGCCTGCAACGCTGCCGGCAGCGGCACCGGCCGACGCGTGACGCGGTCGACGTAGACGTGAACCAGCGTGCCCAGCGCCGCCGTGAGCGGGGCCGCGTCGGCGAACAACCCTACCTCGTAGCGCACGCTCGAGCGCCCGCGGTGCGCCACCCGCAGGCCGGCATGCACGGTCTGCGGAAAGGCGATCGATTCGAAGTAGTGGCACTCCGTCTGCACCACCAGCCCGATCACGCTGCCGGCGTGGATGTCCAGCGCCCCGGCCTCGATCAGATGGCGGTTGACCGCGGTGTCGAAGAAGCTGTAGTGGACAACGTTGTTGACATGGCCGTAGATGTCGTTGTCACCCCAGCGGGTGACGATGCTCTGGAAACGCGCGAACCGGCTGCGGGGCTGCGGCTGCGGCCGTGCTGCGGGGAGAGGCGCTTCAGGACGAGACATCAACCCGATTGTTCCATCGAAGGACCGGCGTGCCGGCGCGGCCAGGCCTGCCAGCAGGCCAGGGCTTCCACCAGGGTCCGGCGATGGATCTCGACCGTGACGGCCAGGTCGCGCCCATAGCCGCCGGCCATCGACAGCGCCACCGGTATGCCGCGCGCGCGCAGCGCCGCGAATACGCGCCGGTCGCGCTCGGCCAGGCCTTCGGCGCTGAGCTTGAGCCGGCCCAACCGGTCGTTCTCGTGCGGGTCGGCGCCGGCCAGGTAGAACGCCAGCCCGGGCGCGCCGTCGCCGTGCCGGGCCCAGGCGTGATCGAGCGCGGCGTCGAGCGCCTGCAGGTAGGCGGCGTCGGTGCAGCCATCGGGCAACTCGACGTCCAGGTCACCGGCTTCCTTGCGGAACGGGAAGTTCTTCGCCCCGTGCAGCGACAACGTGAACACGCTCGGGTCGTCGCGAAAGATGGCGGCCGTGCCGTTGCCCTGGTGCACATCCAGGTCGATCACCAGCACCCGCAACAGGCGACGCGGCCGCTGCGGCCGGCGGTGCCATTCGGCCTGCATCAAGCGCGCCGCCACCGCGACATCGTTGAAGATGCAGTAGCCCGAGCCCTTGTGGGCGTACGCATGGTGCGTGCCTCCGGCCAGGTTGGCGGCCACGCCCTCGCCCTGCAGCAACGCCGCACGCGCCGCGCCGATCGTGGCGCCCACCGAGCGCCGCGCGCGCTCGACCATGCGCGGCGACCACGGAAAGCCGATCTCGCGCTGCTGTGCGGCGCTCAGCGTGCCCTCGGCGACGGCGCCGATCCAGGCCGGCTCGTGCGCCAGCGCCAGCTCGCCATCGGTGGCCGGCATCGCCTCGCACAAACGCAGCCCCGGCAAGGTGGTCTTGGCCGCCTCGCGCAGCAGCGGGTACTTCGACATCGGAAAGCTGTGTCCGGGCGGCAGCGGAAGCAGGAACTGATCGGCATGGAAGACCTGCATGGCGGGCGGATTCTAGGTAGTGGCCCCTAAAGGACGGCGTTGAATGGTGCATCGCAGCAAAAACGCTTGCATCCCGCCTGGGCATGTCTATACTTGCGTCCATGTTGCAGCGCAGCAAATGAGTTCCCAAGGCGCGGCAATTCGATTCCATCCGACCCGTCCCGTGTCACCCTCAGGAGCATCCTCATGACCTATACCGCTGAACAGATGATCGCCGCCCACAAGGCCCATGTCGAAACCCTCTTCGGCCTCACCCACAAGGCCTTCGAAGGCGTGGAGAAGCTGGTCGAGTTGAACATGCAGGTCGCCAAGACCACGCTGGCCGAAGCGGCCGAAACGGCGCAGGCCAGCCTGTCGGTGAAGGACGCGCAGGAGCTGCTGAGCCTGCACGCCAGCCTGCTGCAGCCCGCGGCCGAGAAGGCGGCGGCCTACAGCCGGCATCTGTACGAGATCATCGCCGGCACGAACGGCGAGTTCACGAAGTCCGCCGAAGCGACCCTGGCCGAAGGTCAGAAGACCGTGCTGGCCCTGGTGGACAGCGCCGTGAAGAACGCCCCCGCCGGCACCGAAAGCGCGGTTGCGCTGGTGAAGTCGGCCGTGGCCGCCGCCAACAACGCCTTCGAGAGCGCGCAGAAGGCGGCCAAGCAAGCCACCGACGTGGCCGAAGCCAACTTCACGGCCATGACCAACACTGCCGTCAAGGCCACGCAAACCGCGGGCAAGGGCAAGAAGGCGGCCTGATCCGCCGCCGGCCTGCGGCCGGATTGAACTTTTCCGGCAGCGCCTGCTCTACCTGTAGCCCGGGGTTCTGACCTCGGGACTCTTGTGTGGAAGGTTGTCCTTTCCTTCGGCCCGGTCGCTCGACCGGGCCGTTTTCTTTGGTCGCATGCCCTAGCGCATGGCCGCCGCCAGCCTGGCTTTCAGCGCCGGTAGCGCGCGCAGGGCCGCCTCTCGGCCGGCGCGGATCGCGCGCAGGCGGGCCGTGAAATCGGCGCTGGACAGGCCTGCCATGGCGGGCCGCACCACCACGTCGGCGTCGTGCAGCTCGAAGCCGTTGATGGTCTGGCCCATGATGGCAAAGGTCTGCAGCAACATGTCCATCACATCGCTGGTGGGGTTGCCTGCAGGGGGCGACGAGATGTCCACCGCGATCACGAACTCGGCCCCCATCTGGCGCGCAAAGTGCACCGGCACTGGTGCCACCAGGCCGCCGTCCACGTATTCATGGGTGCCGATGCGCACCGGCTCGAACACCGCCGGCACGGCGCTGCTGGCCCGCACCGCAGTGCCGATGTCGCCGCGGCGGAACAGCACCGGCTCGCCGCTGTCGAGATCGGCCGCCACGATGCCCAGCGGCAGCCGCGTCTGCTCGATGTTGCGCACCGACACCTGAGAGCGCACGTAACGCGCCAACGCCTGGCCTCGGATCAGGCCGCGGGTGGGAAAGGCCCAGTCCGTGAGCGTGCCTTCGTCCATGGTGCGGGCCAGTTCCGCCATCTGGGCCCCCGTACGGCCGTCGGCAAACAGGGCGGCGATCAGGCTGCCGGCCGAGGTGCCCACGACCAGGTCGGGCCGGATGCCGGCCTCTTCCAGCACCTCGATCACGCCGATGTGCGCGAACCCGCGCGCTGCCCCGCCGCCCAGGGCCAGGCCGATGCGCGGCAGCCGCGGCACCGGCCTGGGCTGGGGCGCGGGCTCGGGCGCGATCACCAAGGGCGGTGGCGCGGCACCAGGCAACGGTGCCCTGGGCGGCGTGCTCTGGCAGGCCGCCAGGGCCACGGCCAGCCCGGCTCCCAACCACGGGCGAGCCTGCACCACGAAACGCCAGCCACGCCAGATCGAGCCCATGGGCCGGGATTCTAGGAATGCGGTTCAGGCCGACTCTTCAGACTTCGAAGAAATATGTATCGGACTATTTTGTAGTTCCTCGCCATATGAGGGTTTCCTAGAGTCGCGATCTCACATCGGCGTAGAGGCCGACCGCCACCCGCCGGCGATGCCTTCCGGGAACCCCAGACGATGTACCGCTACACCGAGTTCGACCGCCAGTTCGTCCGCGCCCGCGCGGCCCAGTACCGCGACCAGCTCGAGCGCCACCTGGCCGGCGAGCTGCCCGACGACGACTTCCGCCCGTTGCGGCTGCAGAACGGCTGGTACGTGCAGCGCCACGCGCCGATGCTGCGGGTGGCGGTGCCTTATGGCGAGCTGAGCAGCCGCCAGCTGCGGCAGCTGGCCCGCATCGCCCGCGAGCACGACCTGCGGGACGCCGGTCGGCCATCCGAGCGCGGTGGCTTCGGCCACTTCAGCACGCGCCAGAACCTGCAGTTCAACTGGATCCCGTTGGCGCGATCGGCAGAAGTGATGGATCTGCTGGCCGCGGTCGACATGCACGGCATCCAGACCAGCGGCAACTGCATCCGCAACATCACCACCGACGTGCTGGCCGGCATCGCTCCCGACGAAGTGGTCGACCCGCGCCCGTACTGCGAGATCCTGCGCCAGTGGAGCACGCTGCATCCCGAATTCGCCTTCCTGCCGCGCAAGTTCAAGATCGCCGTGACCGGGGCGGCCGAAGACCGCGCCGCCACCGACTGGCACGACATCGGTCTGAAGCTGCAGCGCAACGACGCCGGCGAGGTCGGCTTCCGCGTCGCGGTCGGCGGCGGGATGGGGCGCACGCCGGTGATCGCCTCGGTCGCCAGCGAATTCGTGCCCTGGCAGCAGATCCTGGTCTTCATCGAGGCCGTGGTGCGCGTCTACAACCTCTACGGCCGGCGCGACAACCTGTACAAGTCGCGCATCAAGATCCTGGTCAAGGCCGAGGGCCAGCGCTTCTTCGACGCCGTCGAGAGCGAGTTCCGCGCCCTGCTCGCCGAGCCCTCGACGCCACTGATCCCCGAGGCCGAGCTGGCCCGCGTGGCTGCCTGCTTCCGCGACCCGGCAGGTCCCGAGGGGGCATCCGCCACGCCGGCAACCACGGCGGTCACGCCGCCGGCCTATGCGCGCTGGCTCGAGCGCAACGTGCAGCCGCATCGCCTGCCCGGCCTGCGCGCCGTGACCTTGTCGCTGAAGCGCGCCGGCCTGCCGCCGGGCGACGTCACCGCCGACCAGATGGACGCCGCGGCCGACCTGGCCGAGCGATTCAGCCGGGGCGAGCTGCGCGTCAGCCACGACCAGAACCTGCTGCTGCCCTGGGTGCACGAGAGCGAGTTGCGCGCGCTGTGGCTCGCGGCTCGCGAGGACGGCTTCGCGACGCCGAACATCGGCCTGCTCACCGACATGATCGCCTGCCCCGGCGGGGATCTCTGCGCGCTCGCCAACGCGCGCTCGCTGCCGATCGCCGCCGCCATCACCGAGCGTTTCGACGATCTCGACGAACTGCACGACATCGGCGACATCGACCTGCACATCAGTGGCTGCATCAACAGCTGCGGCCACCACCACAGCGGCCACATCGGCATCCTCGGCGTCGACAAGGACGGCAGCGAGTGGTACCAGGTCACGGTGGCCGGCGCCGACGGCAGCACGCTCAGCGGCGCCGCCACGCCGGGCAAGGTCATCGGCCCGTCCTTCGCCGCCGACGAGGTGCCCGACGTGATCGAGGCCGTGATCGGCACCTACCTGCGCGAGCGCCACGCCGGCGAACGCTTCATCGACGCCGCGCGCCGCCTGGGCCCGCTGCCCTTCCGCCATGCCGCCGACGCCGTGCGACGGTCCACGGCGCTCGCCACCTGACCGGAGAACCCGATGCGATTCCTGCCCTCCGACCTGGCCTGGCCGGCCGACGCGCTGGCACTCGACAACAGCACCGACGTGCTGGCGCGCGGCGACGAGATCCGGCGCCACGCCTCCGTGGTGCTGGAGTTTCCGAAGTGGACCGACGGCCGCGCCTATTCGCAGGCCGTGCTGCTGCGCGGCCGCCTGCGCTACGCCGGCGAGCTCATCGCCCGCGGCGAGGTGCTGGCCGACATGCTGCCGCTGCTGCGCCGCTGCGGCTTCGACGCCGTGCAACTCCGCGCCGACCAGAAGATCGAGACCGCCCAGCGCGCGCTCGGCTGGTTCGACCACCATTACCAGACCGTGCCGCCCGAGCGGCGGTCGGCCGCGGGGGTGAGGCCATGAGCGGGGCCATCGGGCTCTACGCCCGTGCCAAGCCGGGCTTCGACGAGCGTGTGGAGCATGCCCTGGCCGTGCTGCAGACGGCCGTGGCCGCGCACCCGGCTCGTCTGGTCTTCACCACCAGCCTGGGCGCCGAAGACATGGTGATCGCCGACCTCATCGCGCGACACCAGTTGCCGATCGCATTGGCAACGCTCGAGACCGGCCAGCTGCACGCCGAGACGCTGGCCCTGATCACCCGAACGGAAGCGCATTACGGCCTGTCGATCGAGCGCTGGCGGCCGCAGGCCGAACAGGTCGTCCAGTTCGTCGCCCGCCACGGCGAGCTGGCGATGCGCCAGAGCATCGAGCTGCGCAAGGCCTGCTGCGCCCTGCGCAAGCTCGAACCGCTGGCGCGTGCGATGCAAGGCCGCACCGCCTGGATCACTGGCCTGCGCCGCGAGCAATCGGGCGCCCGCGCCGAGGTGCCCTTCAGCGAGCCCGACGGCCAGGGCCGCACCAAGTTCAGCCCGCTGGCCGACTGGAGCCAGGCCGACGTCTGGCACTACATCGCCAGCCATGGGGTGCCCTACAACCCGCTGCACGACGCCTTCTACCCGAGCATCGGCTGCGAGCCCTGCACCCGGGCCGTCGCGCTGGGCGAGGACTTCCGCGCCGGCCGCTGGTGGTGGGAAAGCGAACACGCCAAGGAATGCGGCCTGCACGCCGCGCCGCTTGCGTCCGCGCTGCGCACCCGCTTCGAAGCCAGCCCTGCCACCGAAACCGAGACCGCCGCATGAACGCGCCCGCTCACCTGGAGCACCTGCTCCCTGGCCTCGACCACCAGCATCTCGACGGGCTGGAAGAAGAAGCCATCTTCATCCTGCGCGAGGTCGCCGCCAGCTTCGAGCGGCCGGCGCTGCTGTTCTCGGGCGGCAAGGATTCCTGCGTCGTGCTGCGGCTGGCCGAGAAGGCCTTCAAGCACCGTGCCGACGCGGCGGGCGGCGACGATTTCCGCGGCCGGCTGCCCTTCCCGCTGCTGCACGTCGACACCGGCCACAACTTCCCCGAGGTGATCGAGTTCCGCGACCGCCGCGTGGCCGAGATGGGCGAGCGCCTGGTCGTGGGCAGCGTCGAGGACTCGATCCGCCGCGGCACCGTGCGCCTGGCGCATCCCCTCGAATCGCGCAACGGCCACCAGACCGTGGCGCTGCTGGAGACGATCGAAGCCCACCGCTTCGACGGCCTGATCGGTGGCGCCCGCCGCGACGAGGAGAAGGCGCGCGCGAAGGAGCGCATCTTCAGCCACCGCGACAGCTTCGGCCAGTGGCAGCCGAAAGAGCAGCGACCGGAGCTGTGGACCTTGTTCAACACCCGTCTGCGCCCGGGCGAGCATTTCCGCGCCTTCCCGATCAGCAACTGGACCGAGCTCGACGTCTGGCTCTACATCGCCCGCGAGCGCATCCCGCTGCCCGACCTGTACTACAGCCACCCGCGCGAGGTGGTGCGCCGCAAAGGCCTGCTGGTGCCGGTGACCGCGGTCACGCCGCCACAGGCCGGCGAGCGGGTCGAGACGGTGGACGTGCGATTCCGCACCGTCGGCGACATGACCTGCACCTGCCCGGTCGAGAGCGAAGCCACCGACGCCATCGAGGTCGTGGCCGAGACGCTGACGGTCACCGTCAGCGAGCGCGGCGCCACGCGCCTGGACGACCGCAGTTCCGATGCCGCGATGGAGCGGCGCAAGAAGGAAGGCTACTTCTGATGTCCGCCCTGCCCCAGACCGTGTACGAGCGGCCCGCGCGGGCACCGCGCCGCGCGCTGCGCTTCCTCACCGCCGGCAGCGTGGACGACGGCAAAAGCACGCTGATCGGACGCCTGCTCTACGACAGCCGCGCGATCCTGGCCGACCAGCTCGACCACCTGCACGCTCGCGCCGCCGGTGCGCCCCGCGCCGCAGGCGCGCCGGCGTTCGACCTGAGCCTGCTCACCGACGGGCTGGAGGCCGAGCGCGAACAGGGCATCACGATCGACGTCGCCTACCGGTACTTCGCGACGCCGGCGCGCAAGTTCATCATCGCCGACGCCCCGGGCCACGAGCAGTACACGCGCAACATGGTCACCGCCGCGGCCGGCAGCGACGCCGTCGTGGTGCTGGTCGACATCACCAAGCTCGACCTGGCACGGCAGCCGCTGCGGCTGCTGCCGCAGACGCGGCGCCACACCGTGCTGGCGCAGCTGCTGCGCGTGCCCAGCATCGTGTTCGCGGTCAACAAGATCGACGCCGTGGCCGACCCCGCGGCGGCATTTGCGGCCGTGTCGCGCGCGCTCGAGCGCTTCGCCACCGAGGCCGGCATCGGGGTCGCCGGCATCGTGCCGGTGTCGGCGCTCCGCGGCGACAACGTGACGCAGCCGCTCGACGCGAGCTGGTACCGCGGCCCCTCGCTGCTGCAGCTGCTCGAGGACCTGCCCGCGGCGCAGGAGCCTACCGCCGAGGCGCTCAGCCTGCCGGTGCAGTACGTGGCGCGCGACGCCTCGATCGCGCCGGGCGTCGGCGAGCAGCCGCGCGTGTTCTGGGGCCGCATCGCGCAGGGACGGGTTCAGGTCGGCGACGAGCTGGAGGTCTTCCCGAGCGGCGAGCGCGCCCGCGTGCAGGCCCTGCGCCGGGCCGGCAGCGGCGTCGCGGCCTGCGTAGCGGGGCAGTCGGCCGGCGTCGTGCTCGACCGCCAGCTCGACGTCTCGCGCGGCGACTGGCTCGCCAGCCCCGGCGCGCTGCGCCCGCGGCAGCGCTTCGCCGCCACGCTGGCCTGGCTCGACACCGAGGCCGCGACGCCCGGCCGCAAGTACTGGGTACGGCACGGCAGCCGCTGGGTGCAGGCGCGACTGGTCCAGATCACGCACCGGCTCGACATCCACACGCTGGCGCCCGAGGACGCACACACGCTGGCCGTCAACGAGATCGGCGAGGTCGTGTTCGAGCTGCAGCACCCGCTGCCGCTGGCACCCTACGCCGACGACCGCATCGGCGGCGCGCTGATCGTCGTCGACCCGGCCAGCCACCGCACCAGCGGCGCACTGCTGGTGCGGGCCGAACGGGAAGCGGCATGACTTCCGGCCGCGTCGTCTTCATCGGTGCCGGGCCCGGCGCCGCCGACCTGATCACGCTGCGCGGAGCGCGCCGCCTCGCCGAGGCCGAGGTGGTGCTGTTCGACGCCCTCACCGACCCCGCGCTGCGCGAGCTGGCGCCGCAGGCGCGCTGGATCGACGTCGGCAAGCGCGGCTTCTGCGACGGCACCGGCCAGGCGACGATCGACGCGATGCTGGTGGCGCAGGCCCGGCAGCACCGCCTGGTCGTGCGCTTGAAAGGCGGCGACCCGAGCGTCTTCGGCCGCCTCGAGGAAGAGTTGCAGGCCCTGGCCGCGGCCGGCATCGAATGCGAAGTGGTGCCCGGCGTCACCGCGGCCCTGGCGGCGGCGGCGGACACGAAGCGCCCGCTCACCCGCCGTGGCAGTGGCCGCAGCGTGAGCCTGAGCACCGCGATGACGCGCGACGGCGCCCTGCAAGGCCGGCGCCACGCCGACACCGAGGTGTACTACATGGCCGGCCGCCAGCTCGGCGCGCTGGCACGCGCGCTGCGCCGGGCGGGCTGGCCGGATGACACGCCGGCCAGCGTGATCTCGCGCGCGGGCTGGCCCGACGGTCTGGCCAGCGAGCACCGGCTCGTCGACCTGGCCGCGGCGGTGCTGGTTCACAGCGGACGGCCGACCGTGGTCACGGTGGGCGCCGGCGCGCGCGCCGTGGCGGGCGTCCCGCTCGGCGGTTCGGCCGGTCGTTCGGCCACCGGCATGAACGCTGCGGCCGGGGCCGGCGCGCCGGCCCCGTAAAATCAGGCCTGGGCATCCGTGGTCGACCTGGCTGCGGCGAGCCCCGAAACCACCGAGCCGATCCATGACCCACGTTGTCCTCGAATCCTGCATCCGCTGCAAGTACACCGATTGCGTGGACGTCTGCCCCGTCGATTGCTTCCGCGAAGGGCCGAACATGCTCGTCATCGACCCCGACGAATGCATCGATTGCGCGGTCTGCATCCCCGAGTGCCCGGTGAACGCCATCCTGCCCGAGGAGGACGTGCCCTCCGAGCAGCTGGCCTTCATCAAGCTCAATGCCGAGCTCGCACGCGGCTGGCCCAGCATCACCAAGCGCAAGCCTGCGCTGCCCGATGCCGAGGCGTGGAAGGACCGCAAGGACAAGCTCGACCAGCTGCTGCGCTGACCCCGCCGTGACCACCGCGGCCCCGGTGCCTCCCCCCGGCGAGCCGGTGCGCACCGACGCCCTGATCATCGGCGCCGGCCCGGTGGGCCTGTTCCAGGTGTTCCAGCTCGGGCTGCTCGAGATCCGCGCCCAGGTCGTCGACGTCCTGACCCACGCCGGCGGTCAATGCGCGGCGCTGTACGCCGACAAGCCGCTCTACGACATCCCCGCCCTGCCCCGATGCAGCGGGCACGAGCTGACGCAGCGGCTGCTGCAGCAGATCCGGCCCTTCGGTGCAGGCCTGCACCTGGGGCAGCTCGTCACCGGCCTGCAGCGGCAGGACGACGGCCGCTGGACCGTCCTCACGCGCGGTGGTCCGCGCTTCGATGCCGGCGCCGTGGTCATCGCCGGCGGGGCGGGGGCCTTCCAGCCCCGCACGCTGAAGCTCGAAGGCCTGGACCGGCACGAAGGCACGCAGCTGCACTATGCGCTGGACGAGCCGGCCGCATTGGCCGGCCGGCACGTGGTGGTGGTGGGCGGCGGCGAGATCGCGCTCGACTGGGCGCTGGCGCTGGGTGAGGCTGCGCCGGCCGCCCGGCCGGCCCGCGTGACCTTGGTGCACCGGCGCGACACGCTGGACGCCGACCCTGCCGGCCTGGCCCGCCTGCAGGCCTGCATCGCCACAGGCGCCGTGCACTTCGTGGCGGGTCAGCCCGTGGCCTGTGCCGAAGACCAGGGCCGCCTCGTGCGGCTGGACATCGCCACCGCCGACGGCGGCACGCAGGCGCTGCCGCTGGACACGTTGCTCGTGGGACTGGGCCTGAGCCCGCGCCTGGGGCCGATCGCCGACTGGGGCCTGGCGCTGGAGCGCCGGCAGCTGCGGGTCGACACCGAGACCTACGCGACCGGCACGCCCGGCATCTTCGCGGTGGGTGACATCAACACCTACCCGGGCAAGAAGAAGCTCATCGTCTGCGGCTTCCACGAGGCCACGCTGGCCGCCTATGGCGTGGCCCGGCACCTGCATCCAGACCGGGCGACGCCGCTGCAGTACACCACCACCAGCCCGCGGCTGCATGCGTTGCTGGGCGTCTCCTCGCCTGCCGCCGCCTGCGACTAGCGCAGGCTGGGCGGCCCGTCGCTGGCGCGGCTGTGATCCAGGGTGTCGAAGATGCTGGCCTGGCGGTCGTCCGCGGCACTCAGGTCCAGGTCGAGTTCGCCGGCCGAGGCGGGGGGCTCGGTGGGGCGCGAAACTGTCGCGTCCTCGTCGCCCGTGAGCTCGAGGTACGGGGCCGGCGCGGTGCAGTTGAAGGCCGGGCGCGCAGCCAGCGGCAGCAGCAGGTCGACCGTACCGCCTTCGCCCACTTCGCGGTCGAGCAGGTCGCGCGCGATCGCGTACAGGAACAGCACCTCGCGGTACGCCGGCAGCTCGAACAGATCGCCGCGCGACTTGCGGAACAGCAGCGCCTCGAGCTCCGCCATCGCCTCCAGCGGGCGCGGCCACACCTGCTCCAGCCGCGGGATCACGCCCGGGTAGTCGGCCAGAGAACGCCCGGCCTGCAGGTCCACGCCCCACTCGGGCGCATAGGCGTTGAAGCGGTGGTTGAAGCGCGAGCGCATGCGCTCGTAGTCGGCACGGTCGCCGCGCCGGCCGTAGATCTCGAGCAGCTTCAGGTAGGGCAGCGGGCTGCTGCCGCCGGTGTGCCGCAGGTGCTCCATCAGCAGATCGATCGCGGCCTCGTCCTGACCCAGCACGGCGAAGAACTCGGCCTGCTGCTCGAGATCGATCAGCTCCTCGATCGAGACGTCGCGCGGCGCCGTCTCGGCCGGCCGCGGCTGCACCGCGGTGCGTTGCGCGGCGGCATCGGCCGGCGGGGCCAGCGCCGCACCCGTCTGCACCGCCTGCAGCCGGGACTCGGGGTCCATCGCCACCGTGGGCGGGTTCAGCAGCTCGGGGCTGGTCGAGGGCGGCCAGGCCGGCGGCAGGCGCTGGGTCCCGGGCGGGCCGGGTACCGCAGGCAGCCGCATCTCGGAGGTGACGAACGGGATCGGCGCGGTAGCCGGCCGACCCGGGCCGGGCTCGGGATCGGCATCGGCATCGTCCGCGCGCGGCGCGGCGGCAGCGCGCCACTCGCCGCGGCGTGCCTGCTGCAGGGCCGCCAGCTGCCAGCCCAGCCAGGCCGACAGCAGCGTGAGGGCGCCGGTGGCGGCCAGCAGCGGCCAGGTCCAGCGACCGGCCCGCTCGGCCTGCAGCAGGCGCTGGCGCACCTGCACGGCATCCGCGCTGCGGCTGCGGTCCTCGGCCTTCAGCCGCGCCACCGTACTCTCCAGCTCGGCGATGCGCGCGGCCGAGGCGGAAGCCGCCCACGCCGCGGCCCGCGCCGCGCTGGCCGCGGCTTCCACCGCGTCGAGGGCCTGCTCGATGGCCACGGCCGTGGCCATCGGTGCCGGCGCCAGCGGGCGCACCGGCTCGGCCGGGTCGAGCTCGAGCCGCGCGCCGCGGGCGGCGCGCGCGACCTCGACCGGCTGGGCCACATGCGGCTTGCGGAGCGGCTCGGCGCGGCGGGCACGGCGTGGCGGCGTGTGCTCGGGCTTAAGCGCGCCCGACGCCTTGCCCGTGACCGCCGCCGCAGCCAACCCGGGCTGGGGCGGCAACGGTGCGAGCGGCGCCACAGACGCCACCGGACGTCCTGCCTGCACGGGCATGCCGGCAGGCGCGGTCGTCTCGGCCGGCGGAGGCGCCGCCGCATAGGCCGGCACCGCCGCCGCGGGCGGTGTGAGCGGGGGGTCGGCCAGCACCACGAACCGGCGCGTGAGGGGGCTGTTGCAGCCGGCCTGGACGACGACGCCCACGACCGGCTCGTCCACCGGCCGCGTCGTCAGCACCCGGACCTGCGCCACGTCGGGGCCTTCCATGCGCAGCACGGTCCGCACCTGCGTAGCGGGCACCTGCCGCTCGCCGAGGGTGACCTGCGCCGCGACACACCCGGGGTTGATGCTTTCGCCTGGGGCCAGGCGCACCTGGACCGCGTAATCCAGAGGCTGGCCGAGCGTGACGTCGGCGCCGTTGGCCCCGATGGCGGCAGCCGATGCGGCGGTGGCCGCGAAGGCGCAGGCGGATGCGAAAACCAACGCCAGCCAGGGCCGATGAAGCTGCATTCAGGAACGCTGGATCGTTAGCGGAGGGGGTCGGGCCACTCTAGCATGGCCGTTCGAGGCGCCAGCGCGCCGCGCGCGCGGTTCGTGCCGCAGGCCACGGCCGCCGGCCGGCACCCCCGCGTTCAGGTGTCGTAGCCCGGCAGCCGGCGATCCAGCCGGCGCAGCAGGCCCGGCCAGACGAGTTGCTGCGCGCCCTGCCCGCGCGTGGCCGCGCGCGACTGCTCGGCGGCCGTGGCGATGATCTCCTGCGGGATCGTCACCAGCGGGCCGCCGCCGGCCTGCGCCCGCACCTGGATCATGCAGGCGGTCTCGAACATGTACATCGCCTGGAAGGCGTCGGCCACCGTCGGACCCACCGTCAGCAGGCCATGGTTGCGCAGCATCAGGTTGGTCTTGCGGCCGAGATCGGCCACCAGACGCGGCTTCTCGTCGTCGCGCACCGCGACGCCCTCGTAGTCGTGGTAGCCCAGCGACGCGAGCACGAAGATCGAGTGCTGCGACAGCGGCAGCAGCCCGCCCCGCTGGGCCGCCACCGCCACGCCGTTGATCGAGTGCAGGTGCATGACACAGGCCGCGTCGTGCCGCACGGCGTGCACCGCGCTGTGGATGACGAAGCCGGGCGGGTTGACCGGGTACGGCGAGTCGTCGAGCTTGCGGCCCTCGGTGTCGATCTTCACCAGGCTCGAGGCCGTGATCTCGTCGAACATCAGGCCGTAGGGATTGATGAGGAACTCGCCCTCGCGGTCGGGCACGCGGGCGCTGATGTGGGTGAAGACCAGGTCGTCCCAGCCGAACAGCGCGGCCAGCCGGTAGGCGGCGGCGAGATCGACGCGGACCTTCCATTCGGCTTCGGTCACTTCGTAGCGACGGTCGGCGATCTGCAGGGCGGGTGCGGGCATGGCGGGTCTCCTGGGCCTGGGGGGTGCGGTCGACGATAGACAATCGGATCGTGGCGCTGCTGTCGCCTCAGGGACAAGCCATGAATACCCCGGTTCTTACAATCGACGAGCGACAAAACATCGAAACGGGTGCGTGGTTCAGCAAGCTTTCTCCGGCGTTGCGAAGCGCCATCCTCTCGCGGGCCCTGGTACGCCGTCTGGCCGACGGCAACGCGTTGGCCAGCCGCGGCACACCGGCCGCCGAATGGTGCGGCGTGGCGCGCGGCGCAGTGCGCATCAGCTCGGTGGGCCTGTCGGGCAAGCAGGTCACGCTCACCTACGCCGAGCCCGGCACCTGGTTCGGCGACATCGCGCTCTTCGACGGCCTGCCGCGCACCCACGATGCCGATGCCCATGGTGCGACCACGCTGCTGGTGGTGCGCAAGCACGACTTCAAGGACCTGCTGGCGCAACATGTGGAGCTCTACGAAGCGCTGCTGCGCCTGAACTGCCGCCGCCTGCGGCTGATGTTCAACCAGATCGAAGACCTCAACACGCGGCCGCTGCAGGCGCGGCTGGCCAAGCAGCTGCTGCTGCTGGCGCGCAGCTACGGCATCCCGCAGGGCGAAGAGATCCGCATCGGCCTGGCCCTGGCGCAGGAAGACCTGGCGCAGCTGCTGGGCGCCTCGCGCCAGCGCGTGAACCAGGAGCTGAAGGGCTTCGAGCGCGAAGGCGCCGTGCGCGTGGAGCCCGCGCGGCTGGTGGTGCTGTCGCGCGACAAGCTGCTGGCCATCGCCGAGCGTTGACGGCGCCTTCCGCGCCCGCGGCCAGGGCCGGGCTGATCCGGCTGGCAGCACCCGTGCCCGCAGGCGCAAGATAGGACCATGGAACAGTACACCGGCACCAAACCCGTGGCCGCCAGCCACGCCTTCGACACCGCCACGCTGCAGGCGCATCTGGTGCGCGAGTTGCCCGGTTTCGCCGGCCCGCTGACGGTGGAGCAGTTCAAGGGCGGCCAGTCCAACCCCACGTACAAGCTCGTCACGCCGTCGCGGTGCTACGTCATGCGCACCAAGCCCGGCCCGGCGGCGCGGCTGCTGCCCTCGGCGCACGCGATCGAGCGCGAGTTCCGCGTCATGCAGTACCTGCACGGCAGCGCGGTGCCGGTGCCACAGATGCTGCTGCTGTGCGACGACGAGGCGGTGATCGGCCGTGCCTTCTACGTCATGGAGCACGTGGCCGGCCGGGTGCTGTGGGACCAGTCGCTGCCGGGCCTGCAGCCGGCCGAGCGCAGCGCCATCTACGACGAGATGAACCGCGTCATCGCCGCGCTGCACAGCACCGCGGTGACGCCGGCGATGGCCAGCTACGGCCGCCCGGGCAACTACTTCGAGCGCCAGATCGGACGCTGGGGCAAGCAGTACCGAGCCTCCGAGATCGAGCCCATCGCCGAGATGGACCGGCTCATCGCCTGGCTGCCGGCGCACATGCCCCCCGGGGCCCGCGACGACACCCAGACGGCCATCGTGCACGGCGACTTCCGGCTCGACAACCTGATGTTCCACCCCACCGAGCCGCGCGTGGTGGCGGTGCTCGACTGGGAGCTGTCCACGCTGGGCCATCCGCTGGCCGACTTCAGCTACCACTGCATGGCCTGGCACATCCCCCCAGGCGTGTTCAGGGGCATCGGCGGGCTCGACCTCGCGGCGCTGGGCATCCCCGACGAAGACGCCTACGTGCGCCGCTACTGCGAGCGGCGCGCCGCCGCCGGCGTGCCGCTGGACCCTGCCGTGCTGCGCGCCGACTGGAACTTCTACCTCGCCTACAACCTGTTCCGCATGGCCTCGATCATGCAAGGCATCGCCAAGCGCGTGCTCGACGGCACCGCATCCAGCGACCAGGCGCGCGCCAGCGGAGCGGCCACGCGCGCGCTGGCCGAGCTGGGCTGGCGCTACGCGCAGCGCGCTGGCTGACACCCCGGGCCACCCCGCATCCCGCGCCCCACCCTGCACGCGCACCCCCGCACACGCACCCCTGCACACCACCCGGAGACACGACGATGGACTTCAGCTACTCCCCCCGCACCCAGGAGCTGCAGGCACGCCTGTCGGCCTTCATGGCCGAGCATGTCTACCCCGCCGAGCCGCAGTGGTGGGCCGAGATCGAGGCCAACACCCAGGCCGGCCGGCGCTGGACGCCGCTGCAGGTGATCGAAAAGCTCAAGCCCAAGGCGCGCGCGGCCGGGCTGTGGAACCTGTTCCTGCCACCGCACGCCGAGGGCGCGAATGCGAAAGGCGAGGCCGAGTTCAACTTCGGCCTGAGCAACCAGGACTACGCGCCGCTGGCCGAGATCATGGGCGCGGTGCCCTGGAGCAGCGAGATCTTCAACTGCTCGGCCCCCGACACCGGCAACATGGAGACGATCGCCCGCTACGGCTCGGCCGAGCACAAGAAGCGCTGGCTCGAGCCCCTGCTGGCGGGCGAGATCCGCAGCGCCTTCGCGATGACCGAGCCGGCAGTAGCCTCGTCCGACGCCACCAACATCGAAGCCGAGATCAAGCGCGACGGGGACGACTACGTCATCAACGGCCGCAAGTGGTGGACCAGCGGGGCCGGCGACCCGCGCTGCCAGATCTTCATCTTCATGGGCAAGACCGACCCCACGGCGCCGCGGCATTCGCAGCAGAGCATGATCCTGGTGCCGCGCGAGACGCCGGGCATCACCATCCTGCGCCCGCTGTCGGTGTTCGGCTACGACGACGCACCGCACGGCCACATGGAAGTCGACTTCAAGAACGTGCGCGTGCCCGCCGCCAACATCCTGCTCGGCGAGGGCCGCGGCTTCGAGATCGCGCAGGGCCGGCTCGGGCCCGGGCGCATCCACCACTGCATGCGACTGATCGGCCTGGCCGAGCGCGCGCTGCGCCTGATGTGCGAGCGCGCCACCCGCCGCGTCGCCTTCGGCAAGACGATCGCGCAGCAGGGCGTGACGCAGGAACGCATCGCCGAGGCGCGCTGCATGATCGACCAGGCCCGGCTGCTGACGCTGAAGGCGGCATGGATGATGGACATGGCGGGCAACAAGAGCGCCAAGGCCGAGATCGCCATGATCAAGGTGGTGGCGCCGACCATGGCCTGCCAGGTCATCGACTGGGCGATGCAGGTGTACGGTGGCGCCGGCATGAGCCAGGACACGCCGCTGGCCTATTACTACACCCTGGCACGCACCCTGCGGTTCGCGGACGGGCCCGACGAGGTGCACCGCAACGCCATCGCCAAGCTCGAGCTGGGCAAGATCGCACCGCGCGCCTGAGACCGGGCCGCCCCCGCGGTGGCTACTTGTGGCGTTCGTCGCCGGGCAGCGCGCTGGTTGGCCACAGGCTGGGCGCGCTGCTCGGCGGGCCGGCCTCCCCAGGAGCGGCAGCCACGCGGCGGGCTTCGCGCATCGCCAGCTCGAACAGGCGCAGCCAGGCCTGCAGCGATTCGATCTCGGCATCGGGCAGCGCCGTGCGCAGCATCAGCCGGCCGCGGCCGATCATCAGCACGAACGGCGTGGCCGGCTCCAGCCGCAGCACCGCCAGCGACTGCGACAGCGGGCCTTCCAGCCACTGCATCAGCCAGCCCTTGACGCTGGCCAGGGCGACGAAGCGCTCGCGCAGCAGCGGCATCTCGGTGCCGGCCAGCTTGGGGAACATCACCAGCCAGCGCATTTCGGGCGGCGTCTGGTTGTCGATGCGCGTCTGCACGCCTTCGACGTACTGGTCGAACACCGCCTTCTCCATCGACTCCTGCAGCTCGCGGTTCATCACCACGACCTGCAGGTCGGCACCCAGGCCCAGCTCGGCGCGCAGGCGCAGCTCGCGGCCCGGGATGTAGGGCCGCTGCGACGGACCCCATTCGAGGCGCCATGGCGTGGGACCGAGGCGGCCGTCGATCACGAAGCCTTCGCTGTGCACGCCGCGGAAGGCGTACTGCTTCTGGCGCGCCCACGGGGCGATGCCGTCCCAGTCCTGCGACGGTGCGTCAGGGCCGCCGGCAAACCAGCGCTTCAGGCCTTCGAGCATGGATTAGAGTCGTCCGCAAGGGCTGGCCACCATCGCGGCCGGCAGCATGGGAGCCATTGATGATCGAAGTGTATTCGTGGGCCACGCCGAACGGCCACAAGGTCCACATCATGCTGGAGGAGTGCGGCCTGCCCTACCGCGCCCACGGCGTGGACATCGGTGCCGGCGAGCAGTTCGACCCTGCATTCCTGGCCATCAGCCCGAACAACAAGATCCCGGCCCTGGTCGACCCCGACGGACCCGACGGCGCACCGATCTCGCTGTTCGAATCGGGGGCGATCCTGCTCTACCTGGCGTCCAAGACCGGCCGCTTCCTGCCGGCCGACCTGCGCGCCCGCTGGTCCACCCTCGAGTGGCTGATGTTCCAGATGGGTGGCGTCGGTCCGATGCTGGGCCAGGCGCACCACTTTCGCATCTACGCGCCCGAGAAGATCCCCTACGCCGTCGACCGCTACACCAACGAGGCCCGCCGCCTGTACGGCGTGATGAACAAGAAGCTGGCCAAGACCCGGTACATCGCGGGCAACGAATACACCATTGCCGACATCGCCATCTTTCCCTGGCTGCGCAGCTGGAAGAACCAGGGCATCGACTGGGCCGACCATCCGCACCTCAAAGGCTGGTTCGACGAAATCGCGGCCCGGCCGGCGGTCATGCGCGGCGTGGAGGTGCTGGCAGCGCAGCGCCGGCCCATCACCGACGACAAGGCGCGCGAGGTGCTGTTCGGCAAGACGCAGTACCAGCCGCGCTGAGGCGGCGCAGCAGTCCGCCTGCAGCGGCAGCGTGCCCGCACCGTCCGCACCCGGCCTGGACGTGGACAATCGGGCCCGCATCTGCCCGTAGCTCAACTGGATAGAGCAGCGACCTTCTAAGTCGCAGGTCGGGGGTTCGAGTCCCTCCGGGCAGGCCAGCCGGCCGCTGCTCCAGACCGGTCGCCGCCCGTGCTGGACCAGGCGGCCCGGGGGTCTTCGGTCAGGGCTCGTACAGATTCACGCAATGCCCGGGCTGCACTGCCGGGTTGGCGATGGCACCGTGGCGCAGCACGCACTGGCTGGGCGGCAGCGGCTGGCGCAGCTCGACATTCGCCACCAGCAGATCGAAGGCCCGCTGCGCGTGCGGCTCGATCAGTTCGAGCTGGGGGAAGAGGTCCTGGTAGGTCTCGATGTGGTTGCCGTTCTGGATCTCGTACAGGCGGTAGGCGGGGCGGTCGTCGCGACCGCGCCGGTCGCCTTCGTCGTCGTCCTGCGCCCGGGCGGCAGCCACCGCCCGCGCATAGGCCCGGGCGTGGTGGTCGATCGGGAGCAGCCCGTCCATCGTGCCGGCCACCGTGATCAGCGGCCGCTGGATGCGGCCGGTGGTGGCAAAGGCCGCCAGCTGGCTGCCGACGGCGCTGGCCGACAAGCGCGCGGTGTAGTTGTAGGCGGCCGTGCCGGCGCCGTAGGTGTCGTAGGCGGGGTCCAGTCGCTTCTGCCACTGGCATTGCGTGACCTCCCAGAAGCTGGCCCAGTAGCTCGTCCACAGCGAGCTGGTGGCCGACCGCACGATGTCGGGCGGGTAGCCGGCGGCGACGATGTTCTTCGCCGCGGTGCTGTTCGGGTCGCGGCCCGAGGCGACGTAGTCGCCGAAGTTCAACACCCCGGCCGGCAGGTCGGTCAGCAGGTTGGGCGCGGCCGCGTCGACGTAGGTGCCTTCCCAGTCGACGCCGCCGTCGAACAGCTCGGGTGCCGATTCGACCGCGCGCCGCACCTGGTAGCCGCCGTTGGAGGTGCCGACCGCATAGGTGTAGCGCGCCCGCGCGCCATACGCCGCGACCACGCCGTCGCCGGCCAGCCGCGCCGCCTTGACCATGGTGTCGCGCCAGCGCGTGAACGGCTGGCCATCGTCGTTGTCGTAGAAGTTGACCCACACGCCCGACGCAGGGTTGAGCCGGCAGGCCAGGCCATTGGGCGGCGTGGCGCTGGACAGCGAGGCGATGCGCAGGTTGAGCACGCCCTTGTTCTGCGACGCGTAGGCATAGCCCTTCTGCAGCACGTAGTCGCTCCAGGCGAAATCGCCGTTGAACTCGCTGCGCGTGCCCGATGCGCCGGCCACCACCAACCGGCCGTTCCAGTCCAGGGGCAGGCGCAGCAGGAAGCGCGCCTGCCCGGTGGGGTCGTCGGCCATGCGGGCATCGATCTGCAGCCCCGGCACGGCGCGCGTGATCGGCGTGCGCTTGGCCGCGCTGGGGGCGATCACGGCGCGGTCGGTCGTGGGCGTGAAGGCGCCGGGCGGCAGCGACGGGATCGAGTTGTCCGCCGGCGTGGTCGCCGGGTTGGCCGTCGTGAGGTCGGCGCTGACGGTGCAGGTGGCGTCGGCCAGCCGGCCGGCCAGCCGCGCCAGCACCGCCGCGCAGGTGGGGGCCGCGGGTGCCGCCAGGGCCGCCAGCGGCAGGGCGGTGAGGCCCGAGAAGGTCGACAGGGCGGACAGGGCCGCCAGGGCCGTGCGTGTGTGTGGGTTCATGGTCTCGGATCGTCGTGTGGAGGCGCGGGGCGCCGGCTGCAACCGTGCGGCCGAGTGTGTCGGCCGCGGCGAGCGCCGCGCATCCGTTGTTTCCAGCAGGCCGTGCCGCCGCGCAGCTTCTAGGGGGTTGCCACGCAGGCGGAGCCGGCTTCCAGCAGCGGCACGACGAAGCAGGATTCGCCCTCGAGCGCCGGCCAGGCCAGGGGCACCCCCGGCAACAGCAGGCGGGGCCTCTGCGCCGCGCACCACGGCGCGGCGGCCTGCAGCGCCGCCGCCGGCGGGCTGCGCAAAAGCAGGAAGCGCAGCACGCGCCCGTCGCGCCGCAAGGCCAGCTCGGCGCGCGGCCAGTGCGGCGGCAGGCCGGGGTCGACGCGCAAGTGGCGTGCACCCAGCGTCAGGCCCAGGATGGACTCGATAGCGGCCCGGTGCATCCAGGCCGCCGAGCCGGTGTACCAGCTCCAGCCGCCGCGGCCGACGTAGGGCGCGGCGCTGTAGACGTCGCCGGCCATCACGTAGGGCTCGATCTCGTAGGCCGAAGCCTGCTGCGGCTGCGCTGCGCGGTGCGCCGGGCTCAAGTGCAGGAACCATTGCCAGGCCCGCGCCAGGCCGGCCTCGGTCGCCTCGGGTCCGCGCTGGGCCTTGGTCCAGGCGAGCTGCGCCATCAGGCCCCAGACCCCGGCGTGCGAGTACTGGCCCCCGTTCTCGCGCACACCCGGCGGGTAGGCCTGGATGTAGCCGGGGCTGGGCTCGGCCCGCACGAAGGGCGGTGTCAGCAGCCGCAGCAGGCCGGCCGAGGCATCCACCAGCTCACCCTGCACGGCCGCCAGCGCCTGGGCCTGCCGATCGGGCGGCGCCACCCCGGACAGCACCGCCCAGGCCTGCGCGATGAGATCGATGCGGGCTTCGGCATTGGCGCTGGCGCCCAGCGCCTGGCCGTTGTCGAAGTAGGCCCGCCTGTACCAGGCACCGTCCCAGGCCGGCCCCTGCAGGGCGGCGCGCCAGCCCTGCGCCGCGGCGGCCCAGCGCTCGGCGCGCGCGTCGTCGCCACGGCCCCGCGCCACGGGCCCGAAGTCATCCACCAGCCGGCACAAGAACCAGGCCAGCCAGACCGATTCGCCCTGGCCGCCGATGCCGACGCGGTTCATGCCGTCGTTCCAGTCGCCGCTGCCCATCAGCGGCAGGCCGTGCACGCCCACCGCCAGGCTGTGGTCGATCGCGCGCGCCGCGTGCTCGTAGACCGAGGCCTGCTGCAGGCTCACCGCGGGCGTGTCGTACCGGTCCTCGGCGCCCGGCGGGATGGGCGCGCCTTCCAGGAAGGCCACGCTCTGCTCCAGCAGCGCCCCGTCGCCCGTGGCCCGCAGGTAGTGCGCCAGCGCATACGGGAGCCACAGCAGGTCGTCGCAGAAATGCGTGCGCACGCCGGCACCCTGCGGCGCGTGCCACCAATGTTGAACGTCACCCTCGGCAAACTGGCGCGAGGCGCACAGCACGATCTGCGCCCGCAGCAGGGCCGGCTCGGCCCAGGCCAGCGCCATCGCGTCCTGCAGCTGGTCGCGAAAGCCGGTGGCCCCGCCGGCCTGGTAGAAGGCGGCCCTGGCCCACAGCCGGCAGGCCACCGTCTGGTACAGCAGCCAGCGGTTGACCAGGGCGTCGAACAGCGGGTCGGGCGTGCGCACGGTGGTGGCGCCGAGCAGCCGGTCCCAGTGCGCCAGGGCCAGGCGCCGCCGCTCGGGCGCGGGCACGCGCGCGGCGGTCTCGACCAGGGCGCGCGCGGCCGCGTCATCGGCGGCCCAGCCGAGCAGGAACAACCGGTCGGCCGCGCTGCCGGGGGGCAGCACGAGCTCGGTGGACAGTGCTGCGCAGGGCTCGCCGCCGCTGCCCTGGGTGCGGCCGAAGACGTCGGGCAGCACGGCGCGGCCGCGGGCGTCGAAGCATTCCCGGCGGTCGCAGGTCCAGTCGACCGCTGCACTGCCGGCGGGGTCGCCGGTCAGGGCCCAGAAGGCGGTGCCCCCGCCGAAGCCGGCGCTGTGCTCCTGCTGGGTGGCGAGCAGGGCCACGCAGGCCGGCCCGGCGCCGCCGGGCCGGTGCAGGGCCGTGTGCACGCTGCGCCGGTCGCCGCGCGCCGCGCCCAGCAGCCATTCGACGATGCCCACCAGCCGCAGCGAACGCTCGGCCGCGCCGCGGTTGACCACCCGCACGCGCAGCTGCCGCACCGCCAGCGCGGCATCGACGCACCACGCCAGCGTCACTTCGAGCTCGGTGTGGCGGTGGCCGATGGTGCTGGTGCCCGGGGCGTGGGCGATGCGGTAGCTCGCGCCGGCCGGGGCGCTGGCCGAGGGCGTCAGGCTCCACACCTCGCGCGTGCGGCGGTCCTGCAGCAGCAGCCATTCGCCGGGCGGGTCGGCCACCGCGTCGTTGGACCAGGGCGTGAGCTGGTTCAGACGGCTGTTGACGGCCCAGCTGCTGCCGCCTCCGGCTTCCGACACCAGGCTGCCGAAGTCCGGGTTGGCCAGCACGTTGATCCACGGCCGCGCCGGCCGCCGCGGGCCCTGCACCTCGAAGGCGAACTCGGCACTCTCGGGTGCAAAGCGGCCGGCGTGCGGTGCCGGCGCGCCATCGGCGGCACCGCCGGCGTCGTCTGCTTCGCCGGCGCCGTCCACCGCCAGCGTCACGGCCGCGGTCCCGTCCTGGCGCAGGGCGCGTGCTGCCTCGTGGCGCGCGATCCAGTCGCGCAGGTGCACCGCCAGCGGCCGGCCGTCGGCGCTGAGCCGGATGCGCGCCACGGCGTGCAGCGTCGTCAGCGCCTCGTCCGCCAGGTCGACGGCGCGCAGCAGGTGCAGCGCCACGGGCGCGGCCCCGGCGCGCGCCGGGGCATCGGCGTCCAGGCGGTCCCGCAGCGCGCCCAGGTCCCGCTGCAGCGCCATCAGGTACGAGGTGGGCTCGGCGTTGACGACCACCAGGTCGCAGGCCACCCCGCCCCAGGACCACCATCGCAGCGCCTGCGCCAGCACCTGCACCAGGCCCAGCCCGGGCAGCGTCGCGATGGTCACCAGGATCAGCGGCCGGTCGCCCGAGATGCCGTAGCGCCATAGCCCGCGCTTGTCACAGGCCGCCGGCGACTGCGGCAGGCTCACCGCGCGGCTCAGGCTCTGCACCAGCGCCGTGGTCAGGGTCTGGAGGGGCGCCAGGTTCTCGGCCGCCAGCCGCAGGTCGCGCAGGCGGATGCCGGCCAGCGTGGCCGACATCAGCGAGGCGCGGGCCACGTGGCTGGGCTGGCGGTACTTGTCGATCACGGCCTGCAGCGTGGGGCCGTGCCCCGAGGCCGCGGTGGCGAACGTCAACTCGGCCTGCCGCTGCGGCATCAGTTCCAGCCGCACGGCCAGCGCGCAGACCGGGTCCAGCCCGGTGTCGAGCAAGCACTCGTCGGGGCCGGCGGGCCAGTCATCGAGGCGGGCACGCGGGGCGCTGGGCTCGTGCTGCCGGCCGAGCCAACGCCGGCGGTCGACCTGGCAGCGCAGCCCGAGCAGCGGCGTCTGCGTGTCCACGAGGAAATGCGCCGCCATCAACGCCGGCTCGCCCACCAGGCGCGGGCGGCGCTCGAAGCGCAGCGCCTGCTGCGCCGGCTGGGCATGGGCGCTGACGAACAGGTTGCCGAAGGCCGGGTGCGCTTCGTCGGCGCGCGCCTGGGCCAGGCTGACGTCGAAGGCCGAGACGAGCTCCACCGCCAGCGGCTCGTCGCCCAGGTTCAGCAGCTCGAGCTGGCGGAACTCGATGTCGTCCTCGGGGCTGACCCAGACCGTGATGCGCGCCTGCAGGTCGGGCCAGTGCGCGGTGTAGCAGACGCGGTCGGCATGGAACACGGCGCGGTAGCGCGCCGCCGGGTCGGGCGCCGGGTGCTGGGTCAGCGAGACCAGCGCGGCGCCACCGGCGCGGCGCAGGTACAGGAACTGGCCCCAGGCGTCGCGCAGCGCATCGTCGCGCCAGCGGTGGATGTCCACTTGACCGCTGCGGCTGGTGCCGGCGCCGTTGGCGCGCAGGGCCACGCTGTAGTGGCCGTTGGACAGCAGCTGCGTCGGCTCCACCGCCTGCCGCCCCGGCGTGAGCGGCCGCAGCAGCGCCGGCTCCCCCGAGGGGCCGACCACCGGCAGCGCCGGCCCGGGCGGGGCGTACAGGCTGGACACCTCGCGCGGCGCGCGCTCGTGCAGCAGCGAGGCCACGGCCTGCAGGTGCGCGTTGGCCATGCCCCAGCGCTGCGCCACGCCGTCGCACAGCACGTTGGCCAGCGCCACCAGCGTCATGCCCTGGTGGTGCGCCATGAACGTGAGCACCGGGGTCAGCGTCTCGCCCGCGGTCTGGCGCCCGGGCGAGAAATCCAGCGCCTCGATGAAGCCGAGCGCCCCGCGCGCACCCAGGCCCTGCAAGGCGGCCAGGTTGAGCACCGCAGCCACTGGGGCGATCTGCGCCGCCAGCGCGCTGGCATAGGGCGCGACCACCAGCTCGTCGGGCGGCGTGCGCCGCAGCGCCAGCCGCGGCACGCCCTGCGGCGCGTACTGGTAGGCCAGCGTGTGGTCGCAGCCGGCGTAGGCCGACTCCGAGATGCCCCAGGGCACGCGGTGCGCGTGGGCGTAGCGGCGCTGCTCCACCAGGGCCGCGCCGCAGGCTTCGTGCAGCACGCTGCCCTGCGGCTCGGCCAGCACCAGCGTGGGCATCAGGTACTCGAACATCGAGCCCGACCAGGAGCGCAGCGCCGCGGCCGCGCCGACGGCATAGAACGGCCGGCCCAGCGCCGACCAGTGGCGCACCGGCACGTCGCCCTTGGCGATGGCCAGCAGGCTGGTCAGGCGCGACTCGGACGCCAGCAGGTCGTAGAAGCCGACATCGAGCTGCTGCTCGGCCACGCGCCAGCCGATGTGCAGCAGGTGCCGCCGCGGGTGGTAGAGAAAGCGAAAGTCGGGCCGCCACGCGGTGCGCTCGCACCGGTAGGCCACGCGGCGCAGGCGGCGCGGCACGGCGTCGGCGTCGTGGTGGCTGCCGCGGTCGCCCATGCCGCTGCCGTTGCCGGCATCGCCGCGGCTGTCGTCGTCACCCGGCTGCGGCGGCGCACGCGCCAGCGCCAGGCAGGCCTGCGCCACGGCCAGCAGGTGGCCGCTGAGGTTGCCGCTGTCGACGGTGGACACGTACATCGGCAGCAAGGCCTGGCCGCTGGCGGTGTCGTACCAGTTGAGCAGGTGGCCGCGGTGACGCTCCAGGCCGTCCACGCTGTCCAGCGTCTGCTCCAGGCGCGTCAGCAGCTCGGGCGTGCCGATCCAGCCGAATTCGCGTGCGCAGGCCACGCTGAGCAGGTACAGCCCGATGTTGGTGGGCGAGGTGCGGTGGGCCAGCATCTCGTGCGGGTGGGTCTGCAGGTTGTCGGGCGGCAGGTACAGCTCGGCAGCGCCGACCGCGCGCTCGAAGTAGCGCCAGGTGTCGCGCGCCACGCCCAGCAGGTAGGCGCGGTCGGGCTCGCTCAGCGCGGCGGCCGGCTCGCGGCCCACCGGCCGGCTGGCGGCCCAGCTCCACAGCGGCGCGGCACCCCACAGCAGCGCGAGCGCCAGAGCCAGCCCGGCATGCGGCGCCGCCAGCCCCCACAGCCCAGCGAACAGCAGCGCCGCAGCCAGCGGCACGCCGGCGTGCAGGCGCAGCGCGTAGGCGAAGTCGCCCCGGGCCGCGGCCTGTGCGCTGGCCGCGGTGGTCCACTGCAGCAGGTGGCGCTGGCTCACCGCCATGCGCCACAGGCCGCGGGCGATGGCATCCAGCGCGGCCGCGGCATGCTGCAGCAGCATCGCCAGCTGCCAGGCCCCGGCGCCGAGCGCGCGCGCGAACTCGCGGCCGGCCTGGCGATAGAAGTGCCGCTTGGCCACCGCCGGCCGGCTGGGCACCAGGCCCGCCAGCGCGCCCAGCAACGGCCCCACGGTGAAGGCCGCCGCCACCAGGGCCAGGCTGCGCCAGGGCGACAGCCCGCCCCGGCCCGACAGCGCGAGCACCAGCAGCCCCAGCGAGGCCGGCGCCAGCAGCGAGCGGCGCAGGTTGTCGAACAGCTTCCAGCGGTTGACGGCGCCCAGCGGCCAGCGGCCCGGCCGCAGCAAAAACGGCAGCAGCTGCCAGTCGCCGCGCGTCCAGCGGTGCACGCGCGACGCCGCCACCTCGGCGTGCCCCGGCGCGTCCTCGATGAGCGCGATGTCGGTGACGGCGGCGCAACGCACCAGCGCACCTTCCAGCAGGTCGTGGCTGAGCACCTGCCCGGGCGGCAGGCGGCCCCCCAGCACCGCGTGCACGGCCTGCACCTGGAGCAGGCCCTTGCCGGTGAAGCTGCCCTCCTCGAACAGGTCCTGGAACACCTCGGAGCTGGCGCTGCTGTAGGGGTCGATGCCGGGCTGGCCCGAGAACAGGCGGTGGAACCAGGTGTCCTCGTACGGCGCCGGCAGCGGCGTGGCCACGCGCGGCTGCAGGATGCCGTAGCCGCTGACCACGCGCGCGCCGTCGGCGCTGAGCTGCGGCGCGTTCTCGGGGTGCGCGGCCACGCCGACGAGCTCGCGCAGCCGCCCCGGCGGCAGCTGCGTGTCGCTGTCCAGCGCGACGAGGTAGCGGGTGCCGGGGGCGATGGCCGACACCGGGCCGAGGTCGGCGAAGGCGCCGCGCACGCCGGTGGCCAGCTCGGCCAGCAGCTGCTCGACCTTGCCGCGCTTGCGGTCCCAGCCGATCCAGCCCTGCTCGCTGTGGCTGTATCGGCGGCCCCGGTGCAGCACGAGGAAGCGCGGTGGCGCGTCGGGCTCGCGCGGGATGTCCTGGGCGGCGTTGAGGGCGCCCACCCGGGCCACCGCGTGGGCCAGCAGGGCAGCGTCCTGTGCCAGCGTCTCGGTGGCGGCATCGCGGCCGTCGCTGAGCAGTGCGAACTGCGCCTGCGGCTCGGGGTTGGCCAGCCAGTGCAGGTGCAGGCGGTGGACGAGCTGGTCGGTGGTGGCGTCGTCGACCAGCAGCGCCGGGATCGCCACCATCACGCGGTGCGCCGCCGGGATGCCGTCGGCCAGTGCCAGGCGCGGCAGCGGCAGCGGCGGTGCCGATTCGCTGACCAGGCGGTGCACCAGTGCCACGGCGGCCTCCGACGCCGGCAGCAGGGCCAGCAGCAGCAGCAAGCCCTGGAGGGGGCCGTGCCAGCCTGCACCGCCGCGCGGCAGCAGCCAGGCCAGCAGCACGGCGCTGAACAGCGCCACCGCCCCCAGGTACAAGGGCAGCCCCAGGCGCAGCCGCAGGCGGCGCCAGGCCAGCCGCGGGTCGGCCTGCAGGCCCAGCGCGCGCGCCAGCGTGGCCTGGCCGTCACCGCGCAGCCAGGCGCCGGCGCTGGCCTGCACCGGGTCGCCGCGCGCGTGGGCGCCCTGCATCAGCCCCAGCAGGGTGCGTGCCACCGCCAGCTCGCTGCGGCCGCTGCGCCGCGCCAGGCGCTCGATGGCGTGCAGGGTCTGGTCGCGCGTGAGCATGTGCTCGGCCGCGAACGAGGGCGCCGCCAGCATGCGCTGCATCAGCCGGCTGGCACGGGCCACGATGGCCGGCCAGTCGGCGTCGCCGATCACGCGCAGCGACGTCACCGCGTTGCTCACGCTGAGGTTGTCGGCGGTCTGGTCCAGGCCCTCCTGCGCCTGCACGGTGGCCAGGTTGGGCAGCCGCGTGCGCAGCCAGGCCAGCACGGCGTCGGGGGCCGCGAGATGCGCTTCCAGCGCACGGTCCTGCAGCCGCTGCGCCATGCGGGCGTAGAAGGCCGTGGCCGCGCCGCGCTGCACCAGCAGCTCGCCCACGCGCGCCAGGCGCTCCACGCTCCACTGCTCGATGTGGTCGCACACGAGGTCGGCCACCGAGCGGGCCGCCATGTTGGCGGCCAGGCGCTCGGCGAGCCGGCGCAGGTTCTCCACCAGCACCACGCGCAAGGTGGTGGGCAGGGCCCAGATCTCGCCCAGGCGCAATTCGCGCGCCTCCTGGTAAGCGCGCATGAAGCCGACCAGCAGGTCGTCGTCGAAGGCGCCGTCGGTGTGCGCGACGAAGGCCCAGGCCACGCCGTAGATGCGCGGCAGACCGGCCAGCGAGGCGTCCAGCAGCACCGGCAGGTTGCGGAAGTAGCTGCGCGGCAAGCCTTCGTGGATGGCCAGCAGCTGGGCCTCGATCAGGTGCGCGTTGTCCAGCAGCCACTGCGCCGCCGGGCTGGTGCCGTAGCCGGCGGCGGCCTGGTCGGCGATCGCGGCTTGCGCCTGGCGCAGCACCGCGATGTTGTTGCGCAGGCGCGGGAAGAAGGTGGCGCGGCGCATCAACGGCCGCTCGGCGCGGTGCGTCAGCCCCAGGCTGCGCCCGTGCTGCGCGAAGCGCTGCGGGCCGAAGATCTCGGAGCGGATCGGCACCGCCAGCGGGCCCGCGGCGGGCTCGAGCAGGCGCGCGATGGCCGCCGGCACGCCGGGCAGCAAGCGCTCCACGGCCCCGCGGGCCATCGGCCTAGACCACGAGCCAGATCGCGCCGATCACCAAGGCGGCGAGGGCCATCGCACTGACCCGGCGCGCCAGCACGAAGCCCAGCAGCCGTTGCAGCGCGCAGTGCAGCGCCACGCCACGGGCGCCGGCGGCCGTGCACAGGGCCACGTGCTCGCCCAGCGCGCGCAGCTCCATCGGGGTGGTGTCGGGGGCGGCGCCGAAGCTGGCGGTGCTCCAGCGTGGATCCATGGCTTCGGGAGAGGACGTCATGCGCTGCACCGTACCCCAGGCGCAGGGTCGGCGTCGGTTCGCCAGCGCACTGAAATCCACCGCCCCGAGGCGCTGCGCTGCCCGCCGGGTTGCAGGGAATTGGCCGCCCCCTTCGGCGTAGGACGCTGACTACGCCGCGCCGCCGCGCTGTCCGATGGCGCTGGCCGCGGCCTGGTCGCAAGCTCCGGCCAAGGTCGGCGCATTCCGCGCGGCACCGAAAGGACCCACCCGATGAAACCCTCCTCCTTCCAGCGCACTGCGCTCGCCCTGGCCACCTTGCTGGCCGCCGGCGGCGCCTGGGCCACGACCCTGACCAAGGCCGAGTTCCAAGCCGGCAAGCAGCGCATCGAGCACAGCTACACGGCCGAGAAGCAGGCCTGCGACCAGTCCAGCGGCGACGCCCGCAGCCTGTGCCTGGAGCGCGCCTCGGGCAAGCAGAAGGTGGCCCGCGCCCAGCTCGCCTACGACCGGTCGGGCAAGGCGAGCGACCGCCACGACCTCGCGGTGACCACGGCCGATGCCGACTACGCCGTGGCCAAGGAAGCCTGCAACGGCCAGGCCGGCCAGGCCAAGGATGTGTGCATGGCCGAGGCCAAGGCCACCCACACCAAGGCGCTGGCCGATGCGACGCTGGCGCGCAAGGTGGGCACCGCCCGGCGCGACTCGGCCGCCGACAAGCGCGATGCCGATTACAAGCTGGCCGACGAGAAGTGCGAGAGCCTGGCCGGCGATGCCAAGACCGCCTGCACCGATGCTGCCAAGGCGAAGTTCGGCAAGACCTGAGTCCGGTCGGTCCCGGGGGCCGGCGGTCCCCGGCTGCCGTACCTGCGCTGCGCCGCCCGGCTAGGGGTAGCGGGCGCGGGTGGCTCGCTTCGGCTTGATGCCGGGCCGCACCGGCACCGAGTCCGGCGCCGGCCGCCGCGTCGACACCAGACCCGGTGGGGGCGCGCCTTCGGCCGTGAAGTCAGCCTGCTGCTCGGCCAGCGTGGCCGGGGCCGGCGGCACGGCGGGCGCCGCGACGGGCAAGGCCTTGGACATGGGGTGCTTTCGGAGCTCGGGCCCGCATTCTGAGCAGCGCGGCCCGCGCTGCTCTGTGCGTTGTCGCACGCGCCGTGGCAGCCCGCCTCGCCGGGGCGCGGCGCGTCGCCGCGGCGATGTTCGCCGGCGCACAGACGGCGCCGCCGCCGACCGCGACCATGACGGTCCATCGGCGGCACGCCACGGCGCCCTCGCCGCCCTTCCTTCAACCCCCTGAAGCGAGCAATCCCATGGCCCCGATCTCCGACACCTTTCCCATGCCGCATGCGGGCATGCCTGCCATGGACGCGCCATCCAACGGCCCTGCCGGCCCGCTGCCCGCCACGCCCGTCGACCTGATGCAGCGCGCAGTGCGCGGCGCCCACGAGACCATCGACCGGCTGGCCGAGAGCGCAGCACCGCAGGTGCAGCGACTGGGCGACGGCATGGCCAGCGCCAGCGATGCCCTGCACGCCCAGGCCGGTCGCCTGCGCGAGACGCGCGACCAGTGGGCCGAGGGCCTGCGCGGCACGGTGCGCGAGAACCCGCTGGCCACCATCGCCGTGGCGCTGGCCATCGGCGCGCTGATCGCCCGCGTCACCCGCTGACGGCGGCCATGCCGGCGCCCGAAGCCGCGCCGCAGCCGTCGTGGCTGGCGGCGCTGCACGACCTGGCGCGCGAGCTGCCGGGCTTGGTCAGCGATCGCATCGAGCTGCTGTCGCTCGAGTTGCGCCGCGCCGGGCTGGCGCTGGCGCAGATCGTGGCGCTGGTGGTGGCCGGCGCGATCCTGGGCCTGACCGCCTGGCTGGCCTTGTGGGGCTGCATCGTCGGCGCCCTGGTGGCGGCCGGCCTGCCGTGGACCGGCGCGCTGCTCGCGGTGCTGCTGGTCAACCTGGCGGCCTGCGCCGCCCTGCTGTTGCGGGTGCGCACGCTGCTGCCCTTGCTCGGGCTGCCGGCCACGCGGCGCCACCTGACGCTGCCGCCTGCCGCGGCGCCCTCGCCCTCATCGGCGGCTTCGCCGCCACCGCCCGCCCCGGCTGCCGACCGCCATGAACCCCGACCCGAGCTCGATGCGCGCACCGCCGCCACCCGTTGAGCCGCCGACGCTGGATGCGCTCATCCGGCAGGCCGAGCAGCGCCTGCTGGCGCGCCAGCACGGCGTGGCCATGCGCTACCGGGCGCTGGCCGAGCGCTGGCAGCGCGCCACGGCGCCGCGGCGCTGGGTCTGGCCGGCGCTGGGGCTGGGCTTGTCGGTGCTGTCGACGTGGCGCGCGCTGCGCTCGGTGGCCGCCGCGGCGCGCCGGCCGCGGCGCGATCTGCGCTGGCTGCGCATGCTGGCGCTGGCCTGGCCGCTGGCGCAGCGGCTGCTGCGGCCTGCGGCCACGCCGCAGGCCGACGCTCAGATCCGGCCCAGCAGCAGCAGCACCAGCAGCACCAGCACCACCAACCCCAAGGCACCGCTCGGCCCGTAGCCCCAGGTGCCGCTGTGACGCCACACGGGCATCACGCCCACGAACATCAGCACCAGCACGATCAGCAGAATGGTCAACAAGCTCATGGCGGTCTCCACAGGACGGCACCCAGCGGCCGTCGGTGACCACGAGGCTAGGCGGTGGCCCCGGGCGCGTCGGTGCGCTCGCGCACCCAGGGCGGCTTGCGGCGTCGGCGCCGGCCGTCAGCGCGTCTGGTGCCCCAGGGCCCAGACATAGGCGGCCACGGCGTCCACGTCGGCCGGTGCCAGCGCGCCGTCCATGCCGGGCGCCACCGCCATGTTGTGCAGGATCGTGGCCTTGATCATGCGCAGGCTGCCATCGCCCCAGATCCACAGGCCCGTGGTCAGATCGTTGCCGGTCGGCGTGCCCTTGGCGTCCCAGCCGTGGCAGGCGCTGCACCGGCCGCCGGCGCGTTCGCCGTGGAAGACGCGATCGCCTTGCAGCACCTGCGCCCAAGTGCCCCCAGGCGGCGCGCGCAGGAACTGCAGTGCCGGCCGGGGCGGCCGGGAGGGCGCCGGCGCGGGCCCGGCGTCGCACAGCCCGAGTGCGCCGTACAGGCCCAGGGCCAGGGCCACGCTGCGATACCTCATGAGCGGCTCCTTCGGGTACAGCCGGCGGTGCAGCCGGTAACGCGGGTCACTGTAGCTCACGGTGCCGGCGCACAGTTGGCGCTCCGTTCGGAACCGCACAGAGCCGGGCGGCCAATGGGGGCATGCTGAGCGCCATGGGTGGGTGCGACCTCGATGCCGTCGCCATGCGCCTGAGCCGCCAGGGCCGAGCCATGGCCGCCGTGCCAGCACTCGCGCTGCTGGACGCCGCGATGCGCGAAGGCGTGGGCCCGGCCACGGACGTGGCCGCCATCCACCCCTGTTCGGAGTTTGGGCAGCTGCTGGCGCGCACCTTCGGTCACGGCCTGAACCCGCTGATCTGGCAGCTGCTCGAGCATCCCCGCACCGACCCCGCCGTGGCCCGGGCACTGCGCGCGATCTGGCGCGACATGGTGTTGCGCTCGTTTGCGCTGCGCTACTCGCTGCAGTTGTGAACCGGCCGCTTCAACGCAGCCTGCGGATCGCCCGTGCCGGTATCGGCGGCAGCGGCGGCCGGCGCACGCCGTCCCCGTCGCGGGCCGCCCCGCCCATGTTGCCTGTCCACCCGCACCGGATGTCGCGGCAGCGGTAGCGTCGCACGGGCCGCAGGAGGCTGAACAGGTGGTCCACCCAGCGTCGCGGGACTCGGCGCAGCGCGCCCGCGCACAACGGGCAGCACACCGCCGGGCCGGTCGGGCCAGCGGGCAGATCGGCAGGCAGATCGGGATAGCGGGCATCGTCGGGCATGGCCCGACCTTGCCGCTTCCGGGTGCCCCGCGTCTGTTCGGTCGCGCACGCACCGCGGCCGGCGCGCGGCGCACCCGTGCTCAAGGCGCTCGGCGTCACGCGCGCGGCGAAGGTCTGGCGTTCCGGCTCGCCGCGCGCGACATGGGCTTCTTGATGGACCTGGTCGACCGCGTGGTGGTGATGGACTTCGGCGCGTGCACCGCCCCGGGCCGGCCCGGGGCGGTGCACGGGCCCCGGTCTTGATCGCGGCCCGCCTGGGCGGCGTGGAGGGCTTGGCCGGCCCGGACGACGCCGCGGCCGCTTGAGGCCAAAATCACCCCTCAACCCCAAGCCGCCGCCCGGTGCGGCCCGACCCTGCGAGGTGTATCCATGTCCCCCAAGCCCAAAGCCGCCTTCCACTGGGATGACCCGCTGCTGCTCGAAGCCCAGCTCGGCGAGGACGAGCGCATGGTGCGCGACAGCGCCCGCGCCTACGCCCAGCAGCGGCTGCTGCCGCGCGTGCTGCTGGCCTTCCGCGACCAGCGCACCGACCCGGCGATCTTTCGCGAGATGGGCGAGCTGGGGCTGCTCGGGCCCACCATCCCCGAGGCCTACGGCGGCGCCGGGCTCTCCTACGTGTGCTATGGGCTGGTGGCGCGCGAGGTCGAGCGCGTCGACTCGGGCTACCGCTCGATGATGAGCGTGCAGAGCTCGCTGGTGATGCTGCCGATCCATGCCTTCGGCAACGAGGCCACGCGCCAGAAGTACCTGCCCGGCCTGGCCCGCGGCCAGCTCATCGGCTGCTTCGGCCTGACCGAGCCCGACCACGGCTCCGACCCCGGCAGCATGGTCACGCGGGCGCGCAAGGTGGCCGGCGGGTACAGCCTGTCGGGCACCAAGATGTGGATCAGCAACAGCCCGATCGCCGATGTCTTCGTGGTCTGGGCCAAGGACGACGAGGGGGCCATCCGCGGCTTCGTGCTCGAGAAGGGCTGGAAGGGCCTGTCGGCGCCGGCGGTGCACGGCAAGGTGGGGCTGCGCGCCAGCATCACCGGCGAGATCGTGATGGACGGCGTGTTCTGCCCCGAGGAGAACGCCTTCCCCGACGTGCGCGGCCTGAAGGGCCCGTTCACCTGCCTCGACAGCGCCCGCTTCGGCATCGCCTGGGGCGCCCTGGGCGCGGCCGAAGACTGCCTGCAGCGCGCGCGCCAGTACGTGCTCGACCGCAAGCAGTTCGGCCGCCCGCTGGCCGCCAACCAGCTGATCCAGAAGAAGCTGGCCGACATGACCACCGAGATCGCGCTCGGCCTGCAAGGCTGCCTGCGCCTGGGCCGGATGAAGGACGAGGGCACGGCCGCGGTGGAGATCACCTCCATCCTGAAGCGCAACAGCTGCGGCAAGGCGCTGGACATCGCCCGCCTGGCGCGCGACATGATGGGCGGCAACGGCATCAGCGACGAATACGGCGTGGCACGCCACCTGGTCAACCTCGAGGTGGTCAACACCTACGAGGGCACGCACGACGTGCATGCGCTGATCCTGGGCCGCGCCATCACCGGCATCGCCGCCTTCTCCTAGGTCCCAGGCGCCGGGCCCGCCTTGCAAGACCCCGACCTGCAGCTGGCCGACGTGGCCCGCGGCGTGCGCGTGCTGACCATCGCGCAGCCGCGGCGCCAGACGGTGGACCTGAGCGTGTTCGTGCGCACCGGCAGCCAGCACGAGCGCCCGCGCGAGAACGGCATCAGCCACGTCGTCGAGCACATGGCCTTCAAGGGCACGGCCACGCGCAGCTGCCAGCAGATCAACCTCGACGCCGAGCTGCTGGGCGCCGAGGTGAACGCCCATACCGACAAGGACCACACGGCCTTCCACATGAGCGGGCTGGCGCGCGACGCCCCGCGCTTCGTTCGGATGCTCGCCGAGATCGTGCAGCACGGCAGCTTTCCCGAGGCCGAGCTGGAGCGCGAGCGTCAGGTGATCCTGCACGAGCTGACCGAGGACGACGAAGACCCGGTCACCGCCGCCTTCAAGCTGTTCGACCAGGCCTGCTGGGGCCACCACCCGTACGCGCAGCCGGTGATCGGCCACCGCGCCGCCATCGCGCGCATCACGCGCGCCGACCTGCAGGCCTACGTGCAGCGCCAGTACACGGCCTGCAACGTGGTCGTCGCCGTGGCCGGCGGCATCGAGCCCGACCGCATCGCGGCCGAGGCGGCGGCGGCCTTCGCCGAGATGCCGCGCGGCCAGGCCAACCTCGTGCCGCCGCCGCCCTTCCGGGGCGGGCTGAAGAAGCGGCGCCTGTCGGGCAGCGCGCAGACGCACAGCGTGATCGGCTTCCCGCTGCCCTCGCTGGCGGGCGAGCCGCACGCCGGCATCGTGGCCGCAGCCCTGTTCGGCGAAGGCATGAGCTCGCCCCTGCTGGACCAGATCCGCGAGCGCCAGGGCCTGGCCTACCACCTGGCGTGCTCGGCCGACATCACCGAGCTGGCTGGGCAGTTCGTGGTCGAGGCCACCACCGCGCCCGAGCAGGCCGGGGCCTATTTCGCCGAGGTGCGGCGGCTGCTGGCCGAGCAGGCCGCGCGCATCGACCCGGTGGCGCTGGCGCGCGCCCGCAACCAGCTGGCGGTGCGCAGCCTGCGCCAGGGCGAGCAGGCGGGGCGGCGGCTGGAGGCGGCGGCGCTGGATCTCTTTGCACGCGGCGCGGTGCGCTCGCAGGCCGAATCGCTGGCGCGGCTGCAGGCCGTGAGCGCCGAGCAGGTGCGCGCGCTGATCACCGGGATGCTGGCCGGGCCGGCGGCGATCGCGATCGCCGGCAAGGTGCCGGCCGGGCTGGCCGAGCGGGCCGGCGCGCTGTTCGGCCTCGGCCCGGGCTGATCACCGCCGGGCCCGGTGCCGCGGGGCGGGGGCGCTTCGCACCGGCGACGCCCGGCGCGGCCGAGGTGCTATAAGGCCGCCTGCCCCGCCGCAGGAGATTCGATGAAGGCACACAACATCCTGGCCACCATCGGCCAGACGCCGCACGTGCGCATGAACAAGCTGTTCGGCAGCACGCACGAGGTGTGGATCAAGTCCGAGCGCGCCAACCCCGGCGGCTCGATCAAGGACCGCATCGCCCTGGCGATGGTCGAGGCCGCCGAGCGCAGCGGCGCGCTGCGGCCCGGTGGCACGATCGTGGAACCCACCTCGGGCAACACCGGCATCGGGCTGGCGATGGTGGCTGCGGTCAAGGGCTACCCGCTCATCCTGGTCATGCCCGACAGCATGAGCGTGGAGCGCCGGCGCCTGATGCTGGCCTACGGCGCCCGCTTCGACCTCACCCCGCGCGAGCAGGGCATGAAGGGTGCGATCGCACGCGCGCAGGCGATCGTGGCCGCCACGCCGGGCGCGTGGATGCCGCAGCAGTTCGAGAACCCGGCCAACATCGAGGTGCACGTGCGCACCACGGCCGAGGAGATCGCGGCCGATTTCCCCGAGGGCCTGGACGCGATCATCACCGGCGTCGGCACCGGGGGCCACCTCACCGGCGTGGCCCGCGTGCTCAAGCCGCGCTGGCCGCGCCTGCAGGTGTACGCGGTCGAGCCCACGGCCAGCCCCGTGATCAGCGGCGGCGCGCCCGCGCCGCACCCGATCCAGGGCATCGGCGCGGGCTTCGTTCCGGCCAACCTGCAGGTCGACCTGCTCGACGGCGTGATCCGCGTCGAGGCGGAGGCCGCGCGCGAGATGGCGCGCCGCAGCGCGCGCGAGGAGGGCCTGCTGGTGGGCATCTCCAGCGGCGCCACGCTGGCCGCGATCGCGCAGAAGCTGCCCGAACTGCCGGCCGGCAGCCGCGTGCTCGGCTTCAACTACGACACCGGCGAGCGCTACCTGTCGATCGAGGGCTTCCTGCCGGCCTGAGCGCGGCGCGTTCAGCCGATCGCGGTGCGGCCGCGGCCTTCGGCCTTGGCGCGGTACAGCGCGCGGTCGGCGCGTTCGACCGCCAGGTGCGTAGGCTCGCCCGGTGCGCAGGCCGTCACCCCGGCCGAGAACGACATGCGCAGCCCGGGCGCGATGTCGTCGAAGGCCAGCTGCCGCAGCACCTGCCGCAGCCGCTGGACCAGCTCGACGCCGGCCTCGACCGGGGTGCCGGGCATGACGAGCAGGAACTCCTCGCCACCCCAGCGCCCGACCAGGTCACCGCCGCGCAGCAGCGGCCGGATCGAGGCCGCGAAACGCCGCAGCACGGTGTCGCCGGCGGCATGGCCATGGCTGTCGTTGACGGCCTTGAAGTGGTCCAGGTCGAGCATGATCATCGTCAGGGGCTGGCCGCTGCGCGCCTGCCGGTTGCGCTCGACGGCGAGCAGTTCGCCGAGGTGGCGGCGGTTGTGCAGCTGCGTCAGCTCGTCGACGCGGGCCAGGGTCTGGATCTTCTCGAGTGCGGCCTGCAGGGCCGCCGTGCGCGTGGTCAGCTTGTGGCGCAAGCGGCCCATGCTGATGGAAAGCATCGACATCGCCGACAGCAAGACGGCACAGAAGAAGAAGTGGAAGGCCTCGATCACCGGCGGGTAGTTCAGCGCATCGGTGCGGCTCTTCCAGACCATCGTCGCGGCCAGCAGACCGAGCGCCAGCAGGCACAGCGACAGGGCCTGTCGCGACGACAGCACGAACATGCCCCACACCAGGTTCAGCAGCATGATGGCGACGATCGCGCCGCGCAGCGGTGCATCGATGGCGTAGCCCCAGGTCGTCATCAGCACGCCGAAGACCGATTGCGCCATCGTCATCGAGCGATCGGGGCTCAGGCGCAGGCTGAGTCCGCTGCGCACCAGGCCGTAGAACACGCCGATGCCCAGCAGACTGACGGCGCAGTACCAGGCCGCCGGCGTGGCGGCCATCAGGCCCAGCCGCACCTGCAGCCACACGCTGCCCGCGAACAGGCCGTAGACGGCCAGGGCCAGCAGCGTCAGCCGCGCCGCGCCGCGCGCCCGCGTCGCGGCAGGGTGGCGCGCCGGGGCCTCGATGGGCTCGGCGGGCTCGGCAGACAGGGCGGCGGGTGCGGAGGTGGGCATCGTTCAGGCGGGCGCAGGGCGCTCGGTGCGTGGGGGTGTCGGGGCCGGCGCGGACTTGCGCACTTTGCCGCACGCCGGGCGAGACTGTCCATCCGCGAGGGTTGCCGGTCACCCTGCGCCTGTCCGAGGTTTGCTTGCACCCGAATCCTTGCCGAAGTATTCTGTATACAGAGTTCAACCATTCCCGGACGCCGATGAACACCCGCGACCAGAACGCCCCGCTGCCCGATTCAGCCGTCCAGAACAGGCTCGTGCCCTACGGCGGCTACTTCAGCAACCGCGTGCCCGGCCACGACCCCGAGCTCACCGAGACCGGCCCCGGCACGCCGCTGGGCGAGTACATGCGCCGCTTCTGGCACCCGGTGTGCATGGCGATGGAGCTGACCGACACGCCGCGCTACCTGAAGATCCTGGGCGAAGAGCTGGTGGCCTTCCGCGACGGCAGCGGCCGGGTCGGTGTGCTGCATGCGCATTGCGTGCACCGCGGCGCCTCGCTCGAGTACGGCAAGATCGAGCAGCACGGCATCTCGTGCTGCTACCACGGCATGCAGTTCGACATCGACGGCACCTGCCTGCGCGTGCCCTTCCCCGCGGGCGAGGAGGCCGAAGGCGAGCGCTACCGTTGCTCGATCCGCCAGGGCGCCTACAAGGCCTTCGAGCGCCACGGCCTGGTGTTCGCCTACATGGGGCCGCCGGACGAGGAGCCGCCGTTCCCCGAATGGGAAGGCAACTTCACCGTGGCCGAGGGCGACGAGCTCGTGCCCTACAGCAACTTCCAGCACTGCAACTGGCTGCAGGTGCAGGACAACGCGGCCGACAACTTCCACACCATGGCGCTGCACGCCAAGCGCCAGGTGACGGGCGAGCACTACCAGGGCACCACCTTCGACGAGGTGGGTGCGGCCTCGATGGAGGTGCCGCCGGACATGCACTTCGTGCCCGTGCAGGGCGGCCGCAGCCTGGCCTGCGCCGGCGCGCGCCGCGCCGACGACGGGCACATGTTCATCCGCGTGCAGCACCAGGTGCTGCCCAACCTGAGCCTGCACGCCTACACCTCCGAGGACGGCAAGCGCAAGAAGCTGTTCAGCCGCTTCCACATGATCCGCTGGACCGTGCCGGTGGACGACCACAACGCCAAGATGCTGGGCTGGCGCGTCATGGGCCCGGGCATCGACACGCGCGGCGTCGGCGACAAGGGCCTGGTGGGCTACGAGACCATCGACTTCCTCGAAGGCCAGGTGGCGATGCGCCGTCCCGAGCGCTTCGGCCAGTACAAGCTCGAGGACATGCCGCCGATCCCGGCCGACCCGCGTGCCCGTGCCAACTACAAGGCCTGCCAGCGCGCCCCGGGCGACTACGAGGCCATCACCAGCCAGCGCCCGATCGCCGTGCACGCGCTGGAGAACCCCACCAAGTTCGACGCCGGCGTGTACATGTTCCGCAAGCTGCTGCGCGACGCCGTGCGCGGCAGCAACCCGCGCGCTGCACCGGCGGCGTTTGCGCAGTGGCTGCGCGACAACGCCGGTGCGCCCGCCAGCTACTGCTCGGGCAATGTGTTCGACCTGCCGCTGGGCCGCACCACCGAGGAAGAGGTGGCGTTGCGCCGGCACCTCGCGCGTCAGGTGGTGGCCATCCTCACCGAGGCCGAGCCCCTGAAGGGCAGCGCACGCCAGGCCTTCGTCAGCCTGCGCATGGAGGCCCTGCAGCAGGACGTGCTGGCACGGCGGCTGGCATGAACGCCCCGACGAGCGCAGGCGCCGATGCCGGCGCGCACGACCTGCTGCGCCTGCAGGTGCGCGCGATCCGACTGCTGGCCGAGCGCACGCACGCCTTCGAGCTGGCCAGCGCCGATGGCACGCCGCTGCCCGGCTTTGCGGCGGGCGCGCATGTCGACGTGCACCTGCCCGGCGGGCTCGTGCGCTCGTACTCGCTGGCCGGCGACCCGCACGAGCGCACGCACTGGCTGCTGGGCGTGCTGCGCGAGACCGAGGGCCGCGGCGGATCGCGCACGCTGCACGAGCAGGTGCGCGTGGGCGACTTCCTGCCGGTGAGCATGCCGCGCAACGCCTTCGCGCTCGTGCCCGGCGCCGCCCACACCGTGCTGCTGGGCGGCGGCATCGGCATCACGCCCTTGAAGGCGATGGCCCACGCGCTGGCGGCGCAGGGCGCTTCGTTCGAACTCCACCACTGCGTGCGCAGCCCGCGCCACGCGGCCTTCGCCACCGAGCTGCGCGCCTTCGTGCCGGCCGGCCGCCTGCATGCGCATTGCGATGGCGGCGATCCGTCGCAGGGCCTGGACATCACGGCCCTGCTGGCGCACCCGGCAGCCGGCACGCACCTGTACTACTGCGGCCCGGCCGGCTTCATGCAGGCCTGCGCCGACGCCAGCCGCCACTGGCCCGCCGGCAGCGTGCACTTCGAGCACTTCAAGCCGCCCGCCACGGCGGCGGTACCGGCCACGCCCACCGGCGGCTTCGAGGTGCTGCTGGCGCGGCGCGGCATCCGCCTGCGGGTCGAGCCCGAGCAGACCATCGTGCGCGCCATCGAGCTGGCCGGCCTGCGCGTACCCACCTCGTGCCTGTCGGGCCTGTGCGGCTCCTGCAAGACCGACTACCTCGAAGGCGAGGTGGAACACAACGACTACATCCTCAGCGACGACGAGCACCGGCGCTGCATGACACCCTGCGTCTCGCGCTCGCGCAGCCCGCTGCTCGTGCTCGACCTGTGACCCTGCACGGACGGAAGACCCACCATGCTCGACCCAGTGAAGAACCACTCGATCTACCAGCCCACGCAGCCCGGGCTGATCTACCCCGAGGTGCCGCAGTTCGACAGCCTCGCCGCCGAGCGGCTGCACCGGCAGCAGCGCCTGGTGGCGGCCTGCCGCGCGTTCGCGCAGGAAGGCTTCGACTACGGCTTCGCCGGCCACCTGACGATCCGCGACCCCGAGCACCCCGAGCTGTACTGGACCAACCCGATGTGCGTGCACTTCGCGCAGGTGCGGGTCTCCAACCTCATCCTGGCCAACCACCAGGGCCGCGTCGTCCAGGGGCGGCACGCCATCAACCGTGCCGGCTTCGTGCTGCACGCCGCGGTGCACGAGGCGCATCCCGACATCCTGTCGATGTGCCACGCGCACACGGTGTACGGCACGGCCTTCGCCGCCCTGGGCCGACCGCTGGAGCCGATCTCGCAGGACGCCGCGGCGTTCTTCGAGGACCACGTGGTCATCAAGGACGAGGCCGGCCAGGTGGCGGTGGAAGAGCGCGCCGGCATGGCGGTGTGCGACTGGTTCAAGGGCGTGAAGGCCGCCATCCACCAGAACCACGGCCTGCTCACGGCCAGCCGCCACAGCATCGAGGCGGCGGCCTTCTGGTTCATCGCGCTCGAGCGTTGCTGTCGCCAGCAATTGCTCGTCGAGGCCAGCGGCCACAAGCCGGCGCTGGTGTCGCCCGAGCGCTCGCGCTACAGCCGCCAGCATGTGGGCTCGGAGTACATCGGCTGGCTGCACTTCCAGCCCATCTACGACCACCTGGCCGCGACGCAGCCCGACATGTTCGAGTGACCCGCGGGAGGGCACCACGAGGGCACCACGAGGGCGCCACGAGGGCGCCATGAGCGCGCCATGAGCGCGCCATGATCCCGCCGGGCCGCCCCAAGGACGCATCCCGGCATGCGAAACACGAAGGTACTGCGATGAGCCTGGCCAAAGTCCCCGCCCGCACCGACTACGTCGATGCGGTCTACCGCACGCTGCTCGACGCCATCAGCGACGGCACCCTGGCCCCGGGTGCGCGCGTGACGCAGGAAGACCTGGCCGAGCAGTTGAACGTCTCGCGCTCGCCGGTGCTGCAGGCGCTGCGGCTGCTGAAGAAGGACGGGCTGCTCGAGGACGCGCCGGGGCGCGGCCTGCTGGTCACGCCGCTGCAGCCGCACCGCATCGGCCAGCTCTACCAGGTGCGCGGCGCGCTCGACGCGCTGGCTGCGCAGCTGGCGGCCGAGCGCCGCGCCGACATCCCGGCCGCGCTGGTCGCCGCGGGCCGCCGCGCCGCCGCCGGCACCGACGTGCGCGCGATGATCGAGGCCGACACCGCCTTCCACGGCGCCATCTACCAGGCCAGCGGCAACCCTTACATCGTCGCCAGCACCCAGCTGCACTGGATCCACCTGCGCCGTGTGATGGGCGCGGTGCTGCTGCACAGCGGCAGCCGCGAGGGGATCTGGGACGAGCACGAAGCGATCCGCGCGGCCATCCGCGCTGGCGACGGCCCGGCCGCCGCCGAACTCTCGGCCCGCCACGCCGACATCGCGCGCCAGGCCCTGGTGACCAGGCTGGAGCGGACGCTGCAGTCGCCGCCGCACGCTGCCTGACGTGACGAAGTGGCAGGAAGGTCGAGCGCAGGCTGGTGGGCGGTGCAGGGTTCGAACCTGCGACCCCTGCCGTGTGAAGGCAGTGCTCTACCGCTGAGCTAACCGCCCGGATTCCGTTGCCGGACCGGAAGCCCAAAATTATGCCATGGCTTCAGGGCATGGCCAGGCGGCGCCAGACGGTCGCGCCGCGGCTGGCGCGGTCGATGTCGGCCAGCACGGCCTCGTGCGCCGCAGCCTCGTCGGCGCTGGCCGGCAGCACGGGCAGCACGAACTGGCGCAGGTCGGCCGGCTGGTCGAGCTGCGGGCCCCGCCGGCCGTCGCCGGCCTCGATCACCAGCGCCCCCTGGCCGCGCGTCAGGCGCAGGTACACCTCGGCCAGCAGCCCGGCGTCGAGCAATGCGCCGTGCAGTTCGCGGCCGCGGTTGTCCACCTCCAGGCGCTTGCACAGGGCATCGAGCGAATTGCTCTTGCCCGGAAACGACTCGCGCGCCAGCGCCAGGCTGTCGGTCACCCGCGCGGCGCGGCGCGCCAGCGGCGGCCGGCCCAGGCGGGCCAGCTCGGCATCCAGGAAGCCGAGGTCGAAGGCGGCGTTGTGGATGACCACCTCCGCACCGTCGACGAAGTCCAGCAACTCGTCGGCGATGGCGGCGAACAGCGGCTTGTCGGCCAGGAACGCCTCGGTGATGCCGTGCACGCGCAGGGCGTCGGGGTGGCTGGCCCGCTGCGGGTTGACGTAGTGGTGCAGCCGGCGTCCGCTGTAGCGGCGATCCACGAGCTCGATGCAGCCGATCTCGACGATGCGGTCGCCGCCCTCGGCGCTGAGCCCCGTGGTTTCGGTGTCCAGAAAGACCTGCCTCATGCGCCGGCCCGGCCTGCCGGATGGCGCCCGCACCACAGCCACAGGGCCACGCCGGCCGCGATCATCGGCAGGCACAGCCACTGCCCCATGCTCAGACCCAGGCCGAGCAGGCCCAGGAAACTGTCGGGCTCGCGGAAGTACTCGGCGATGAAGCGCAGCACGCCGTAGCCCACCAGGAAGGCCGCCGCCACCTGGCCGCGCGCGCGCTCCTTCTGGCCGTACCACCACAGCAGCACGAACAGCAGCACGCCCTCGAGCAAGAACTCGTAGATCTCGGACGGGTGCCTGGGCACCAGGCTGCCGCTCTCGGGGAACACCATCGCCCAGGGCAGCGAGGGGTCGGCCGGCCGGCCCCAGAGCTCGCCGTTGATGAAGTTGCCGATGCGGCCCGCCGCCAGGCCGGTGGGCACGCAGGGTGCCACCACGTCCATCACCTGCAGGAAGGGCCGGCCGCGCGAGCGCGCGAACCACGTCATCGCCGCCATCACGCCCAGCAGCCCGCCGTGGAACGACATGCCGCCCTGCCAGACCATGAAGATCTCGGCCGGGTGCGCGAAGTACTCGGCCGGCTTGTAGAACAGCACGTAGCCCAGCCGCCCGCCCAGCACCACGCCGAGCACGCCCAGGAACAGGATGTCTTCGACGTCGCGCCGCGTCCAGCCCGCGGCGGCGAACTGCGGCAGCCGCACGCGGCGGCCGCCCAGGTACAGGAAGAGCAGGAAGCCGGCCAGGTAGGTCAGGCCGTACCAGTGGATCTGCAAGGGCCCGATGGACAGCGCCACCGGGTTGAACTGGGGATGCACGAGCATCGGAGGGGCTCCTGAGGACAGCCATGATTGTCCACGCCCGGGCGGCCGATAAACTCGCAGCCCGATCACGGAGACCGTCGCATGAGCTTCAACCGCCGCTCGAGGAACATCACCGAAGGCGTGGCCCGCGCCCCCAACCGCAGCATGTACTACGCGATGGGCTATACCGAGGCCGACTTCGCCAAGCCCATGGTCGGCGTGGCCAACGGCCACAGCACCATCACGCCGTGCAACTCGGGTCTGCAGCGGCTGGCCGATGCCGCGGTAGCGGCCCTGAAGGAAGCCGGCGCCAACCCGCAGATCTTCGGCACGCCCACCATCAGCGACGGCATGGCCATGGGCACCGAGGGCATGAAGTACAGCCTGGTCTCGCGCGAGGTCATCGCCGACTGCGTGGAGACCTGCGTCGGCGGCCAGTGGATGGACGGCGTGCTGGTGCTCGGCGGCTGCGACAAGAACATGCCCGGCGGCATGATGGGCATGCTGCGCGCCAACGTGCCGGCCATCTATGTCTACGGCGGCACCATCCTGCCCGGCCACTACAAGGGCCAGGACCTGAACATCGTCAGCGTGTTCGAGGCCGTGGGGCAGTTCAGCGCCGGCAAGATGAGCGAGGAAGACTTCTGCCAGATCGAGCGCCGGGCCATCCCCGGCAGCGGCTCGTGCGGCGGCATGTACACCGCCAACACCATGAGCTCGGCCTTCGAGGCCCTGGGCATGAGCCTGCCCTACGCCAGCACGATGGCCAACGTCGAGGACGCCATCGTCGAGCACACGCGGGCGGCGGCGCGGGCGCTGGTCGAGGCCGTCAAGGCCGACCTGAAGCCGCGCGACATCGTCACCCGCCAGAGCATCGAGAACGCCGTGGCCGTGGTCATGGCCACCGGCGGCAGCACGAACGCGGTGCTGCACTTTCTGGCCATCACGCACGCCGCCGGGGTCGACTGGACGATCGAGGACTTCGAGCGCCTGCGCCGCCGCGTGCCGGTGCTGTGCGACCTCAAGCCCAGCGGCCAGTACCTGGCGATCGACCTGCACCGTGCCGGCGGCATCCCGTCCGTGATGAAGGAACTGCTGGGCGCGGGCTTGCTGCACGGGGACTGCATCACCATCACCGGCAAGACAGTGGCCGAGAACCTGCAGGACGTGCCGCCGCTGCGCCGCGACCAGCAGGTGATTCGCCCCGTGACCGCCCCGGTCTACGCCGAGGGCCACCTCGCGATCCTCAAAGGCAACCTCGCCACCGAGGGCTGCGTGGCCAAGATCTCGGGCCTGAAGAATCCGGTGATGACGGGCCCGGCGCGCGTGTTCGACGACGAGCAGAGCGCGCTGGCCGCCATCATGGACGGCAAGATCAGGGCCGGCGACGTGATGGTGCTGCGCTACCTCGGCCCCCAGGGCGGCCCGGGCATGCCCGAGATGCTGGCTCCCACCAGCGCCCTCATCGGCCAGGGCCTGGGCGAGAGCGTGGGGCTCATCACCGACGGCCGCTTCTCGGGCGGCACCTGGGGCATGGTGGTGGGCCACGTGGCGCCCGAGGCCCATGCCGGCGGCCTGATCGCGCTGGTGCACGAGGGCGACCGCATCACCATCGACGCCCACCGCCTGCTGCTGCAGCTGGAGGTGGACGAGTCCGAGATCGCGCGCCGCCGCACCGCCTGGCAGGCACCGGCGCTGCGCTACACGCGCGGCGTGCTGGGCAAGTTCGGGCGCCTGGCCTCCAGCGCCAGCACGGGCGCGGTGCTCGACCGCGACTGAAGCGCCGGCCGGGCGGGCCGGCACGGCAGCGCGCCAGGGGCGCGAACAGGCGCGCGATCGGCGGGCTACTGGCGCGGATCGCGGCGCGACTCGGCGGCCGGGGCCGGGGCGCCGGCCCCGGCGTTCACCTTGGGCTCGTCGCCCGAGGTGCGGCGCGCGGCGTCGCGGCGCGAACGCGTGGCCAGGCGCTCGCGCCGGTGGTCCAGCCCCAGCGCCTGCATCGCGGCGTCGCGGCGCTCGCGCTTGCGCTCGTCCATCTTGTTCATCGCGCGGCGCTGCGTCCAGCCGCTGGAATCGGCGAACTCCCACCACAGCACCGCCAGGCCGAAGGGCGCCAGCACCCACCACCAGGCAAGGTTCGCGAACGGGCCCAGCTCCGCCAGCTTGGCCACCAGCAGCAGCGTTCCGAGTATGACCAGGGGCATGGTGTCGCCCTCCTCCCGGCCACTGTAGTCCACCCCGGCCGCGCGCGGGCGTGACCCAATCGCCGGATCGGCTGCATCCCGGCCAGCGCCCGCACGGCGGCTCAGTTGGTCTGGGCGAGCTGCTCCAGGATGGCCGGGTTCTCCAGCGTGCTGGTGTCCTGCGTGATCGCCTCGCCCTTGGCGATGCTGCGCAGCAGCCGGCGCATGATCTTGCCGCTGCGGGTCTTGGGCAGGTTGTCGCCGAAGCGGATGTCCTTGGGCTTGGCGATCGGGCCGATCTCCTTGCCCACCCAGTCGCGCAGTCGCCTGGCGATGGCCTTGGCCTCGTCGCCGCTGGGTCGGCTGCCCTTGAGCACGACGAAGGCGCAGATCGCCTCGCCCGTGGTTTCGTCGGGCCGCCCCACCACGGCGGCCTCGGCCACGAGCTCGGTGCAGCTCACCAGCGCGCTCTCGATCTCCATCGTGCCCATGCGGTGGCCGCTGACGTTGAGCACGTCGTCGATGCGGCCGGTGATGGTGAAGTAGCCCGTGGCCTTGTCGCGGATGGCGCCGTCGCCGGCCAGGTAGTAGCCCTTCAGCTCGGGCGGGTAGTAGCTCTTCTTGAAGCGCTCGGGGTCGCCCCAGATGGTGCGGATCATGCTGGGCCAGGGCTTCTTGATGACGAGGATGCCCCCGCTGCCGTCGGGCACGTCGGCGCCGGTCTCGTCGACGATGGCCGCCGCGATGCCCGGAAACGGCAGCGTGCACGAGCCCGGGACCATCGGCGTGGCACCCGGCAGCGGCGTGATCACGTGGCCGCCGGTCTCGGTCTGCCAGAAGGTGTCGACGATGGGGCAGCGGCCGCCGCCCACGTGCTCGTAGTACCACTCCCAGGCGGCCGGGTTGATGGGCTCGCCCACGCTGCCCAGGATGCGCAGGCTGCGCAGGTCGCTGTGCCTCGGATGCACGGCGTCGTTGCCCTCGGCCGCCTTGATGAGGCTGCGGATGGCCGTGGGCGCGGTGTAGAAGATGCTGACCTTGTGTTTCTCGATCGTCTTCCAGAAGCGCGCCGCGTCGGGGTAGGTGGGCACGCCCTCGAACACGATCTCGGTGCCGCCCAGGGCCAGCGGGCCGTAGGCGATGTAGCTGTGGCCGGTGACCCAGCCGATGTCGGCGGTGCACCAGAACACGTCGTCGTCCCTCAGGTCGAAGGTCCAGGCGGTCGTGAGCGCGGCGTGCAGCAAGTAGCCGCCGGTGCTGTGCTGCACGCCCTTGGGCTTGCCCGTGCTGCCGCTGGTGTACAGCAGGAACAGCGGGTGCTCGGCGCCCACCCACTCGGGCTCGCACACCGTGCCCTGACCGGCCAGTTCGTCGTGCAGCCAGCGGTCGCGCGCGGGGTGCCAGGCGATGGCGCCGCCGGTGCGGCGGTAGACGATGACGTTGGCCACCGTCTCGCAGCCGCCGAGCGCGATCGCCTCGTCGACGATGGCCTTCAGCGGCAGCGCCTTGCCGCCGCGTGCCTGCTCGTCGGCGGTGATCACCATCACCGCGCCGGCGTCGTGGATGCGGTCGCGCAGGCTCTGCGCGGAGAAGCCGCCGAACACCACCGAGTGCGTGGCGCCGATGCGGGCGCAGGCCTGCATGGCGGCCACGCCTTCCACGCTCATGCTCATGTAGATGACGACACGGTCGCCGCGCTTGACGCCGCGCGCCTTCAACGCGTTCGCGAACCGGCTCACGGTGGCCAGCAGTTCGGCATAGCTGACGCGCGTGACGGCGCCGTCGTCGGCCTCGAAGATGATCGCCGTCTTGGCGCCCAGGCCGCGCTCGATGTTGCGGTCCAGGCAGTTGTACGAGACGTTCAGCGTGCCGTCGGCGAACCACTTGAAGAACGGCGCCTGGCTGCTGTCCAGCACCTGCGTGAACGGCCGCTTCCAGCTCAGGAACTCGCGCGCCAGGCGGGCCCAGTAGGCCTCGTGGTCGCGCTCGGCCTCGGCAGCCAGCGCGCGATACGCGGCCATGCCCGAGACGCGGGCGGCAGCCACCAGGGCGGCGGGCGGTTGGTGGGTCTTCAACTCGGTGGCGTGTTCGGCGCTCATGGCTGTCTCCTGCGGGTTCGGGTGGGGCATCGTCGGTGGCACGGACGGTGCGGGCCCGCACTGACGGGCCCCTGACTGCAGCGCCAGTTTGGCACGGCCCGCCTCTACAATTTCACTCCAGCGGGTTGCCCCTGACGCGCCGAGGTCCAGCTGCCGATGTCTTCGCCCTCCACGCCGCCCGGCCCGCCGGGCCGACCCGCGCTGCAGCCGCTGCCGCGCCTGATCTTCGCCAGCCGCTGGCTGCAGCTGCCGCTGTACCTGGGGCTGATCGTGGCCCAGGCCCTGTACGTGGTGCAGTTCTGGGTCGAGCTGGTGCATCTGGTGGAGGCCGCCTTCGGCAACGCCGATGCCCTGGCCCAGCTCGTGACGAGCTCGGGCTACCGCAGCAACACGCCCCTGTCAGGCCTGAACGAGACGATCGTCATGCTGGTGGTGCTGGCCCTCATCGACGTGGTGATGATCAGCAACCTGCTCATCATGGTCATCGTCGGCGGCTACGAGACCTTCGTCTCGCGCATGGGGCTCGAGTCGCACCCCGACCAGCCCGAGTGGCTGAGCCACGTCAACGCCTCGGTGCTGAAGGTGAAGCTGGGCACGGCCATCATCGGCATCAGCTCGATCCACCTGCTGAAGACCTTCATCAATGCCGAGAACTACACCGAGAAGGTGCTGCTCTGGCAGACCGTGATCCACATCGCCTTCCTGCTTTCCGCGCTGGCCATCGCCCTCACCGACCGGCTGATGGTGGCGACCCAGCGCGGCGCCGAGCACTGAGCAGCGAAGACGCGGCGGCCGCTGGCTACACTGTGTGGCTGAGCACCGAGAGGGCCGCCCCATGACCACCGCCATCCGCCACGCCGACCTCGTCGAGTCGGTCGCTGCCGCGCTGCAGTACATCAGCTACTACCACCCGGCCGACTACATCGCGCACCTGGCGCGCGCCTACGAGCGCGAGCAGAGCCCGGCGGCCAAGGATGCGATCGCGCAGATCCTGACCAACAGCCGGATGTGCGCCGAGGGCCGGCGGCCCATCTGCCAGGACACCGGCATCGTCAACGTGTTCCTGAAGATCGGCATGGACGTGCGGCTGGAGGGCTTTGCGGGCTCGGTCGAGGACGCCGTCAACGAGGGCGTGCGCCGCGCCTACCTCGACCCGGACAACCGGCTGCGGGCCTCCATCGTGGCCGACCCCCAGTTCTCGCGCAAGAACACGGGCGACAACACGCCGGCCGTGGTCCACATGACGCTGGTCCCCGGCAACACCATCGACGTGCAGGTGGCGGCCAAGGGCGGCGGCAGCGAGAACAAGAGCAAGCTGGTGATGCTCAATCCCAGCGACTCGATCGTCGACTGGGTGTTGAAGACGGTGCCCACGATGGGCGCCGGCTGGTGCCCGCCGGGGATGCTGGGCATCGGCATCGGCGGCACGGCCGAGAAGGCCGTGCTGCTGGCCAAGCAGAGCCTGATGGATCCGATCGACATGCACGAGCTGCTCGAGCGCGGTCCGAAGGACAAGTTCGAGGAGCTGCGCATCGAGCTCTACGAGAAGGTCAACGCCCTGGGCATCGGCGCCCAGGGCCTGGGCGGGCTGACCACGGTGCTCGACGTCAAGATCGCCACCCACCCCACGCATGCGGCCGGCAAGCCGGTGGGCATGGTCCCGAACTGCGCCGCCACCCGGCACGCGCATTTCGTGCTCGACGGATCGGGCCCGGCCTACCTCGAGCCGCCGAGCCTGGACCTGTGGCCCGACGTGCACTGGACGCCCGACTACGTGAAAAGCCGCAAGGTCGACCTGGACACGCTCACGCCGGCCGAGGTGGCGAGCTGGCAGCCGGGCCAGACGCTGCTGCTGTCGGGCAAGATGCTCACCGGCCGCGACGCCGCCCACAAGCGCATCCAGGAGATGCTGGCCCGGGGCGAAAAGCTGCCGGTGGACTTCACCAACCGCGTCATCTACTACGTCGGCCCGGTGGACCCGGTGCGCGACGAGGTCGTCGGCCCGGCCGGCCCCACCACGGCGACGCGGATGGACAAGTTCACCGAGATGATGCTGGCGCAGACCGGACTGATCAGCATGATCGGCAAGGCCGAGCGCGGGCCGGTCGCCATCGAGGCCATCCGGAAGCACAAGAGTGCGTACCTGATGGCGGTGGGCGGCGCGGCGTACCTGGTCGCCAAGGCCATCAAGGGGGCCCGGGTGCTGGCGTTCGCCGATCTGGGCATGGAGGCGATCTACGAGTTCGACGTGCGCGACATGCCGGTGACGGTGGCCGTGGATGCGCTGGGCACCAGCGTGCACACCACCGGCCCGCGCGAGTGGCAGGCCAGGATCGGCGGCATTCCGGTCGCCGTGGCCTGAGTCGGCGTGGCGCAGCGGCTCGAAGTCCACCCGCAGAACCCGCAGCCCCGGCTGCTGAAGCGGGCGGCCGAGATCCTGCACGAAGGCGGCATTGCCGCCGTGCCCACCGACTCGAGCTACGCCCTGGTCTGCCGGCTCGACGACAAGGCCGCCGCCGAGGCGCTGCGCCGCATCCGCGAAGTCGACGACAAGCACCACCTCACGCTGCTGTGCCGCGACCTGAGCGAGCTGGCCAGCTACGCGCGCGTGGACAACCGCCAGTACCGGCTGCTGAAGCTGGGCACGCCGGGGCCGTACACCTACATCCTCGAAGCCACGAAGGAAGTGCCGCGCCGCCTGTCGCACCCTTCGCGGCGCACGATCGGCCTGCGCGTGCCCGACCACAAGGTCACGCAGGCGCTGCTGGCGCTGTTCGGCGCCCCCTTGCTGGCCACCACGCTGATCGCCCCCGGCGAGACCGAGCCGCTGAACGACGCGGGCGAGATCTGCGAGCGCTTCCCGAAGGTGCTGCAGGCGGTGGTGGATGCGGGCGCCTGCCCGCGTGCGCCGACCACCGTGGTCGACCTCAGCGGCGGCGACGCCGTCCTGGTGCGCCAGGGCCGCGGCGAGCTGGCGCGGCTGGGGCTGTAGCGGCGCGGATCAGGTCACGCGACCGGCTCGCCGACCAGCCGACCGGCCTCGATGCGCAACAGGCGGTCGCAGCGCGCGGCGATGGCCGGGTCGTGCGTCACCAGCACGAGCGTGGTGCCGACCTCGCGGTTGAGCTCGAACATCAGCGCCATCACCGTCTCGCCGGTGGCGAAGTCGAGGCTGCCCGTGGGCTCGTCGGCCAGCAGCAGGGCCGGCCTGACGACGAAGGCCCGCGCCAGCGCCACCCGCTGCTGCTCGCCGCCCGACAGCACCTTGGGGTAGTGGCCCAGGCGCTCGCCCAGGCCGACGCGGCGCAGCATCTCGGTGGCCGCGGCGCGGGCGTCGCGCCGGCCCATCAACTCGAGCGGCAGCATCACGTTCTCGAGCGCGTTCAGGTTGCCCAGCAGCTGGAAGCTCTGGAACACGAAGCCCATCTGCCGGGCGCGCAGCGCGGCGCGGGCGTCCTCGTCGAGCGCGAACAGGTCGGTGCCCGCCACGCGCACCGTGCCCGAGGTCGGCACGTCGAGCCCGGCCAGGATCCCGAGCAAGGTGCTCTTGCCCGAGCCCGAGGCGCCGACGATGGCGACCGACTCGCGCGGCCGCAGCGCGAAGTCGATCTCGTGGAGAATGGTCAGCACGCCGGTGGCATCGCGCACCTGCTTGCTGATGCGCTGTACATCGATGAGGGTTTCGGACATCCAGGGTTTCTCGGCGACGCGGCGCGTCCTTGCGGGCCACTGTAGCGCCCTCTTCGTGTCGGCCGTGTTGGCGGGCGCTCCGTGCGCGCCGGCCACGGCCCGCGCGCTCGCCGCCAGGCCGGCGGCACCGTCGCCTGCCGTGCTGGTGCTGGGCGACAGCCTGTCGGCCGAATACGGTCTGGCGCGCGGCACCGGCTGGGTGGCGCTGCTGGCGCAGCGAATGGCCCGCGACGGCCTGCACGCCGCGGTCGTCAACGCCAGCATCAGCGGCGAGACCACCTCGGGCGGCCGCGCGCGCCTGCCGGCGCTGCTGCAGGCGCACCATCCCACGGTGGTGATCATCGAGCTGGGCGCGAACGACGCGCTGCGCGGCCTGCCGCTGACGATGACCGAGGCCAACCTGAAGGCGATGGTGGTGGACGCCCAGCGCGCCGGCGCCAAGGTGGTGGTGGTCGGCATGGCGGTGCCACCCAACTACGGCCGCCGCTACGCCGACGACTTCATGGCGCTGTTCGGGCAGGTGGCGCGGGCCGAGCATGCGGCGCTGGTGCCGTTCCTGCTGCACGGCGTGGCCGACGTGCCGGATGCCCGCGCCCTGTTCCAGGCCGACGGCCTCCACCCCCGGGCCGAAGCCCATCCGCGCATCCTGGCCAACGTCTGGCCGGTCCTGAGGCCGCTGCTGCGCTGAGCGGCTGCTCGGCCGAGCCGGCGCTACTCGCGCTGGCTGGGCCTCACGCCTGGCTCGGGGATGCGACGCTGTTCTTCGGGCGGATGCCGAGGCGGGCGCTCGGTTGCCGGCGGCGGCCTCACCACGACGGGTGGCGGTGGCGGTGGCGGTGAGGGCAGCGGCCGTGGCGGCGGGGGCGCCGCAGGCGCGGGCGGTGGTGGCGCCGCAACCCGTGGCGCCGGGGCCGGCGGCGCGGGCCGCTCGCGCTCGAAGACGGGCGCGGCGGCGGGCATCGGCATCGGCGCCAGCCGGCGGGCGTCGAACCGGGGTTCGATGCGCGGCTCCCCGCGCGGATCGACGCGCCGCTCGATTTGCGGTGTGGGCATCGCCGCGGGTGGCGGCGGCATCTCGGGCCGGCCGCGGCGAACCTCGGGCACCGGCACCGGCACGGGCACCGCCTCGGGCCGCTGCACGAAGGCCGGCGGCGGCCGGATGGGCTGGGCGCGGCGCCAATCACCACGCGCTTCGGGCGGCGGCGGCACGGGCTGCGCCCGGGGTGCCGGGGGCGCCGCGCGCGGCGGCGGCGGGGGCGGTACGGGCGCGAAGCCGCGCTCGGGCCGGCCTGGCCGCACCGGCGCCACGTCGCGCATCCAGCCCGGGGCCACCGGCTGCTGTTGCTCGATGACCTGTCGGGGCACCACCGTCACCGCACCGGGCACGTCCTGGTTGCGGTAGGCCGGCGGCGGCTCCGGCGGCGGGCCGCCGCGCGGCCGGTGGTTGACGCGGTCGTCGTAGTCGCGGCTGGCGCGGTAGTACGGCACGAAGACCTCGCGCGGCGCCAGCGGCACCCAGCCCACCGCCGGCAGCAACGGCCGGGCGCCGATCGAGACGCTGAAGCCCCCGCCGCCGACCCAGGCCACCAGCGCCGGCGCGTACACCGGCTGGCGGCGGTAGGCCCCGGGCGACCAGCACCAGCGCCCGCCCCAGACCAGCCAGCGGCCGTAGTGGAAAGGCGCAAAGCCCCAGGGTGCATCGTCGATCCAGGTCCAGCCCCAGGGCGCCACCCAGGCCCAATGGCCGTAGCGGTACGGCGCCCAGCCGGTCGGCACGCCGGTCGGTACCCAGACCGGCCCGACGTCGGGCAGCTGCTGCCACTGCCCGTAGGCGTCCAGGTCTTCGGCGCCGGTCATCTCGGGCGAGACGTAGCGGTAGGCCACGAGGCGCGTGTCGTCGGCCTCGGCGCGGGCCACCCAGGCCGCGAAGCCGTCGTGCGGCAGTGCATCGTCCTGGCTCTGCAGCGCACCGCCCGGGCCGTCGCGCCACACCTCCACGCGCTGCCCGGCGCCCACGGTGAAGGCCTCGTCCCCCTGCCCCACGCGCAGCGCGCCGGTCCAGGTGCCGGCGTAGGTGCTGTCGTCGATGCGGTCGACCCGGTACAGGCCGCTGCGCAGCGGCTGCAGCCGCACCTCGCGGGTGACGATGTCGGCCTCGACAGCGGCCTCGTGCGAGCGCACGCGCAGCGCCAGCTCGCCGCGGCGCAGCTCGAAGCTCAGCCGCGCATCGTCCAGGCGCCGCACCGCCAGCTCGCTGCCGGCGCCCAGGCGCAGCGTGGTCGAGCCCACGCGCAGCTCGGCCCGCGCATCGCCGTCGGTGGCCAGGCGGTCGCCGCCGGTGAGCGGGTGGTTCGGGTTGGCGGCCACCCAGGCGCCCTGCTCGGCGTCGTAGCGCCAGACATGGCCGCGCAGGTCGGCCAGGCGGCCGACGCGGCCCGGCGGGTCGTCATCGGCCCGGGCCTGCGGCGCCGCCCAAGCCGCCACCAACGCCAGCAGCAGCGCGGCCAGCCCCTGGGCCAGCCGCCGTGCCCCCGGCATCGGCATCCACCTCATGCCTGGGCGCACGGCGCTTCGATCCATGTTCATGGCCCTTCAACGCGGCCGCGCGGATGGCGGACGACAGGACAAACCGTCAGCCCGTGTCGGTCGCACCCGCCCTGGCTCAGTCGTCGCTCTGCGGGTCGAGCTCGGGAAACAGCACGCTGGTGTATCCGAACTGCGTCAGGTCGGTCATGCGCGTGGGGTACAGGCGGCCGACGAGGTGGTCGCACTCGTGCTGCACGACGCGGGCGTGGAAGCCCTCGGCCTCGCGCTCGATGGGCTGACCCTGGGCGTCGAAGCCGCTGTAGCGAATGCGCGCCCAGCGCGGCACCACGCCGCGCAGCCCGGGCACCGAGAGACAGCCTTCCCAGCCGGTGACCTGCTCGTCGTCCAGCGGCGTGATGGCCGGGTTGATCAGCACCGTGGGCGGCACCGGCGGCGCCTCGGGGTAGCGCTCGTTGCGCGTGAAGCCGAAGATCACCAGCTGCAGGTCGACGCCGATCTGCGGCGCGGCCAGGCCGGCGCCGTTGGCCGCGGCCATGGTCTCGAACATGTCCGCGATCAGCGCCTGCAGCGCCGGCGTGCCGAACTCGCGCACCGGGGCCGCCACGCGCAGCAGCCGCTGATCGCCCATCTTCAGTATCTCCCGCACCGTCATGCCGCCTACCCGTGAAGTTGCTCAGGCGCCTGATTGTCCGCGGCCCGGCCCACCCGCGCCTGCAGGTGCGCGATGACCGCGTCCAGGCGCCGGGCCAGGCTGCCGCCCACGCTCAGCCAGTCCATGCCGAAGCGGTGCAGCTGCGCCAGCGTCCAGGCATGCTGCGCGGCGCGGAAGGCGGCATCCCGGCGCGCGCCGTCCTGCACGAAATCGAAGTCGGGCTCGCACACCACGATCGCGTCGTAGGGCCGGCGCGCCATCGCCTCCAGCGCGGGCGGCGCGCTCCCGTGGTCGTACACGCAGTACTGCAGCGTGGTCAGCGGCGTGGTGTCGCAGACCAGCCAGGTGCCGCGCGGCTGCGGCCCCAGCCGGGCCAGCGCGGCTTCCTCGCGGTCGATCTGGGTGCGCGCCACCTGCAGCAGCTCGTCCACGCCCAGCGTGTGGCGCACGCGCTCCCACAGCTCGCGGCCGTATTCGGGCACCCAGGCGGTGCGCAGCGCGGCCGCCAGCGCCAGCGCCAGCGAGGTCTTGCCGCTGGATTCGCCGCCCAGCAGCGCCAGCCGCAGCACCGGGACGGCGGCGGCGGTAGGGGCTCGATCAGCCGGCGCCATGCAGCAGCGCCCGCAGGCCGGCCTCGTCGAGCACCGCCACGCCCAGAGCGCGCGCGCGGTCGAGCTTGCTGCCGGCCTCGCTGCCGGCCACCACGTAGTCGGTCTTCTTCGACACCGCGCCGCTGACCTTGGCGCCGGCGGCCTCGATCAGCGCCTTGGCCTCGTCGCGCGACAGCGTGGGCAGGCTGCCCGTGAGCACCAGCGTGCGCCCCGCCAGCGGGCCCGGCGCGGCCCCGGTGCGCCCGGCGCCCGCGTGCTCGGGCCACTGGATGCCGGCCGCGCGCAGGGCGGCAATGACCTCCAGATTGTGCGGCTGGGCGAAGAAGGCCTGCACGCTCTGCGCCACCACCGGGCCGATGTCGTTCACCTCGAGCAAGGCCTCGGCGGCGGCCGCGGCGATGCGGTCCAGCGCGCCGAAATGCCGCGCCAGATCCTTGGCCGTCGCCTCGCCCACCTGCCGGATGCCCAGCGCGTAGAGAAAGCGCGCCAGGGTCGTGCTCTTGCTGCGCGCCAGCGCCGCCACCAGGTTGGCCGCGCTCCTGTCGGCCATGCGGTCCAGGCCCGCCAGCTGCTCGACGCTCAGCGCGTACAGCTCGGGCAGGCTGCGCACCAGGCCGCCGTCCACCAGCTGGTCGACCAGCCGCTCGCCCAGGCCCTCGATGTCCATCGCGCGGCGGCCCGCGAAGTGCAGGATCGCCTGCTTGCGCTGGGCGGCACAGAACAGGCCGCCGGTGCAGCGGTGCTCGATGCCGCCCTGCTCGCGCAGCACGCGGCTGCCGCACACCGGGCAGGCCGGCGGCATGCGGAAATTGGGCACGTAAGCCGCCCGTGCGCCCGGCAGGCGGCCCACGACCTCGGGGATCACGTCGCCGGCGCGGCGCACGATCACGCGGTCGCCCACGCGCACGCCCTTGCGCCGCAGCTCGAACAGGTTGTGCAGCGTGGCGTTGCTGACCGTGGTGCCGCCCACGAACACCGGCTCGAGCTTGGCCACCGGCGTGAGCTTGCCCGTGCGGCCCACCTGCACCTCGATGCCGTTCAGCCGCGTCACCTGCTCCTGCGCCGGGAACTTGTGCGCCACCGCCCAGCGCGGCTCGCGCGTGACGTAGCCCAGCCGGCGCTGCAGGGCGATCGAATCCACCTTGTAGACCACGCCGTCGATGTCGAAAGGCAGCGCGTCGCGCTGCGCCGCCACGGCCTGGTGGAAGTCCACCAGCCCCGCCGCGCCCTGCACCACGCGGCGCAGGGCATTCACCGGCACGCCGAAGGCCGCGATGGCGTCGAGGGTGCCGCTGTGCGTGGCGGGCTGGTCCCAGCCGCGCGTCTCGCCCAGGCCGTAGGCGTAGAAGCTCAGCCTCTTGTCGGCCAGGGCCTTCGGGTCGAGCTGGCGGATGGCGCCGGCCGCCGTGTTGCGCGGGTTGATGAAGGTCTTGCCGCCCTTCGCACGCTGGCGCTCGTTGAGGCGCTCGAAATCGTCGCGCCGCATGTAGGCCTCGCCGCGGATCTCGATCAAGGCCGGCGCGCCACCCAACAGCCGCAGCGGGATCTGGCCGATGGTGCGCACGTTCTGCGTCACGTCCTCGCCCGTCTCGCTGTCGCCGCGCGTGGCGGCCTGCACCAGCACGCCCTGCTCGTAGCGCAGGCTGATCGCCAGGCCGTCGAACTTCAGCTCGGCCGCGTAGGCCAGCGGCGGCGCGTCGGCCGGCAGCTCGAGCTCGCGCCGCACGCGCTCGTCGAAGGCCAGCGCGCCGGCGGCCGTGGTGTCGGTCTCGGTGCGGATGCTCAGCATGGGCACCGCATGGCGCACCGGCGCAAAGCCCTCCAGCACCTGCCCGATCACGCGCTGGGTGGGCGAATCGGGGGTGCGCAGCTCGGGGTGCGCGGCCTCCAGCGCCTGCAGCGCGGCGTACAGGCGGTCGTACTCGGCGTCGGGCAGCTCGGGGTCGTCGAGCACGTAGTAGCGGTGCGCATGGTGTTGCAGCTGCGCCCGCAGCGCGGCGGCGCGGGTCGCGTAATCTTCGGCAGCCATGCGCGACATTGTGTGGCAGCCCCGCACCCCGCAGCCCCGCTGCCTATCCACCCCGGCCGCCCCGGCCAGCCCGCCCATGACCGACCGCTACGACCTCATCACCCTGGGCGCCGGCTCCGGCGGCGTGGCGGCCTCGCGCCGGGCGGCGCTGCACGGCGCGCGCGTGGCCATCGTCGAGGCCGGCCGCGTCGGCGGCACCTGCGTGCTGCGCGGCTGCGTGCCCAAGAAGCTGCTGATGTACGCGGCGCAGTTCGGCGACGCCTTCGCCGAGGCCCGCGGCTACGGCTGGAGCGTGGCCGCGCCGCACTTCGAGATGGCGCGCTGGGCAGCGGCCAAGGCCGCCGAGACGGCGCGGCTGGAGGGCGTGTACCGCAGCATGCTGGCCGGCAGCGGCGTGACGCTGATCGAAGGCCGGGGCCGGCTGGCCGGGCCGGGGCAGGTGCGCGTGGGCGAGCGGCTGCTGCAGGCCCCGCACATCCTGCTGGCCACCGGCGGCGCGCCGGTGCGCGACAGCATCCCCGGCATCGAGGCCTGCGCCACCAGCGACGAGCTGCTCGATCTGGACCACATCCCCGACCGGGTGGCCGTCATCGGCGGCGGCTACATCGCGGTCGAGTTCGCCAGCATGCTGGCGCGCCTGGGGGCCCGGGTGGCGGTGTACTACCGCGACCGGCTGCCGCTGCGCGGCTTCGACGAGATGCTGCGCACCGCGGCGGCGGCCGAGCTGCAGGCCGCCGGGGTGGAACTGCACCCGGGCCTGGTGCCGCGGCGCGTGCAGCGCCTGGCCAGCGGCCTGCTGCTCGAGCTCGGCGACGAGCGCGTGCGCGAGTTTCCGTGGGTGCTCAACGCCACCGGGCGGCTGCCGAACACGGCCGACCTGGGCCTGGAGGCCGCGGGCGTGCGCATCGACGCCAGCCGCGCCGTCGCCATCGACCCCACGCTGCGCACCACGGCGCCGGGGGTGTACGCCATCGGCGACGTGACCAACCGCCGCAACCTCACGCCGGTGGCCATCGCCGAGGGCCGGGCGCTGGCCGACTCGCTGTTCGGCGGCACCCCGCGCGTGGTCGACCTGTCGCGCGTGGCCAGCGCCGTGTTCATGCTGCCGCCGATCGCCAGCGTCGGGCCCTCGGAGGCGCAGGCGCGGGCCGATGGCCACGCGCTGAAGGTGTTCGAGACCGATTTCAGGCCCATGAAGCAGGCCTTCGTCGGCGGCACCGAGCGCACCCGGATGAAGCTGCTGGTCGATGCCGCCGACGACCGGGTGCTGGCCGTGCACATGATCGGCGCCGACGCGCCCGAGATCGTGCAGAGCCTGGCGGTGGCACTGACCGCGGGCGCCACCAAGGCCCATTTCGACCGCACGATCGCGATGCACCCGACCGCCGCCGAAGAGTTCATGCTGCTGCGCGAGCCGCTGCGCTGACAGCCCGGCGCGGCGGGCCGAGGCCGCCTGGCGGCGCGGCCCTGGCACGCCACCTGCTTCCCGCTCGGCACGCGCTCTGGTATACCGCCAGGTGCACCGTCCCGGCGCCCGTCCACCCCTCCCCTTTCGCATGGACCACGCTGCCTACATCGACGCCGCCGCCCAGACCCTGGGCCTGAAGATCGCCGCCGAATACCGCGCCGGCGTGGCGCTGTACTTCGGCCTGGCCGCCGAGATGGCCGAGCTGCTGCAGGGCCTGCCGCTGGGCGCCGCCGACGAGTCGGGCAGCGTGTTCACCCCCGTCTGCCCCGAGGTCGGCGAGTGAGCGGCCCGGCCGCTGCGGCGGCCGCCGTGCCGACCGCCGCCCGCACCGCGCAGGCGGTGCAGACCGGCGCCGGCAGCGCGCGGGCCGCGGTGCAGGCCAGCCTGGACCGCATCGCCGCCACCGACCCGCGCGTCAACGCCTTCACCGCCGTGCTGGCCGAGCGTGCGCTCAAGCGCGCCGATGCGGTGGACGCCAGCCCGCGCCGCGCCCGCATGCGGCTGGCCGGCGTGCCGTTCGCGGTGAAGAACCTGTTCGACGTCGCCGGCCTGGCCACGCTGGCGGGCTCGAAGATCGAGCGCGACGCGCCGCCCGCCGCGCGCGACGCGGTGCTGGTGCGGCGGCTCGAAGCCGAAGGCGCGGTGCTGGTGGGCGCGCTCAACATGGACGAGTACGCCTACGGCTTCACCACCGAGAACAGTCACGCCGGCCCCTGCCGCAACCCGCACGACCTGCAGCGCGTCGCGGGCGGGTCGTCGGGCGGCTCGGCCGCGGCCGTGGCCGCCGGCCAGGTGCCGCTGACGCTGGGCTCGGACACCAACGGCTCGATCCGCGTGCCCGCGTCGCTCTGCGGCACCTACGGCCTGAAGCCCACCTTCGGCCGCCTGCCGCGCACCGGCAGCTACCCCTTCGTCGCCAGCCTCGACCACCTGGGTCCGTTCGCGCGCAGCGTGGCTGACCTGGCGCTGGCCTACGACCTGCTGCAGGGTCCCGACGTGCACGACCCCGCCTGCGCCCAGCGCGACATCGAACCCACGCTGGCGCAGCTGGGCCGCGGCGCGGGCGGCCTGCGCGTGGCCGTGCTCGGCGGCTGGTTCCGCGAGCAGGCGCAGCCCGAGGCGCTGGCCGCCGTCGACAACGTGGCGCAGGCGCTGGGCACCACGCGCCTGGTGGAACTGCCCGAGGTCGAGCGCGCGCGCGCCGCGGCCTTCCTGATCACCTGCGGCGAAGGCGGCGCGCTGCACCTGGACGACCTGCGCCGCCGCGCCCACGACTTCGACCCCGCCACGCGCGACCGCTTCCTGGCCAACGCGCTGGTGCCCGCGGCCTGGGTCATGCGGGCCCAGCGCGTGCGGCACTGGTTTGCCCGCCGCGTGGCGCGCGCCTTCGAGACGGTGGACGTGCTGATCGCCTCGGCCACGCCCTGCACCGCGCCGCCCATCGGCAGCGCGTGGCTCGAGCTCGCCGGCCGGCGCTTGCCGATGCGGCCCAGCCTGGGCCTGCTCACGCAGCCCGTCTCCTGCATCGGGCTGCCCGTGGCCACGGTGCCGCTGTGGGGGCTGAACCCGGCCGCACCGCACCTGCCCATCGGCGTGCAGCTCATCGCCGCGCCCTGGCGCGAGGACCTCTGCCTGCGCGTGGCCGCCGCCCTCGAAGCCCAGGGCGTGTGCAGCGCGCCCGTCGCCACCCCGCTGTGATGGACATCAACCTGCCCGCCGTGCATGCCGAGCTGACGGCCGCCTTCGCCCGCTACGAGCGGGCCCTGGTGGACAACCGCATCGACGAGCTCGATGCGCTGTTCTGGCCGAGCGAGTTCACGGTGCGCTACGGCGTGGCCGAGAACCTGCGCGGCATCGAGGCCATCCGCGCCTTCCGCGCCGCGCGCCCCGCCGCGGGCCTGGCGCGCACGCTCGAAAACACCGTCATCACCACCTTCGGTCACGACTTCGGCACCGCGATGACCGAGTACCGGCGCGCGGGCCAGGCCCGCATCGGCCGCCAGAGCCAGACCTGGGTGCGCCTGCCGCTGGACGGCCGCCCGGGCTGGCGCGTGGTGGCCGCGCATGTCAGCCTGATCGCGGCGTGAAGCCCGCCGCCGCCCTGGCGCGCCCGGGTGCCGCGCCCGCACGCAGCAACCTCGCCGAGCAGGTGTACGCCGAGCTCAAGGCGCAGATGCACGACTTCCGGCTCGTGCCCGGCGACCGCTTCTCCGAGGCCGAGCTCGGCAGCCGCCTGGGCGTCAGCCGCACCCCCGTGCGCGAGGCCCTGTTCAGGCTCCGCAACGAAGGCCTGCTCGACGTCGAGAGCAAGAGCGGCTGGTTCGTGCAGCCGATCGATTTCGCGCGGCTGGAGCAGGTGTACGACCTGCGCGTGGTGCTCGAGTCGGCCAGCGTGGCGCGGCTGTGCGCGCGCACCGAGCCCGCCCCCGAGCTCGAGGCGCTGAAGGCGATCTGGCTCGTGCCGGCGGCCGAGCGCCTGACCGACGGGCGCGAGGTCGGTGCACTGGACGAGCAGTTCCACGCCGCGCTGGTGCGCGCCGCCGGCAACGACGAGATCGCCCGTGTGCACTGGGACGTGACCGAGCGCATCCGCATCGTGCGGCGGCTCGACTTCACGCGCGCCGACCGCATCGAGGCCACCTACAACGAGCACGCCAAGATCCTGCGCTGCGTCATGCAGCGCAAGCTCGACCAGGCCCAGCTGCTGCTGCGCAGCCACATCGAGCAGAGCAAGGCCGAGGTGCGCCAGATCACCCTGGCCACGCTGCACGAGGCCCGCTCGCGCGGCTGAGCGGGCCGCGCCGCCGGCCGGGCGCAGCCCGCCGCGCCCCACAGGGCGGCAGGCACGGCTCTTGCTGCACACCGACTGGTATACCAGCGCGTGCACCAAAGCGAAACGTCTGTCCGCACGGCCAGCGCCGGTACCGCCCATCCCTCGAGCCCGATCCCGACCTGGAGCCGACCGTGACCGAATCCGACGCCCTGTTCCTCGCCCGCCGCCGCGCCCTGGCGCAACTCTCGGCCGCCTCGCTCGCCGGGCTGCTGCCCTGGGCGCGGGCGCAGAAGCCGCTGACCATCGGTGCCATCTACGTCGGCGCCAAGGACGACTTCGGCTACAACCAGTCGCACGCCGAGGCGGTGGCGCAGGTGCGCAAGATGCCCGGCCTGCAGGTCGTCGAAGAAGAGAACGTGCCCGAGACGCAGGCGGTGCAGAAGAGCATGCAGGGCATGATCTCGCAGGACGGCGCGGGGCTCATCTTCGCCACCTCGTTCGGCTACTGGAGCCCGCACGTGCTGGCGGTGGCGGCCAAGAACCCGTCGGTGCGCTTCGCCCACTGCGGCGGCCTGTGGACGAAGCAGGACCCGCCCAACACGGGCAGCTTCTTCGGCTACATCGACGAAGGCCAGTACCTCAACGGCGTCATCGCCGGCCACATGAGCCGGAGCAAGAAGCTGGGCTTCGTGGCGGCCAAGCCGATCCCGCAGGTGCTGCGCAACATCAACGCCTACACGCTGGGCGCGCGCTCGGTCGACCCGAAGATCACCACCTCGGTCATCTTCACCGGCGACTGGTCGATGCCGGTGAAGGAGGCCGAAGCCACCAACAGCCTGGCCGACCAGGGCGCCGACGTGTTCACGATGCACGTGGACGGCCCCAAGGTGGTGGTGGAGACCGCGGCGCGGCGCGGCAAGCTCGTCTGCGGCTACCACGCCAGCCAGGCGAAGCTGGCGCCGCAGGCCTACCTGACGGGCGCCGAGTGGAACTGGATCACGCCCTACAAGCTCATCATCGACGCGGCGCAGGCCGGCAAGCCGCACCCGAACTTCGTGCGCGGCGGACTGAAGGAGGCCTTCATCAAGACCTCGCCTTACGGCGCGATGGTGCCCGAGGGCGCGCGCAAGCACGCCGACGCCATCAAGGCCCGGATGCTGGCCGGCGGCTTCGACATCTTCGCCGGCGAGTTGAAGGACAACACCGGCCGGGTGGTCATCCCCAGGGGCAAGGTCTACAAGCAGACCGACATCGAGCTCGAGAGCATGAACTACCTCGTCGAAGGCGTGGTCGGGAAGGCCTAGGGCCATGGCGGCACGGACACCCCGGCCGGGCGGGGGCGCGCGATGAGCCGCCAGCCCTGGCACGACGCGGCCGAGGCGGTGGCGCTGCCGCTGCTGGCGCTGGCCGGCGCGCTGCTGCTGTTCGGCGTGCTGGTGGGGCTGCATGGCCAGAGTCCGGTGCAGGCCTGGATGCTGCTGTTCGTGGGGGCCTTCGGGGATGCGTTCTCGTGGCAGAACACGCTGCAGCGCGCCGCGCCGCTGATGCTGACGGCGCTGACCGTGGCACTGCCGGCGCGCGCCGGGCTGATCGTCATCGGCGGCGAAGGCGCGCTGGTGCTGGGCGGCCTGGCCTGCGCCGGGCTGCCCTACCTGCTGCCCCTGCCGCAGGGCCTGGCCGGCACGGCGCTGCTGCTGCTGGCGGCGGCGCTGGTGGGGGCGGCCTGGGTGGCCCTGGCCGGCGCGCTGCGCCAGTACCGCGGCGTCAACGAGACCATCAGCAGCCTGCTGCTGAGCTACATCGCCATCGCGGTCTTCAAGCACCTGGTGGAGGGCCCGCTGCGCGACCCGGCGAGCCTGAACAAGCCCTCCACGCGGCCCATCCCGGCTTCGATGCAGATCGGCGGCATGTTCGGCTACGACGTGCACTGGGGCCTGGCCTGGGGCGTGCTGCTGTGCCTGCTGGCCGCGCTGTGGCTGGCCTGCTCCAGCCACGGCTTCGCCACCCGCATCGTCGGCGGCAACGCCCGTGCGGCGCGCCTGGTGGGCCTGCCGACCCACCGCCTCATCATCAGCGCCTGCGCCCTCGGCGGCGGCTGCGCGGGGCTGGCCGGCGGCATCGAGGTGGCCGCGGTGCAGACCAGCGCCAATGCCTCGCTCATCGCGGGCCTGGGATATGCCGGCATCCTGGTGAGCTTCGTCGCCCGGCACCAGCCGCTGGCCATCATTCCGGTGGCGATCCTGTTCGGCGGCTTCGGTGCCGCCGGCAGCCTGCTGCAGCGGCGCATGGGCCTGCCCGATGCATCGGTGCAGGTGCTGCTGGGCTTCGCCTTCGTGCTGATCCTGGCCAGCGAGGCCCTGCGCGGCCGCATGCTGCCTTTCAGCCTGCTGCCGCAGCGCGCGCCGCTGCCCACCGCCAAGGCCGCGGCGTGAACGGGCCCTGCCGATGACCCCCGCCGCCGACGTCCTGGTGGCCGTGCTCGGCGGGGCCGTGCGTGTGGGCACGCCCTTCCTGTTCGTGAGCCTGGGCGAATGCCTGACCGAGAAATCGGGCCGCATCAACCTCGGCCTGGAAGGCGTGCTCGTGTTCTCGGCCATGGCCGGCTTCGGCGGCGCCTACCTCACCGGCTCGGCCTGGCTGGGCGTGCTGGCCGCAGGCTGCAGCGGCGCGCTGCTGGCTTCGCTGCACGGCCTGGTGTGCTCGCTGCCCCGCGTCAACGACATCGCCATGGGCATCGCGCTGATGCTGCTGGGCACGGGCCTGGCCTTTTACCTCGGCAAGCCGTTGATCCAGCCGCAGGCGCCCCAGCTGCCGGCGCTCGAACTCGGCCGCTGGGCCAGCGCGCCCACGTTGCGCGAGGCGCTGCGCATCAACGCGCTGTTTCCGATCGGCGTGGCGCTGGCCATCGCCATGGCCTGGGCCCTCATGCACACGCGCTGGGGCCTGCTGGTGCGCATGGTGGGCGATTCGTCCGACGCGGCGCGTGCGCTGGGCACCTCGGTCAACGGGGTGCGCATCGCGGCCACCACCGCCGGCGGCTTCATCGCCGGGCTGGGCGGCGCATCGCTCAGCCTGTACTACCCGGGCAGCTGGAACGAGGGTTTGTCCAGCGGCCAGGGCCTGATCGCCGTGGCGCTGGTGATCTTCGCCCGCTGGAGGCCGCTGCGCTGCCTGCTCGCGGCGCTGATTTTCGGCGGCGCCGGGGCGCTGGGGCCGGCCCTGCAGTCGGTGGGCGTGACGGGCGACTACTACCTCTTCAACGCCGTGCCCTACGCGCTCACGCTGGCGATCCTGGTCTGGACCTGCTCGCCGCGCCACGCCATCAAGGGCGCGCCGCAGGAATTGGGCGTCTCGCGCTGAAGCGCCCGGGAGTCATCGGATGAGCGGTCTGGGCGGTCTCAACAAGTCGGCGCAAGGCGTCGTCGTCGGTCTGGTGCAGCTGCAGCTGCCGCAGGTCGAGACCCCGGCGCAGCTGGCGGCCCAGGCCGAGCGCATCTGCGGGATGGTGGGCAAGGCGCGGCGCAACCTGGCGACGATGGACCTGGTGGTGTTCCCCGAGTACGCGCTGCACGGGCTGTCGATGAGCACCGCCCCCGAGCTGATGGTCACACTGGACGGGCCCGAGGTCGCGGCGTTCAAGGCCGCCTGCGTGGCGCACCGGATCTGGGGCTGCTTCTCCATCATGGAAGCCAACCCAGCCGGCAACCCGTACAACACCGGCCTCATCATCGACGACCAGGGGGCGATCCGGCTCTACTACCGCAAGCTCCATCCCTGGGTGCCGGTCGAGCCCTGGGAGCCCGGCAACGTGGGCGTGCCGGTGTGCGACGGCCCCAACGGCAGCCGGCTGGCGCTGATCATCTGCCACGACGGCATGTTCCCCGAGATGGCGCGCGAGGCGGCCTACAAGGGCGCCGAGATCATCCTGCGCACGGCCGGCTACACGGCCCCGATCCGCCACGCCTGGCAGATCACCAACCAGGCCAACGCGTTCCAGAACCTGGCCGTCACCGCCAGCGTGTGCCTGTGCGGCAGCGACGGCAGCTTCGACAGCATGGGCGAGGCGATGTTCTGCAACTTCGACGGCACCGTCATCGCCCAGGGCGGCGCGCGGCCCGACGAGATCGTCAGCGCCGAGCTGCGGCCCGACCTGGTGCGCGAGGCCCGCGCCGGCTGGGGCGTCGAGAACAACCCCTACCAGCTCGGGCACCGCGGCTACGTGGCCGTGCAAGGCGGCGCACAGGACTGCCCCTACACCTACATGCACGACCTGGTCGCCGGCCGCTACCGCCTGCCCTGGGAGGCGCAGGTCGCCGTGCGCGACGGCACGCCCTGCGGCTTCGCGCCGCCGGTGCGCAGCTACCGCGGTGCCGAGCCGAATCCGCTCGAGGGCTGAGGCGATGCCCACCGTCGCCGCGCAACCCTACCCCTGGCCGTTCGACGGCGACCTGCGGCCGGCCAACACGGCGCTGGTCGTGATCGACATGCAGACCGACTTCTGCGGCGTCGGCGGCTACGTGGACAAGATGGGCTACGACCTCGGCCTGACACGGGCGCCGATCGCCCCGATCGCCGCCCTGCTGGCGGCGATGCGGCCGCGCGGCTTCACCATCATCCACACCCGCGAGGGCCACCGCCCCGACCTGGCGGACCTGCCGGCGAACAAGCGCTGGCGCTCGCAACGCATCGGCGCCGGGATCGGCGACGCCGGCCCCTGCGGCCGGATCCTGGTGCGTGGCGAGCCGGGCTGGGAAATCATCCCCGAGCTGGCGCCGCTGGCCGGCGAGATCGTGATCGACAAGCCCGGCAAGGGCAGCTTTTGCGCCACCGACCTCGAGCTCGTCCTGCGCACGCGCGGCATCCGCAACCTGGTGCTCACGGGCATCACCACCGACGTCTGCGTGCACACCACGATGCGCGAGGCCAACGACCGCGGCTTCGAGTGCGTGCTGGTCGACGACGCCACCGGCGCCACCGACCGCGGCAACCACGAAGCGGCGCTGAAGATGGTGCTGATGCAGGGCGGCGTGTTCGGTGCGGTGACGGATTCGGTGGCGCTGATCGATGCCCTGGCGGCGCCATGACGATGCACGCGCTGAGCCTGCAGACCTTCGAGCTCACCAAGCGCTTCGGCGCCTTCACCGCGCTGGACGCCGTGAGCCTGAAGGTGCGGCCCGGCACCGTGCACGCGCTGCTGGGCGAGAACGGCGCCGGCAAGAGCACGCTGGTGAAATGCATCGTGGGCTACGTCGCGCCCGACGCCGGCAGCGTGCTGATCGACGGCCGCGAGCAGGCCGTCGACTCGCCCGCCGTCGCCCGCCAGCTCGGCATCGGCATGGTGTACCAGCACTTCACCGTGGTGCCGGGCATGACGGTGGCCGAGAACCTGCTGCTGGCGCGCGGCCGGCTGCCGGCGGTCATCGACTGGAAGGCGGTGCGCGCCGAGCTCGGCGCCTTCCTGCAGACCACGCCCTTCCAGCTCGACCTCGATGCCACGCCGCAGGACCTCTCGGCGGGCGAGAAGCAGAAGCTCGAGATCCTCAAGCAGCTGTACCTGCGGCCGCGCCTGCTGATCCTGGACGAGCCCACCTCGGTGCTCACGCCGCAGGAGGCCGACGAGGTGCTGGGCCTGCTGAAGGCACGCGCCCACGCCGGCGACTGCACGGTGGTGATGATCACGCACAAGTTCCGCGAGGTGGCCGAGCATGCCGACGACGTGAGCGTGCTGCGGCGCGGCGCGCTGGTGGCCAGCCACGCCGTGGCCGAGGTGGGCGCGGACCGGCTCGCCGCGGCGATGGTGGGCGCAGGCCGCAGCGCGGCGCAGGCGCCCTTGATCCGTGAACGCAACGCACCCGGGGCGGCGCGTCTGCAGGTGCGCGACCTGCGGGTCTCGGGCGACCGCGGCGAGCGCGCCGTGCAGGGCCTGGCCTTGAACGTGGCCGGCGGCGAGATCGTGGGCGTGGCCGGGGTCTCGGGCAACGGCCAGCGCGAGCTGATGGAGGCGCTGGTGGGCCAGCGCGCGATCGACGCCGGCGAGGTGCGCGTCTCGGGCGAGCGCTTCCACGCCACCCGGGCCCAGAACCGCCGGCTGCGCGTGCGCAGCCTGCCCGAGGAGCCGCTGCGCAACGCCTGCGTGGGCGATCTGGCGGTGGGCCACAACATGGCACTTCGCGTGTTCGACACCGCCCCCGCGGCGCGCGGGGGCTGGCTGCGCTGGGGCGTGATCGCCGAGCGCGCGCGGCGCCTGATCGCCGAGTACGGCATCAAGACGCAGGGCGCAGGCGCGCCCATGCGCTCGCTCTCGGGCGGCAACGTGCAGCGCGCCGTGCTGGCCCGCGAGCTGGCCGAGGCCGCCGACCTGCTGCTGGTCTCGAACCCCGTGTTCGGCCTGGACTTCGCCGCCGTGGCCGAGATCCACGCCCGCCTGGTGGCGGCCCGCAACCGCGGCACCGCAGTGCTGCTGGTGAGCGAAGACCTGGACGAGTTGCTGCACCTGTCGGACCGCATCGTGGTGATGAGCGGCGGGCGCATCGTGTTCGAGTGCGACGCCCGCGGCGCCGACCGGCGCACGCTGGGGGCGCACATGGGAGGCCATGGGGACGCTGCCGCCCCGGCCAGGCACGGCGGACCCGGCGGACCCGGCGCCCACGACGTGCCGGCCGGCGACGGCCGCATCCCGAGCCCGCCGCCGCTGCAGGCCGCCGCATGATCCGGATCGCCGCCCGGCCCTGCGACTACGCGCTCGAGCCCGGGCGCGCGGCGCTGGTGGTCATCGACATGCAGCGCGATTTCATCGAGCCCGGCGGCTTCGGCGCCAGCCTGGGCAACGACGTGACGCGGCTGCAGCCGGCCATCGCCCCCATCGCCGCCTTGCTGGCGGCCTGGCGCGCGCGCGGCTGGCCGGTGCTGCACACGCGCGAGTGCCACCGCCCCGACCTGAGCGACTGCCCGCCGGCCAAGCGCGAGCGGGGCCGGCCGCCGCTGCGCATCGGCGACCCGGGGCCGATGGGGCGCGTGCTGATCGCGGGCGAGCCGGGCGCCGACATCATCGCGGCGCTGGCGCCGGTGGCCGGTGAATGGGTCGTCGACAAGCCGGGCAAGGGCATGTTCTGGGCCACCTGCCCGCCCGCAGGGCTGCAGGCGCGGCTGCAGGGCGCCGGCATCACGCAGCTGCTGTTCACGGGCGTCACCACCGAGGTCTGCGTGCAGACCAGCATGCGCGAGGCCAACGACCGCGGCTACGACTGTCTCGTGGTCGAGGACGCCACCGAGAGCTACTTTCCCGAGTACAAGCAGGCCACGCTGGCGATGATCACGGCGCAGGGCGGCATCGTCGGCTGGTCGGCGCCGTCCGCTGCCGTGCTGGCGGCCATCGCCGCGGCCGCGCCGGCGGGCTGATCCCGCCGGGCCCGGGCCGCGGCGCCGGCCCGTTGTGCCACCATCACGGCCGGCCAGGCGCCCGCTGCGGCCCGGCGAACCATCGGCTCAGGCTCGAGCATGCTGCGCAGCTTCGACGAATCCACGCTCTGGCGCATCAGCGCCTTCGAACGCCAGCGTGCCGAGACCGGCACCAGCGGCTTCGCGCGGCTGGACGCCACCACGATGCTGCCCACCACGCTGCACGCCGAGCTCTCGCGGGTGCAGCACGGCCGCGGCGCCGGCGACCCGCTGGAGGTGATCGCCGCCTGCGTGCGGCAGCGCGAAAGCGCTCTGCTGCTGCTGCGCCTGGACGGCTACGTCTGGCCGCTGACGCTGTTTCCGCGCGACAACCTGTACCACCTGCCGCGGCCCATGTTCGAGGCCCTGGCCGCCAACAGCCGCGACCTCGAGCTGATCTCGATCGAGCCGCCCGGCCTGCGCCCGCCCGCCTACGCGATGCCCGGCGCGGTGGCCGACCGCTCGCACTTCCACCGGCTGCCGCCGCTGCTGTGGGCGCTGGCGCTGCATGTGCCGCGCGTGGCGCTGCTGACGGACATCGCCGGCCGTGCCGCCTACCGCGCCTCGGCCGACTTCGCCATCGAGGGCAGCACGCTGGCCGGTGCGCTGCAGCCGGTGGTGCGGCGCCTGCGCGCCGAGATCGCCTCGCTGGCCGATATCGCGCGCTGGCCCGGCATGGACGCGCAGCGTGCGGCGCGCGTGCTCAACGGCATCTACCTGCAGGGCGGGCTGATCGTGCTGCGCACGCACCGGGCGGCGCGCCACGGCGCCGGCAACCAGAGCCGGCTGCTGGCCTGGCTGCGCGGGCAGCGCTGACCGGGCGGTGACGGGGGCGGAGCCGGGACTGACGGGGTCGGCGCTGCGGCGCGCGGGGCGGCCGAGCGGCCGTTCTCAGCTGAACAGCCGCCGCGCCGCGGCCGAGCCGGCGGGCAGGCCCAGCGCGTCGAGCTGGCCGTAGATGCCCTGCAGCTCCTGGCCGATGCCGGCATAGGCGTGCAGCGTCACCGCCACCCCGGCGCCGTCGATGACGTCGGCGTCCATCTCGGCCGCCAGCTCGGTGGCCGCGCGGTGCCAGGCCGGAAACGGCTCGGCCGCCGCCGGTGTCTGCGGCACGTCCAGCTCGAGCGCGCATTCCCGCACCGCCGCCGCCTGGGGCTCGTCGGCCAGTGCCGCCTGCGGGTCCACGCCCAGCACCAGCATCGGCGGGGCCGCCTCGTCCGGGCCCGGCAGCACCAGCCGGCCCGGCACCGGCCCGGGCACGAAGCCCAGGCGCGCGGCCACCTGCTGCAGGTAGCCCAGCGACCAGGCCACGCCGCGGCTGCGCAGCGTGATCGCCAGCTGCATGTCCAGGCCGTTGGTCAGGCCGTCGAGCTCGCGCGCGCGGGCCACCACCTCGAGCATGTCGGGCGGGTCGGCGCTGGCGCCCACGGCATCGGCGAAGGCCTGCACCTTGTGCACGAACTCGGAGTACTCGATCTCGTTCAGCGGCCCGGTGCGGCTGGCCAGCTGCACGCCGGCCTGCAGCTCGCCGTAGCGGCGCCCGGGCGCCAGCGTCTCCCATTGCCCGGTCTCGACGTCCAGGCCCTCGATGTAGAAGGGCTTGCTGCCGGCACGGCGGCTGGGCGGCAGGTGCGCCAGCGCGTGTTCGCCGCTGATCGGTGCTTCCAGCACCAGCGGCACCAGGGCGTCGATCAGCGCATCCAGCCGCGGCAGCCGGCGCAGGCCGGCGCGCGGCGCCAACGCGCCGGCAGGGTCGGACCCGGCGCCGTCGGCCGGGCCCGGCGCCGGCTCGCCGCCCAGCGCCGGCTCCACGCGCTCGGCCGCGGGCCCGGCCTCGGTGCCGCGCCGCGGCTGCGCGCGCCGCGTGCTCCACCAGCCCTGCAGCGCCAGCGCGGCCAGCACCAGCAGGCCGAGCAGTGCGAGCGCGGCGCCCAGGGTCATGGCCGAACGCTCCGGGCCGCCATCACGCGGCCTCGGCCAGGCTGACGGCAGCCTGCATGTCCACCGCCACGATGCGGCTGACGCCCTGCTCCTGCATCGTCACGCCGATGAGCTGCTGCGCCATCTCCATCGCGATCTTGTTGTGGCTGATGAAGAGGAACTGCGTGCCCGCGCTCATCTCGGTGACGAGCTTGCGGTAGCGCTCGGTGTTGGCGTCGTCCAGCGGCGCGTCCACCTCGTCGAGCAGGCAGAACGGCGCCGGGTTGAGCTGGAAGATCGCGAACACCAGTGCGATGGCCGTGAGTGCCTTCTCGCCGCCGCTGAGCAGGTGGATGGTGCTGTTTTTCTTGCCCGGCGGCTGCGCCATCACCTGCACCCCGGCGTCCAGGATCTCGCTGCCCGTCATCACCAGCCGCGCGTTGCCGCCGCCGAACAGGCTGGGGAACATCCGGCCGAAGTGGCCGTTGACCTGCTCGAAGGTCGACGCCAGCAGGTCGCGCGTCTCCAGGTCGATCTTCTGGATCGCGTCCTCCAGCGTGCCGATGGCCTCCTGCAGGTCGGCGTTCTGGGCGTCCAGGAAGGTCTTGCGCTCGCGCGCGCTGGTCAGCTCGTCGAGCGCGGCCAGGTTGACGGCACCCAGGGCGTTGATGTCCTTGTTGATGCGGTCGATCTCGGTCTGCAGCCCCCACAGCTTGACGCCACCGTCGTCGATCGACTTCGCGAGCCGCTCGACATCGACCTCGGCCGCCGCCAGCTGCTCCAGGTACTGGGCGCCGCCGAGCTGTGCCGCCTGCAGCTCGAGCTGCAGCTTGGTGATCTGTTCGCGCAGCGGCGCCAGGCTGCGCTCGAAGCCCAGCCGCTGCTCGTCGGCGCGCCTGAGCTGCGCGCTCAGGTCGTCATAGCTGCTGCGCGCCAGGCCCAGCGCCTGCTCGCGCTCGAGCTTCAGCGCCAGCGCCGCCTGCAGCCCCGACTGCGCCGCCGCGTCGTCGAAGCTGCCCAGCTCGCGCTGCAGCTGCTCGCTCGCCTGCCGGTTGGCCGCGACCTGGGCCTCGGCGGTCTCGATGCTGCGTTGCAGCTCGCCCCGGCGCGCGGCCAGCGCGCGGGCCTGGAACTGCGCTTCCTGGGCCTGGCGCTCCAGCGCCCGCTGCTGCTCGCGCGCATCGGCCAGCCGCCGCTCGGCGGCGATCACCGCGTCGTCGAGCTCGGCATGCCGTTCCTGCGCATTCGCGAGCTCGCCATCGAGCTCCTCGAAGCGGCCCTCGCCGGTGGCGCGGCGCTCCTGCAGCGCCTCGAGCTGGGCATCGATCTCGGCCAGCTCGTCGGCGAGCTGCTCGCGCCGGGCGCTGGCGGCCTCGGCCTGCTGCGTCAGGCGCAGCAGCTCGACATGCAGGGCGTGGGCGCGGGTCTGCGCCTCGGCGGCCTCGCGCCGCGCCGTCTGCAGCGACTGCGCGGCCTCCGTGTAGGCGGCCTCCAGGCGCACCGAGGCGCTCCGGGCCTCGTCGGCGATCAGCGCCTGCGCGCGCTGCTGGCGGTCCAGGTTCTCGATCTCCTGCGCCCGCGCCAGCATCCCGGCCTGCTCGGAATCGGGGGCGTAGAAGGCCACGGCGAACTGGCTCACCGCATGGCCTTCGCGGGTCATGATGACTTCGCCGTGGGTGAGCCGGCCGCGCTCCGCCAGCGCCTCGTCGATCGAGGCCGCGGTGTAGACGCCTTCGAGCCAGTCGGACAGCAGCGCCTGCAGGCCGGCCGTCTCGTGAACATTCGCCAGGCGCAGCCGCTCGCTCAGGCGCGGCAGCGTCTGGTGCCTATTCGCCAACGCCCCTGTCGGCAGCGCATAGAACGCCAGCTTGGCCGGCGGCGCGTCGGCGGCGAAGGCGCGCACGTTGTCGAGCCGGCCGACGGCCAGCGCATTCAGGCGCTCGCGCAACGCCGCCTCCAGCGCCGTCTCCCAGCCCGCCTCGATGTGGACCTGGGTCCACAGGCCCTGCAGGCCGGCCAGGCCGTGCCGATCGAGCCAGGGCTTGAGCTTGCCTTCGGTCTGCACCTTCTGCTGCAGCGCCCGCAGCGCCTCGAGCCGGGCACCGATGTCGGCCAGCCGCGCCGACTCGGTGTTGACCGCGGCCTGCGCCGCCCGGCGCCGCTCGTCGAGCTCGGGCACCTGCTCCGACAGCTCGTGCAGGCGCGCGTCAGCGGTCTCGCGCGCCTCGTTCGCGGCCGCCTCCTGCGCCTGCAGCTGCTCGATGCGCGCGAGGTCGGGCGCCTGCAGACCCGCGCGCTCGCCGGCCATGCGCTCGCGCCGGCCCCGCAGCGCGCGCGACTGCTCCTCGATGCTGCGGCTCTCGGCCGCCAGCACCTGGATCTGCTGCTGCACCTGGGCGACGGCCTGGCGCTGGGCGTTGCTGGCGGCCTGCGCGGCGCGCAGCGCGTCGTCCAGCGTCGGCAGCTCCAGGCCCTGCTCCTCGGCCTGCGCGGCCAGCACGCCGGCCTGCTCGTCGGCGGCCTCGATCTGCAGCGCGATCTCGTCCAGCTCGACCCCCGCCGCCTGCTGGCGTTCGGCCCATTGCGCGTTCTGCGCCTGCAGCTCGGCCAGCCGGGCCTGGGCCCGCTGGCGGCCCTCGACCACGTAGCGGATGCGCTCCTCGAGCCGGCTGACCTCCAGCGCCGCCTCGCCGAGCAGGCCCTGCCTGGCGTGCAGCTCGTCGTTGGCGGCGTAATGGGCCTGGCGGATGCGCTCGAGCTCGGCCTCGGCATGGCGCAGCTCGGCCACGCGCGCCTCCAGCGCGTTGGTGGCCTCGGCCGCCGCGGCCTGGACGCGCGCCTCCTCGCTGGCCGCGTCGCGGTGCTTCAGGAACCACAGCTGGTGCAGCTTCAGCGTGCCCTCGTCCTGCAGCCGGCGGTAGGTCTCGGCCACCTGGGCCTGGGCCTCGAGCTTCTCGAGGTTGCCGTTCAGCTCGCGCAGGATGTCCTCGACGCGGGTCAGGTTCTCGCGCGTGTCCTTGAGCCGGTTCTCCGTCTCGCGGCGGCGTTCCTTGTACTTGCTCACTCCGGCCGCCTCTTCGAGGAACAGCCGCAGCTCCTCGGGCCGGCTCTCGATGATGCGGCTGATCGTGCCCTGGCCGATGATCGCGTAGGCGCGCGGGCCCAGGCCGGTGCCCAGGAACACGTCCTGCACGTCGCGCCGGCGCACGGGCTGGTTGTTGATGTGGTAGCTGCTGCTGCCGTCGCGCGTGAGCACGCGCTTGACGGCAATCTCGGCGAAGCTGTTCCACTGCCCGCCGGCACGCGCCAGGGTGTTGTCGAACACCAGCTCCACGCTCGCCCGGCTGGCGGGCTTGCGCTGGCCGCTGCCGTTGAAGATCACGTCCTGCATGCTCTCGCCGCGCAGCTCGCTGGCCTTGCTCTCGCCCAGCACCCAGCGCACGGCGTCCATGATGTTGCTCTTGCCGCAGCCGTTGGGGCCGACCACGCCCACCAGCTGCCCCGGCAGCTGGAACGTGGTCGGCTCGGCAAAGGACTTGAAGCCGGCGAGCTTGATCTGGGTGAGGCGCATCGGGGGCGGCACCGCCGGCAATCTTCGCCGGCACGCGCAAGTGCTTGATTTGAATGAAAAAATGCGCTCTTTTCGGGAGCGCAACACGGCCGGGATGATAGCATCGCGGCCCTCGCCGATTGCCCGCCCGAACCGCCCCCGACCATGGCCCGAACCCCGCTCCAGACCTCCGCCGCGCCGCGCCAGCGCGCCCGCCCGGCGGTGCCGCCCAGCGCCCCCAGCCGCGAACTGCAGGTCTTCCCCAACCCGGCGCCCGAGCGCGATTACGTGATCCGCTTCGACGTGCCCGAATTCACCTGCCTGTGCCCGCTCACCGGCCAGCCCGACTTCGCGCACTTCACGATCGAGATCGTGGCCGACCGGCTCTGCGTCGAGCTCAAGAGCCTGAAGACGTACTTCTGGAGCTACCGCAACGAAGGGGCCTTCCACGAGAAGGTCACCAACACCATCCTGTCCGACCTGGTGGCCACGATCGGGCCGCGCTTCGTGCGCATCCACGCCGACTGGTACGTGCGCGGCGGCATCCGCACCTTCGTCACCGCCGAGCACCGCAAGCGGGGCTGGAAGCCGGCGTTCAAGGTCGAGCTGCCGGCCGCGTGAACGGCGCGATCCCGACACCGCGGCCGGCGTACCAGAAGTACGCCGTCGAGGTGCGGCCCAGCGCCATCGACGGCCAGGGCGCCTTCGCCGCCGAGCCGGTGCCGGGCCGACGCAAGATCGGCGAGATTCGCGGCGAGAGCATCAGCGTGGCCGAGGCCCGCATCCGCGCCACGCGCAGCCAGCGCATCATGATCGTCGAGCTGTCGGCGCGGCGGGCGATCGACTTCAGCCGCTCGGCCGACCCGATGCGCTACACCAACCACAGCTGCCGCCCGAACGCCCGGCTGTGCATCCGCCAGGGGCGGGTCGAGTTCTATGCCTTGCGCGACATCGCCCCGGGGGAAGAAATCACGGTCCACTACGGCCCCACGCACCACGAAGGCCGGCTCGCCTGCCGCTGCGGCGTGGCAGGCTGCACGGGCCGGCTGTAGAAGCGCGACGGGCGCTACAGATTCGGCGCTGGGCGCCGAAGTCCGGGCAGCGTTTCAACTCTCCGGAGAACCCACCATGTACAAGCTTCTCGGCCTGGGCATCGCCCTGCTGCTGTCGGGGCTGGGCAGTGCCCATGCCAGCGACGCCAAGACCACCATCGCCGACCTCGATGCGCGACTGGCCAAGATCGGCGCGCCGCGCCTGGAGGGCAAGGCCAAGGCGGGCGAGACCGAGGTGGCCGCCATCTATTTCGGCCCGCGCAAGATCAACGGCAACTACGACGTCGTCGACGACATCAAGCGCAACACTGGCGCCACCGCCACTGTGTTCGTCAAGGACGGCGACGAATTCGTGCGCGTCAGCACCAACGTGCTCACGCCCGAAGGCAAGCGCGGCGTGGGCACCAAGCTGGCCCATGCCAAGGCCTACGACGCGCTGCACCAGGGCCAGGCCTACTGCGGCGTGGTCGACGTCCTGGGCACGGCCTTCGACGCCTGCTACAACCCCATCAAGGATGCCAGCGGCCAGCTGATCGGCGTGACCTACGTCGGCTACAAGAAGTAGCCGCCCGGCACGCCTACAGGAGCTGTCGATGAACCGGATCCTCCGTGCCGTCAGAGTGCTGAACCGCCTGCGCATCGGCACGCGCCTGACACTGGCCTTCGCCACCCTGCTCGGCCTGACCTTTGCGCTGGGCGCGGCGGCGCTGTGGAGCATGGCCCAGGTCGAGCAGTCCACGCGCGACCTGGCCGAGTACCAGCTGCCCAGCCTGCGCTTCCTGGGCGTGGCGCGGGCGGAGGTGCTGGCCTTTCGCGACCTGCAGGTCAAGGACGCCAACGCCAGCGACGACAGCTATCGCGACGAGTACGAGGACAAGATGAAGGAGGTGGCGGCCCGCGCGGCGGCGGCGCTGGGCGGGTACGACCGGCTGGCCCGCAGCGCGCAGGAGCAGGCCCTGGCCCGGGCCGTCGCCGGGCACTGGCAGGAGCTGCAGGCGGTGACGCGCAAGGTGGTGGCGCTCAGCCGTGCCGGCAAGGTCGACGACGCGCGCGACATCGGCGACGGCGCCGGCAAGATGTCGCTGGACGATACGGTGCTGGCGATCGACAAGCTCAGTCAGTTCAGCTTCGACAGCGGGCGGGCGGCCGCAGCCCGGGCCTCGGCCGTCTACCGCCAGGCGCGGGCCTGGACCCTGGGTCTGCTGGCTTGCGCCCTGGTGCTGGGCGCCGCGCTCGCCGCACTGGTGGCGCGCGGACTGCTGGCGCAGCTGGGCGGCGAGCCGGGCACCGCGGCCGCGGTGGCGCGCGCCGTCGCCGAGGGCGACCTGAGCACGCCCATCCGACTTGGCGCCGGCGACACAGGCAGCCTGATGGCGCGCCTGCAGCACATGCAGGCCAGCCTGACGCAGGTGGTGGCCACGGTGCGCCAGGGCTCCGAGCGGGTGGCCAGCGCCAGCCAGGAGATCGCGCAGGGCAACAGCGACCTGTCGGGCCGCACCGAACAGCAGGCCAGCGCGCTGCAGCAGACCGCCGCATCGATGGAGCAGCTGGGCTCGACGGTACGCCAGAACGCCGAGCATGCGCGTCAGGCCGACCGCATGGCGCAGAACGCCAGTACCGTGGCGCAGCGTGGCGGCGAGGTGGTCTCGCGCGTGGTCACCCACATGCGCGGTATCCACGAGAGCTCGCGCCGCATCGGCGACATCATCGGCACGATCGACGGCATCGCCTTCCAGACCAACATCCTGGCGTTGAATGCCGCCGTCGAGGCGGCACGCGCCGGCGAGCAGGGGCGCGGCTTCGCCGTCGTGGCCAGCGAGGTGCGCAGCCTGGCCCGACGCTCGGCCGAGGCGGCGCGCGAGATCAAGGCCCTGATCGCCGCCAGCGTGGAGCGCGTCGAGCAGGGCACGACCCTGGTCGACCAGGCCGGCGCGACGATGACCGAGGTGGTGGCCGCGATCGGCCGCGTGAGCGCCATCGTGGGCGAGATCAGCGTTGCCAGCGCCGGCCAGAGCGCCAGCGTGACCGAAGTCGGCCAGGCTGTGTCGCAGATGGACCAGACCACGCAGCAGAATGCCGCGCTGGTGGAGCAAAGCGCCGCCGCGGCCGAGAGCCTGCGCGAGCAGGCGCGCCAGCTGGTCGAGGTGGTGGCCGCGTTCCGGCTGGCGCGCGCACCGGCCTGAGTGCCCCTGCGGCCGGCACGCGCCCGCGCCGGGCCGCTCCGGGATAATCGTGCGATGAATCCGCGGCTGGCGCGACTGCACCCCTACCCTTTCGAGCGCTGGCGCGAGCTCACGCGCGACATCGTCCCGAACCCCGCCTTCGAGCCCGTCGGGCTGGGCATCGGCGAGCCGCGGCACGCCACGCCGGCCCTGATCGAGCAGGCCTTGCTGCGGGCACTGCCGACGCTGTCGAACTACCCGGCCACGATCGGCGAGCCGGCGCTGCGCGAGGCCATCGCGGGCTGGGTGCAGCGCCGCTACGGCGTGAGCCTGGACCCGGCCGCCGAGGTGCTGCCGGTGAACGGCTCGCGCGAGGCCCTGTTCGCGCTGGCGCAGACCGTGGTGGACCCCACGCGGCCCGGCGCCACCGTGCTCTGCCCCAATCCCTTCTACCAGATCTACGAGGGCGCGGCGCTGCTGGCGGGTGCCGAGACGGCCTTCGTGCCCAACCACGGCGCGGCCTCGGGGCGGAGCGCCTACGCGCCCGACTGGGAGGCGGTCGACGCCGCCACCTGGGCCCGCACCCAGCTGCTGTACGTGTGCTCGCCCGGCAACCCCACCGGCGCCGTGATGTCGCTGGCCGAATGGCGGCAGCTGTTCGAGCTGAGCGACCGCCACGGCTTCGTGATCGCCAGCGACGAGTGCTATTCCGAGATCTACGTCCGCGACGAGCCGCCGCTGGGCTCGCTGCAGGCCGCGCGCGCCCTGGGGCGCGACGACTTCCGCAACCTCGTCGCGCTGACCAGCCTGTCCAAGCGCAGCAACGTGCCCGGGCTGCGCGCCGGCTTCGCCGCCGGCGACCGCCGCCTGCTCAAGGCCTTCCTGCTCTACCGCACCTACCACGGCAGCGCGATGGGCGGGCTGGTGCAGCGCGCCAGCATCGCGGCCTGGGGCGACGAGGCGCACGTGGTGGCCAACCGCGACCTGTACCGGGCCAAGTTCGCGCAGCTCACGCCCCGGCTCGCGCCGGTGCTGGACGTGGCGCTGCCCGATGCCGGCTTCTACCTCTGGGCCGGCGTGCCCGGCGGCGACGACATCGGCTATGCCCGCGGCCTGCTCGCTCAATACAATGTGGCGGTGCTTCCCGGCAGCCTGCTGGCGCGCGACGTGCCCGGCCGGAGCCCGTCGAACCCGGGCCGGGGCCGCATCCGCCTGGCGCTGGTCGCGCCTCTGGACGACTGCCTGGCCGCCGCCGAGCGCATCGTCGCCTACACCGAAAGCCTTCGATGAGCAGCCCGCTACAACCCGTGATCGAACTCGCCTGGGAAAGCCGGGCCGACCTGTCGGCCCTGAACGCGCCCGAGGTGCGCGAGGCGGTGGACCAGGTCATCACCGAGCTCAACGGCGGCCGGCTGCGCGTGGCCGAGCGCCGAGGCGTCGGCGACTGGCAGGTCCACCAGTGGCTGAAGAAGGCGGTGCTGCTGAGTTTCCGGCTGCACGACAACCGGATCATGCGCGCCGGCGACCTGGGTTTCTTCGACAAGGTGCCCACCAAGTTCGCGCACCTGTCCGAGCAGCAGCTGGCGGCCAGCGGCGTGCGCGTGGTGCCGCCGGCCGTTGCGCGACGCGGCAGCTACCTGGCCAGGAACGTGGTGCTGATGCCCAGCTACGTGAACATCGGCGCCTACGTCGACGAAGGCACCATGGTCGACACCTGGGCCACCGTGGGCTCGTGCGCGCAGATCGGCAAGAACGTGCATCTGTCGGGCGGCGTGGGCATCGGCGGCGTGCTCGAGCCGCTGCAGGCCAGCCCCACCATCATCGAGGACAACTGCTTCATCGGCGCGCGCAGCGAGATCGTCGAGGGCGTCATCGTCGAGGAGAACTCCGTCATCAGCATGGGGGTCTACATCGGCCAGAGCACCAAGATCTACGACCGCGCCAGCGGCCGCGTGAGCTACGGCCGCGTCCCCGCCGGCAGCGTGGTCGTCTCGGGCAGCCTGCCGGCGCCCGACGGCAGCCACAGCCTGTACTGCGCCGTGATCGTCAAGCAGGTGGATGCGGGCACGCGCGCCAAGACCTCCATCAACGAATTGCTGCGCACCTGAGCGCCGCGGCGCAGCCCAGCCGAAGGCGACCATGGCCAACAACCTCGAGCGCGTGCTGCGCCTGATGGCGGAGAAGAGTGCCTCCGACGTCTACCTCTCGGCCAACACGCCGATCCTGATCAAGATCAACGGCCAGATCCTCCAGCTGTCGGACCAGGTGCTGGGCACGCACCAGACGCGCCAGCTGCTGGCCGAGATGCTGGCGCCGCAGCAGCTGGAGGAGCTCGACGACACCGGCGAGCTCAACGTCGGCATCGGCGTGCCCCGGGTGGGCAGCTTCCGGCTGTCGGCCTTCAAGCAGCGAGGCTCCATCGCGGCCGTGATCCGCTGCATCCCGTTCGACATCCCGCGCCTGGACAGCCTGGGCATGCCGCCGCTGCTGTCGCAGCTGGTGACCGAGAAGCGCGGTCTGATCCTGATGGTGGGCGCCACCGGCACCGGCAAGAGCACCACGCTGGCCAGCATGCTCGAGTGGCGCAACCAGCAGCTCACGGGCCACATCCTCACGATCGAGGACCCGATCGAGTTCCTGTTCAGCAACAAGAAGAGCATCGTCAACCAGCGCGAGGTGGGGCGCGACACGCAGAGCCTGCAGACGGCGCTGAAGAACGCGCTGCGCCAGGCGCCCGACTGCATCCTGATCGGCGAGATCCGCGACCGCGAAACCATGACGGCGGCGGTCTCGTACGCGCTGTCGGGCCACCTGGTGCTGGCCACGCTGCACGCCAACAACAGCTACCACGCGCTGGGCCGGATCCTCTCGTTCTACACGCCCGAGTCGCGGCCCACGCTGCTGTCCGACCTGGCCTCGGGCCTGCGCGCCATCGTCTCGCAGCGGCTGCTGCGCGCCAACAGCGGCGGCCGCGTGCCGGCGGTGGAGGTGCTGCTCAACACCAAGCTGGTGGCCGAGCTGATCGAGAAGGGCGACCTCGGCGCGGTGAAGGAGGCGGTGGAGAAGTCGATGGCCGAGGGCTCGCAGACCTTCGAGCAGGACATCGCGCGCCTGGTCAACGAAGGCGTGGTCTCGCGCGACGAGGGCCTGGCCTACGCCGACTCGCCCACCAACCTGCTGTGGCGGCTGCAGAACGACCAGGCGCCCACCTCGCGCGTGGCGGCCAAGAAGGAAGAGCCCGAGGCCGCCGTGTTCACCGACTTCACGATCGACGTGCGCCCCGAGGGCTCGCGTTTCGGCGAGCTCTCGCCCTGGTCGATCAAGTCCTGAAGCCCGTGCCGCAGGGCCCGAGCCTGATCGCGCTGGTGCAGCGCATGGCCGCGCAGCTCGAGGCCGCGGGCGTGGCCTTCGGCCAGGGCACCACGAACGCCTACGACGAGGCCGCCTGGCTGGTGCAGTGGCGCCTGGGCCTGCCGCTGCATGCGCTGGACGATCAGGCCGCGCGGGTGCTCACAGCGGCCGAGGTGGCGTCGGTGCAGGCGCTGATCGGGCAGCGCATCGCCAGCCGCCGGCCCGCGGCCTACCTCACCGGCGAGGCCTGGCTGCAAGGCGTGCCGTTCTTCGTCGACGAGCGTGCCATCGTGCCGCGATCGCTCATCGCCGAGCCGCTGGCCGACGGCACGCTCGATGCCTGGCTGTCCGAGCGCACGCGCGCGGTGCTCGACCTGTGCACCGGCAACGGCAGCCTGGCGGTGCTGGCCGCGCTGGCCTGGCCCGAGGTGCAGGTGCTGGCCAGCGACGTCTCGGCCCCGGCGCTGGCCGTGGCGCAGCGCAACGTCGAGCGCCACGGCCTGCAGCACCGCATCACCCTGGTCCAGGGCGACGGCCTGGCCGCCGCCCCCGGCCCCCATGACCTGATCCTGTGCAACCCGCCCTACGTGAACCGCGAATCGATGACCCTGCTGCCCCCTGAATTCCGCGCCGAACCGGCCCTGGCCCTGGACGGCAACGCCGACGGCGGCAGCGACGGCATGGACTTCGTGCGCCGGCTGCTGCATGCGGCGCCCCGGCACCTGGGCGCCGACGGCGTGCTGGTGCTCGAGATCGGCCACGAGCGCGCGCACTTCGAGGCCGCGTTCCCGCGCCTGAATCCGCTGTGGCTGAGCACCAGCGCCGGCGACGACCAGGTGCTGCTGCTGACGCGGGACGCCTGGGCATGATCACGCTGCGCAACCTCACGCTGCGCCGCGGCACCAAGGTCGTGCTGCAGGGTGCCAGCCTCACGCTGCAGCCGGGCGAGAAGGTGGGCCTGATCGGACGCAACGGCGCCGGCAAGTCCAGCCTGTTCGCGCTGCTCACCGACCGGCTGCACGCCGACACCGGCGACGTCGAGATCCCGCCGCGCTGGCGCGTGGGCGAGGTGGCGCAGGACATGCCCGACACCGAGGACGGCGCCACCGACTTCGTGCTGCAGGGCGACGCGCCCCTGCAGGCCGCGCAGGCCGAGCTGGCGGCGGCCGAGGCCAGCGGCGACGGCACCGCGATGGCCCATGCGCACCTGGCGCTGGACGAGGCCGGGGCCTTCGACGCCCGCGCCCGCGCCCAGGCGCTGCTGCTGGGCCTGGGCTTCAAGTCCGAGCAGCTCGATGCGCCCGTCAACAGCTTCAGCGGCGGCTGGCGCATGCGGCTGCAGCTGGCGCGGGCGCTGATGTGCCCGGCCGAGCTGCTGCTGCTGGACGAGCCCACCAACCACCTGGATCTGGACGCGCTGGTGTGGCTGGAAGCCTGGCTCAAGCGCTTCGACGGCCTGATGGTGGTGATCAGCCACGACCGCGAGTTCCTCGACGCCGTCACCCGCGTCACCGTGCACCTGGACGAATGCACGCTCACGCGCTACGGCGGCAACTACAGCGCCTTCGAGGAGATGCGCGCCGAGCGGCTGCAGCTGGCCGCCGCGGCCTTCTCCAAGCAGCAGGACCGCATCGCGCACCTGCAGAAGTTCATCGCCCGCTTCAAGGCCAAGGCGAGCAAGGCCAAGCAGGCGCAGAGCCGGGTCAAGGCCCTGGCGCGGATGGAGAAGCTGGCGCCGGTGCTCACGGCGGGCGACTTCGAGTTCGAGTTCCGCGAGCCGCAGAGCCTGCCCAACCCGATGCTGAGCTTCGACGGGCTGGCTTGCGGGTACGGCCGCCTGCCCATCGTGAGCGGCTTCAGCCGCAGCGTGCTGGCGGGCCAGCGCATCGGCATCCTGGGCGCCAACGGCCAGGGCAAGTCGACGCTGGTCAAGACCATCGCCCGCGCGCTGCCGCCGCTGGCCGGGCGGGCCACCGAGGGCAAGGGCCTGGTCATCGGCTACTTCGCGCAGCAGGAGCTGGACGTGCTGCAGCTCGACGACGGCCCGCTGATGCACCTGGTGCGGCTGGCACGCGACGTGGGTCCCCCCGCACGCGAGCAGGAGCTGCGCGACTTTCTCGGCCGCTTCCGCTTCACCGGCGAGATGGCGCAGCAGGCCGTGGGCAGCCTCTCGGGCGGCGAGAAGGCGCGCCTGGTGCTGGCGATGCTGGTGTGGCAGCGCCCCAACCTGCTGCTGCTGGACGAGCCGACCAACCACCTCGACCTGACCACGCGCGAGGCCCTGTCGATCGCGCTCAACGAGTTCGAGGGCACGGTCATGCTGGTCAGCCACGACCGCGCGCTGCTGCGCGAGACCTGCGACGAGTTCTGGCTCGTGGCCGGCGGGCAGGTGCAGCCTTTCGACGGCGACCTCGACGACTACCAGAAGTGGCTGCTCGAGGTGTCGCGCGCTGCGGCCAAGGGCCAGCCCGCGCCGCCGGTGCCGCGCGGCGCGGCC
>JAGWLO010000104.1 GCA_028872015.1 Burkholderiales bacterium | reverse complement strand
GGCCTGAGCAAGTACGCCCGCATCGCCGACTGGATCATGAGCCGGCCGCAGATCCAGGAAGAGGCGGTGACGATGCTGGCCAACGAGCTGCAGGAGCGCGTGCGCCCCGACGGCCTGGCCATCGTGATGGAGGCCGACCATTTCTGCATGCACTGGCGCGGGGTGAAGGACACCGACAGTGCAATGACCAACAGCGTCATGCGCGGCGCCTTCCTGAAGGACGCCAACCTGCGGCGCGAATTCCTCTCTCTGCTCTCGCGCAAGCAAGGCTGAAGGACTGCCCCCATGCTCGTCAGACTCATGTATGCCAGCCGCGCCCTGCCGGCCACCGACCAGGACGCCCTGGTCGCCATCCTCCGCAAGAGCAAGGCCAACAACCCCGGCCTGGGCGTGACCGGGGTGCTCTGCTTCAGCCAGGGCATCTTCCTGCAGGCGCTGGAAGGCGGCCGCGCGGCGGTGAACCAGCTCTACAACCGGATCGCCGCCGATCCCCGCCACACCGAGGTCACGCTGCTGGCCTACGAAGAGATCGGCGAGCGCCGCTTTGCCGGCTGGTCGATGGGCCAGGTGAACATGGCGCGCCTGAACCCCGCGCTGCTGCTGAAGTACTCCGAGCGTCCGGTGCTGGACCCGTTCGCGGTCTCGGGCCAGGTCTCGATGGCGCTGTTCCAGGAGCTGATGGCCACGGCGTCGATCGTGGGCCAGGGCTGAGCGCGGCGGGGCGCCGCGCGGCTACAGCCGACCCGCGCGACCGAAGCGGAACAAGGGCAGCAGCAGCCGTGTCGGGAACTGCGCGATCGCGGCGTTGTAGACGTCGCCGGCTTCGTTGAAGAGCTGGCGCGCGAAGGCCAGCCGCGCCTCGGCCTCGCGCCAGGCCGCGGTGCCGGCGGCCAGCGCCGGCAGCTCGCCCAGCGCGCCGCCGGTCTCCACCAATGCGAACACCCGCGCCGCCGCGGCGGCCACCGCCGCCTCCACCGCCACCCAGGCCGCCGCCGGTGCCGCCACCACCGGCCGCGCGCCGAGCAGTGCCGCCACGCGCGCCGATTCGGCCAGTTGTGCCTGCAGGGCCTGGATCGCGCCGCTCTCGGCGGCCAGCGGCTCGAGCAGCGCGGCCAGCAGCGGCTCGGCCGCCTCGGCGCGCTGGCGCCTGGCCTCGTCGACCTTGCCCCAGGCCGCGCCCACCGCGTTGCGCAGCGCCAGCAGGCGGTTGTAGGCGCCCAGGCTCCAGAACACGATCAGCGCGCCCAGCGCGAGCGCGACCAGCTGGTCGCGCGTCATCCGCCGCCGCGCACTTCGCCCTGGCCGAGCACCACCCACTTGAGCGAGGTCAGGCCCTCGAGACCGACCGGCCCGCGCGCGTGCAGCTTGTCGGTGGAGATGCCGATCTCGGCCCCCAGCCCGTACTCGAAGCCGTCGGCGAAGCGCGTGCTGGCGTTGACCATCACGCTGGCCGAATCGACCTCGCGCAGGAAGCGCATCGCGCTGGCGTGGCGGCTGGTGAGGATGGCGTCGGTGTGGTGCGAGCCGTGGCGGTTGACATGGGCGATCGCCTCGTCGAGCGTGTCCACCACCTTGATGCTGATCACCGGCGCCAGGTACTCGGTGTCCCAGTCGGCGGGGCTGGCCGCCACCAGGCGGGCGCCCGGCAGGCCGCGCAGCAGCGCCAGGCTGCGCGCGCAGCCGCGCATCTCCACGCCCTTGGCGGCGAAGACGGCGCCGATGCGCGGCAGGAAGGCCGGCGCCTGCGCCGCATGCACCAGCAGCGACTCGGCCGCGTTGCACGGGCTGTATTTCTGCGTCTTGGCGTTGTCGGTGACGGCCAGGGCGAGGTCGAGATCGACCTCGGCGTCGACGTAGACGTGGCAGTTGCCGTCCAGGTGCTTGATCACCGGCACCCGCGACTCGGCGGCGATGCGCGCGATCAGGCCCTTGCCGCCGCGCGGGATGATCACGTCCACCGCCTCGGGCATCGTGATCAGGCAGCCCACCGCGGCGCGGTCGGTGGTCTCCACCAGCTGCACCGCCTCGGCGGGCAGCCCGGCCTCGAGCAGGGCCGCCTGCACCAGCCGCCACAGCGCCAGGTTCGAGTGCAGGGCCTCGGAACCCCCGCGCAGGATGGCGGCGTTGCCGCTCTTGATGGCCAGGGACGCCGCCTCGATGGTCACGTTGGGCCGGCTCTCGTAGACCATGCCGAACACGCCCAGCGGCACGCGCATGCGGCCGACGCTGATGCCGCTGGGCCGGCGCTTGAGCTCGGTGACCTCGCCCACCGGGTCGGGCATGGCGGCGATCTGCTCGCAGCCCTGGGCCACGGTCTCGATGGTTTCGCGCGTGAGCATCAGGCGGTCGAGCAGCGGCGCGTCCAGCCCGGCGGCGCGCGCGGCTTCGAGATCGCGCGCGTTCGCCAGCAGCAGGGCGTTGACGCCGCCGCGCAGGCGCGCGCCCAGGCCGCGCAGCGCGCGCTCCTTGGCGGCCGGGCCGGCGCTGGCCAGCGCCGCGCTGGCGCTGCGCGCGGCCACGCCCAGGCGGGCCATGTAGGCCGGGATGTCGCCGGCGATGTCGGTCGGGTTCATGCGCTGCCGATTGTCCCAAAACGCAGATGCCGGTTGCATCCCTTCGGCGCTCATCGCCGATCCGCCTGCAGCCAGGCCTGCAGCGCCGGGTCCGCCATCGGCGCGGCCAGGTACTCGCCCTGGATCTCGTCGCAGCCCCGCTCGCGCAGCCAGTCGTGCTGGGCCGCGGTCTCCACGCCTTCGGCCAGCGTGCGCATGCCCAGGCCCTGCGCCATCTGGATGACGGCGCGCACGATCGCGGCGGCGCCGCCGTCGCCCGGCAGGTCCTGCACGAACGAGCGGTCGATCTTCAGGCGGTCGATCGGCAGCTCCTTCAGGTGCCGCAGCGAGGTGTAGCCGGTGCCGAAGTCGTCCACCGCGATGCCCACGCCCAGGCCCTTCAGGCGCAGCAGGGTCTCGCGCACCGCGGGCATGTCGTCCATCAGCATGCGCTCGGTCAGTTCGAGCTCGAGCAGCCGGCCCGGCACGCCGGCCTCGGCCAGCGCGGCCTGCACGCGCTCGACGAAGCCCGCGGTGCCGAACTCCAGCGTCGACAGGTTCACCGCCACCGGCAGCGGCCGGCCGCCTTCGTGCCAGCGCCGGGCCGCGCGCAGTGCCTCGCCAAGCACCCACTGCCCGATGGGCAGCATCAACCGCCGCGCCTCGGCCAGCGGGATGAAGTCCTCGGGCTGCACCGGCGGCCGGCCCGGCGGCAGCCACCGGATCAACGCCTCGGCGCCGAGCACGCGGCCGTCGCCCAGCGCGAACTGCGGCTGGTAGTGCAGCACGAACTCCCGCTCGCGCACGGCCTGGGCCAGGCGGCCTTCGAGCGCCAGCTCGGCCATGGCCGCGGCGGCCATCGAAGGCTCGAACACGCAGCAGCCGGCGCGGCCGCGCGACTTGGCCTGGTACATCGCCGTGTCGGCGTGCTTGATGAGCTCGTCGGGGTCGGCGCCGTGGTCGGGGAACAGCGCCACGCCGATGGAGGGCGTGACCGAGATCGCCGCGCCGCCGGCGCGCAGCGGCTCGCCGATCGCCGTCAGGAGCTTGCCCGCCACCTCGGCCACGCCGCCGCCGCTGTCGCCCGACAGCAGCACCACGAACTCGTCGCCGCCGAAGCGCGCCACCAGGTCGCCGCTGCGCAGCGTGCCGGTGATGCGACGCGCCACGGTGCACAGCAGCGTGTCGCCGGCCAGGTGGCCGAGCGAGTCGTTGACGCGCTTGAAGTTGTCCAGGTCGATGAACAGCATCGCCGGCCGGCGGCCGTTGGCGCGCGCCGCCGCCAGCAGTGCCTGCGCGCGCTCGATGAAGGCGCTGCGGTTGGGCAGGCCGGTGAGCGCGTCGTGGTGCGCCAGGTAGTCGATCCGCGAGCGCGCCTCGATCCGGTCCCGCAGGTCGCGCACGATGGTCATGCGCAGCCGCTCGTCGCGGTACTGCAGCGTGCGCACGATGAACTCCACCGGCAGCCGGTGGCCGTTCTTGTGCGTGAGCGCGGTCTCGTAGCCGATCTCGGCGCCGCTGGCCATCACCGCGGCCACGCGCTCGCGCTCGGCCGGGTCGACGAAATCCAGCGCCTGGCGACCCAGCAGCTCGGGCAGGGTGTAGCCGGTCAGGGCCAGCAGCGGCGGGTTGACGTCGGTGATCGCGCCGTCCTTGTGGAAGGCGATGCCCTCGGCGCTGGCCAGCATGAATTTGGCCAGGCGCTCCTCGCTCTGGCGCAGCGCCAGCTCGGCCTGGCGGTGGCGCGTGATGTCGTACACCAGCACGAAGGCGCCCACCACCTCGCCCGCGGCGTCGAAGTGGGGCAGCACCTCCACCTCGATCCAGCGCGGCCGGCCGTCGCCGTCCGGCAGCTGGCGCTCGTAGCTGCTGCGCCGCTTGTCGCTGACCACGGCGTCGATCCGCGGCAGCACCTCGCGCGCGGCCTCGGCGCCGATGACGCGGGCGAAGCTCAGGCCCAGGATCGAGGTCTCGGTGTGGCCGAACATGCGCGCGTAGCCCAGGTTGGCGTAGCGGCAGGTGTAGCCCTGGCGGTCGTAGTACGCGATCGCCGCGGGCAGGTTGTTGGCCAGCAGGCGGAACTGCGTCAGCTCGGCGCGCAGCGCCGCGATCTCCTCGGCGGGGTCGGTCTTGTCCACTGGCGTACGGCTTTCTCGGGCCCGGTCACCGATCGTAGGCCAGCCCGGCGCCGCGGCATCGCGCGGCTCAGGCCGCGGCCTTGCGGGGCGGCCCCTTCCGGGCGGCGCCGGGCGCCGCGGCCTTGGCGGTCCCCTTCGCCCCGGGCTTCGCCGCGCGCGGCTCGAACTCGAAGCTGACCCGCCCTTCCTTCGCGTCGTAGGCCAGGTAGGCCTTGAACTTGCGTCGCGTCTTGTTCGAGACGAAGCCGTCGAGCAGGCTCGTCTTGCCGCTGGCCAGCAGCTTGGTGATCTCTTCGCGCGGCACCGGCTGCTGCAGGATGATCTTGCCGCTCTTGAAGTCGCAGGTCACGTGCGCGCCCACGCTGTGCTCGCAGACGTAGTTGCTGCCGTGCTCGTAGACATGGCCCCTGCACTTGGGGCAGGCGCCCAGGCTTTCCTGGCCCGAGAAGTCCACCGGCTCGCCGTCGCCCTGGCCGGTCTTGGCGTCGTCGCCGAAGTCGAACTCGAGCTTCCAGTTGCCGATCTCGTCGTCGTGGACCAGCCTGATCTCGGCCGTGAAGGGCCAGCCGGCCTTGCTGCGGAAACCTTCCAGCGGCCCGATCTTCTTGTCGCGGATCAACGCTTCGGCCTCGACCGTCTCGAAGGCGCGGCCGGCCGGGATCTTCGTGATGCTGAAGCCGCAGCCTTCCTCGGTGCCGGATTTGCCGGCGCACGCGAAGCGGCGGTAGTTCTCCTTCACCACGCCGCTGCAGTTCGGGCAGGGCACGGCCAGCGTGGCGTAGTCGCCGGGGATGGTGTCGCGGTCGTACTCCTTGGCCTTCCTGACGATGCGCTCGGCCATCTTCGCGATCTCGCCCATGAAGTCGCTGCGGCTCAGGCGGCCGTGCTCCATCTCGGCGAGCTGGTATTCCCAGTTGCCGGTGAGGTCGGGCCGCGTCAGGTCCTCGATCGCCAGGCCGCGCAGCAGCGTCATCAGCTGGAAGGCCTTGGCCGTGGGCACGAGTTCGCGGCCGTCGCGCAGCATGTACTTCTCGGCGATCAGGCCCTCGATGGTCTGTGCCCGCGTGGCCGGCGTGCCCAGGCCCTTCTCCTTCATCGCGTCGCGCAGGTCCTCGTCCTCGATCAGCTTGCCGGCGCCTTCCATGGCGGAGAGCAGCGTGGCCTCGGTGTAGCGCGCCGGCGGCCGGGTCTTCAGCGCGTTGACGGCCACGTCCTCGGTACGCACCTGCTCATCCGCGGCCACCGCCACCAGGTTGGCATCGTCGTCCTGCGCCTCCTTGCCGTACACGGCCAGCCAGCCCGGGTTCACCAGCACCTTGCCGTTGGTCTGGAAATGGTGCACGGCGCCCTTCACGGCGACCTCGCTGATGCGGGTCGTGACCATGAACTCGGCCGAGGGGTAGAACACCGCGATGAAGCGCTTGACCACCATGTCGTAGAGCTTGAGCTCGATCTCGCTCAGCGAGGTCGGCGCCTGCAGCGTGGGGATGATGGCGAAGTGGTCCGAGACCTTGGCGTTGTCGAACACGCGCTTCGTCGGCTTGACGTAGCCGTCGTTCAGGCCCTTGCGCGCGTGCAGGCTGAGCTCGCGCAGGGGGCCGGGCAGGTCGGCGTCGGCCAGCATGCCGAAGGTGCTCTTCACCGTCGGCAGGTAGTCCTCGGGCAGCGCGCGGCTGTCGGTGCGCGGGTAGGTCAGCACCTTGTGCTTCTCGTACAGCGCCTGCGCCAGCCCGAGCGTGGTCTTGGCGCTGAAGCCGAAGCGGCTGTTGGCCTCGCGCTGCAAGGTCGTCAGGTCGTAGAGCAAGGGTGAAGCCTGGGTGCTGGGCTTGGCCTCGTCGGTGACGGTGGCCGGCTGGCCGCGCACCGCGGCGGCGATGGCCTCGGCCTCGGCCGCGGTCCACAGCCGGTCGGCGCGCGCCTCCGGGTCGTCCGGATTCTTCTTGTACTTGGGGTCGAACCACTTGCCCTCGTACGGGCCGGCCACCGCGTCGAAGCTCGCCTTCACCTCCCAGTAGGCGCGGGCGACGTGCTTGCGGATCTTCTCCTCGCGCTCGACCACGATGCTCAGCGTCGGTGTCTGCACCCGGCCGACGGTGGTGAGGAAGAAGCCGCCGTCGCGCGAGTTGAAGGCCGTCATCGCGCGCGTGCCGTTGATGCCCACCAGCCAGTCGGCTTCCGAGCGGCTGCGCGCGGCGTCGGCCAGGCCCAGCATCTGCTGGTCGCTGCGCAGCTGGTTGAAGCCGTCGCGGATGGCCTGCGGCGTCATGCTCTGCAGCCACAGCCGCGTGATGGGCTTGCCGTGCGGCTTGTCGCCGAAGGCGTACTGCAGGATCAGCCGGAAGATCAGCTCGCCCTCGCGCCCGGCGTCGCAGGCGTTGACGATGGCGCCCACGTCCTTGCGCTTGACCAGCTTGACCACGGCGTTCAGCCGCGTCTTGGCCTTGTCGATCGGCGCCACGTCGAAATGCGGCGGCACCACCGGCAGGTGGGCGAAGCTCCACTTGCCGCGCTTGACCTCGAACTCGTCCGGCGCCTTGATTTCCACCAGGTGGCCCACGGCCGAGGTGACCACGTACTGGTCGTTCTCGAAATGGTCGGCGTGCTTGTCGAACTTGCCGGCCTGCGGGGTCAGCGCGCGCACGATGTCCTGCGCCACGCTCGGCTTCTCGGCAATGATGATGGTCTTGCTCATGGTTCCTTTGGGGGCTGGGCTCCCGGATGGGCGCCCAGCCATGCCTACAATCCGCCCGTCTCGCGCGCACCCACGCGCGCTCGTACGGATTCAATGTACCGAATGAGCAAGACCCCGCAAGAGGCCCGCACCGATCGCCGCCGCATCCAGGTCCGCAAGAGCGGCGTCCATGGCAAGGGCGTCTTCGCGCTGCAGCCCATCGCCGCCGGCGAGCGCATCATCGAATACCGGGGCGAGGTCATCACCTGGCCCGAGGCGCTGCGCCGCCACCCGCACGACCCGTCCGATCCCAACCACACGTTCTACTTCCACGTCGACGAGACGCATGTCATCGACGCCAAGGTGGGCGGCAACGCGGCGCGCTGGATCAACCATGCCTGCGAGCCCAACTGCCAGGCCGACGAGACGCCCGAGGGCCGCGTCTTCATCCACGCGCTGCGCGACCTGGCGCCGGGCGAGGAGCTCTTCTACGACTACGGCCTGATCATCGACGAGCGCTACACGCCCAAGCTCAAGCGCGAGTACGCATGCCGCTGCGGCAGCCCGATCTGCCGCGGCACCATGCTGGCGCCGAAGGCGCGCGGCGGCGCGCGCGCCACCGGTTGACCTCGGCGGCGCTGGTGGACACCCGGCAGCATCTGCACTGGGGCGCCGAGGCGCTGTGGCGGGCGCTGCTGCCGCTGCTGCCCGGGCTGTCGGTCGAGGTGGTGGCGCGCATCGACTCCACCAACACCCGGCTGCTCGAGCGCGCCCGTGAATCCAGCGGCGCGCCCGACGCCCGGGTCACGCGGCCGGGCGAGCTCGATGCGCTGGCCGGCCGCGGCGACGAAGTCACGCCGCACGGCCGGCGTCAGGTCGACGTCCAGCCTTGCCTGCTGGTGGCCGAGCACCAGACCCACGGACGCGGGCGCCAGGGCCGCGACTGGGTGGCCACAGCGGGGGCCTCGCTCACCTTCTCGCTGGCGCTGCCGCTGGCGCCGGCTGACTGGTCGGGGCTGTCGCTGGCCGTCGGGCTGGCGCTGGCCGACGCCCTGGACCCGCTGCCGGACATCGGACCCGCGCTTGCGGTGGGCGCCGATGCGCTGCCGCGCATCGGACTCAAGTGGCCGAACGATCTCTGGCTGCTCGACGCGCCGGGCCGCGGACGCAAGCTGGGCGGCATCCTGATCGAGACCGTCAGCGTCGGTCCGCGCCGCATGTGCGTGGTGGGTGTGGGACTGAACGTGCTGCCGCAGCCGGTCAGCGGGCTGTCCAACGGCTATGCCTGCCTGCAGGAGCTCGACCCCGCGGTCACGGCGCCGGTGGCGCTGGCGCGGGTGGCCGCACCGCTGGTGCAGGCGTTGCTGCGCTTCGAGCGCGAGGGCTTCGCGCCGCGGGTCGATGCCTACGCCCGGCGCGACCTGCTGCGCGGCCAGGTCGTGACCACCACGCTGCCCGCGTTGCCCGAGGGCGTGGCCGAGGGCGTGGACGAGCGCGGTGCGCTGCGCCTGCGCCGCGACGGCCTGCACGAACTGGTCAGCGGCGAGGTCAGCGTGCGTCTGCGCCCCGCGCCCGAGGCGGGCTGATGCTGCGCGCGCTGGCCGCCATCGTTGTGCTGGCCAACCTGCTGTTCTTCGGCTGGGCCCGGGGCTGGTTCGCGCCCGGGCTGCCTGCGCCGCGCCAGGCCGAGCGCGAGCCCGAGCGGCTGCTGGCGCAGGTGCACGCCGAGGCCGTCACCGTGCTGCCGCCGCCGGCGGCCAGCGCGGCCGTTTCGGCCCTGCGCGCCGCCTCGGCGGTGTGCCTGCAGGCCGGGCCCTTCGCGGAGGCCGACCTGGCGGCGGCCGAGGCGGCGCTGATCGCGGCCAAGCTGCCGGCGGCGGCCTGGTCGCGCCAGCCGGTGCCGCCGCCGCCGCGCTGGCTGGTGGCCACCGGCCGCCTGGCCGACCCGGCGGCGCTGCGGGCGCGGGAGGCCGAGCTGCAACGCCGCG
>JAGWLO010000103.1 GCA_028872015.1 Burkholderiales bacterium | reverse complement strand
GCCGTCGGCGCCGGTGCCGGCATTCGCGTTGCCGGTGTTCACCAGCAGCGCGCGGATGCCGGCGCCGGGGTGGGCCAGGTGTTCGCGGCACAGCTGCACCGGCGCGGCGCAGAAGCGGTTGGCGGTGAACACGCCGGCCACCGCGGCACCTTCGTCGAGCGCGAACACGACCAGGTCGCGCCGGTTGGGCTTGCGCATGCCGGCCATCGCCACGCCCAGGCGCAGGCCCGGCACCGGGTGCAGGTCTTCGGGCCGGGGGGCTCGCAGGTTGACGGGCATGGCGCGCTGCCGGCCGCTCAGGCCAGCTTGCCGTGGCAGAGCTTGAACTTCTTGCCGCTGCCGCAGGGGCAGGGGTCGTTGCGGCCGACCTTGGGCATCGTCGCCACGGCGGCGGACGCGGCGGCGGCAGCCACCGCCGGGTCGGCCTCGGACGAGACGCTGCCGTCCTCGTTCGGGTGGGTGTAGGTGACGTTGGCGAGCTGGCCGGCCTGCGCCTCCATCGCCTGGGCGGCCTGCGCCACCTGGTCCTGGCTCTGGATGCGCACCGTCATCAGCACCCGCGTGACCTCCATCTTCACCACCTGCAGCAGCTGCGAGAACAGCTCGAAGGCTTCGCGCTTGTATTCCTGCTTCGGGTTCTGCTGCGCGTAGCCGCGCAGGTGGATGCCCTGGCGCAGGTAGTCCAGCGCCGCGAGGTGCTCGCGCCAGTGGCTGTCGATGGCCTGCAGCAGCACCATGCGCATGAAGGGCGTGAACTGCTCGGCGCCGACGATGTCGATCTTGGCCTGGAAATGGGCATCGGCCGCGGCGACCACCTGGGCCACGATGTCCTCGTCGGTGATCGAGTCGCTGGCCTCGACACGGGCCTTCAGCGCCACCTCGAGCTGCCATTCGTCGCGCAGCACGCGCTCCAGGGCGTCCAGGTCCCACTGCTCCTCCAGCGTGCCGGCGGGCACGTAGGTGCGCACCACGTCGGTCATGGTGCTGGCGCGCAGGCTGGCGATCTGCTCGCCCAGGCCCGCCGCCTCGAGGATCTCGTTGCGCTGCTGGTAGATGACCTTGCGCTGGTCGTTGGCGACGTCGTCGTACTCGAGCAGCTGCTTGCGGATGTCGAAGTTGCGCGCCTCGACCTTGCGCTGCGCGCCTTCGATGCTGCGGTTGACGATGCCGGCCTCGATGGCCTCGCCCTCCGGCATCTTGAGCCGGTCCATGATCGCGCGCACGCGGTCGCCGGCGAAGATGCGCATCAGCGCATCGTCCAGGCTCAGGTAGAAGCGGCTCGCGCCCGGGTCGCCCTGGCGGCCGCTGCGGCCGCGCAGCTGGTTGTCGATGCGACGGCTCTCGTGGCGCTCGGTGGCGACGATGCGCAGCCCGCCGGCAGCCTTGACCTGGTCGTGCAGGCTCTGCCATTCGTCCCTGAGCTGCTGCGCGCGCCGCTGGCGCTCCTCGTCGCCCAGCTCCGGGTCTTCCTCGAGAAACTGGATCTGCTTCTCGACGTTGCCGCCGAGCACGATGTCGGTGCCGCGGCCGGCCATGTTGGTGGCGATGGTGATGACGCCCGGGCGCCCGGCCTGGGCCACGATCTCGGCCTCCTTCGCGTGCTGCTTGGCATTCAGCACCTGGTGCGGCAGCTTGGCCTGCGTCAGCAGGGCCGAGATGAGCTCGGAGTTCTCGATCGAGGTCGTGCCCACCAGCACCGGCTGGCCGCGCTCGTGGCAATCGCGGATGTCCTTGGTGACGGCGTCGTACTTCTCCTTCGTCGTCTTGTAGATGAGGTCGTTCTCGTCCTTGCGGATCGTGGGCTTGTTGGGCGGGATCACCACCGTCTCGAGGCCGTAGATCTCCTGGAACTCGTACGCCTCGGTGTCGGCGGTGCCGGTCATCCCGCTCAGCTTGCCGTACATGCGGAAGTAGTTCTGGAACGTGACCGAGGCCAGGGTCTGGTTCTCGCTCTGGATCGGCACGCGCTCCTTGGCTTCCACCGCCTGGTGCAGGCCGTCGCTCCAGCGCCGCCCGCTCATCAGCCGGCCGGTGAACTCGTCGACGATGATCACCTCGCCGTTCTGCACCACGTAGTGCTGGTCGCGGTTGTAGAGGTGGTGCGCGCGCAGCGCCGCGTACACATGGTGCATCAGCGCGATGTTGGCCGGGTCGTACAGGCTGGCTCCCTCGGCCAGCAGACCGGCCTCGGTCAGCAGCTGCTCGGCCTTCTCGTGGCCGGCCTCGGTGAGGAACACCTGGTGCGTCTTCTCGTCGACCGTGAAGTCGCCCGGGTCGATCACGCCTTCGCCGGTGCGCAGGTCTTCCTCGCCGATCTGCTTCTTCAGCTTGGGCACCACGGCGTCGATGCGCACGTACATCTCGGTGTGGTCCTCGGCCTGGCCGCTGATGATGAGCGGCGTGCGCGCCTCGTCGATCAGGATCGAGTCGACCTCGTCGACGATGGCGTAGTGCAGGCCGCGCGCCACGCGGTCGCCCGCCTCCATCACCATGTTGTCGCGCAGGTAGTCGAAGCCGAACTCGTTGTTGGTGCCGTAGGTGACGTCGGCGGCGAAGGCGGCCTGCTTCTCGGCCCGCTCCATGCCCGGCACGTTGACGCCCACGGTCAGTCCCAGGAAGGTGTAGAGCCGACCCATCCACTCGGCATCGCGCCGGGCCAGGTAGTCGTTGACGGTGACCACGTGCACGCCCTTGCCGGCGAGGGCGTTCAGGTACACCGGCAGCGTCGCCATCAGCGTCTTGCCTTCGCCGGTGCGCATCTCGGCGATCTTGCCCTGGTGCAGCGTGATGCCGCCGATGAGCTGGACGTCGAAGTGGCGCATCTTCAGCGTGCGCTTGCCGGCCTCGCGCACCACGGCGAAGGCCTCGGGCAGCAGGTCGTCGAGCGTGGCGCCGGTGGCCAGGCGCTGGCGGAAGGCATCGGTCTGCGCGCGCAATTCGGCGTCGGACAGGGCCTCGAACCGCGGCTCGAGCGCGTTGATCTGCTCCACGACGCGCCGGTATGCCTTCAGCAGGCGCTCGTTGCGACTGCCGAAAATCTGGGTGAGGATCTTGGGGAACATGCGGCGTCGAGGCTCTCGTGGTTCGGGCCGGCGCCGCGGCCGGATCGGCGGCAGCGTTCATCGGCCCGGCATGGCAGGCAGCGCACGGACATCGCCAGGCGGGGTTGCGGCGGCGGTCTGCGGACCGGGGCAGACAACCCGCCGGCCCGATCGAAGCACCCGCCGGACCCCGGGTCGGGGCCGTCCGAACGGCAACGGCAGTGCGCCTTGCGCAAAGCGCGCCAGTTTATCACCGGGCCCGGGCCCGACCGGTGGTCCGCGAGGCGGCCCGGCGCCTGCAGCGAGGCCGCACCAACACCGTCGGTAGACTGCGCGCATGGCCACCGCCCCCCCATCGCCCGGCCAGTCGCTGGCCACGGCGCTGGACCGCAGCGAGCCGCTGACCGGCCTGTTGCAGCGGCTGCGCGCCTCGCGGGCGCGCTACGATGCCATCGCCGGGCTGCTACCGACCGCCCTGCGGGCGGGCGTGCGGCCCGGCCCGCTGGACGAGGCCACGTGGGTCCTGCTCGTGCCCAACGCCGCCGCCGCGGCGAAGCTGCGGCAGATGCTGCCGCAGCTTCAACAGGCGCTGGCCGCGGCGGGCTGGGGCGGGCCGCCGATCAAGCTCAAGGTGCGGCCGCCAGCCTGAGCGCGGCGGCGGCCCCCGGGTCAAGTTGCGGCACCGGATGCCGAAAGGCCGAAATGAGGTCGTCGACAGCGTGGTCAACCTGAACTCCATGCACGCCATGACGTCCTGGCTGGCCCGTCAGGGGCGCATCCGTGTCGACCTGATGAATCGCTGGCGCCGGCGGTACTTCAGCGCCTACACCGCGGACGAGCCGGTGGCCGCCCGGTTCCGGGCCCGGCAGCTGCAGGCCGTGTTGCGGGTGGCACCGCTGACGATGCTGGCCAACGGCCTGAACGCGGTCCTGATCGTCGGGGCGTTCTGGACCGACCCGCTGCGCCCGGTCCTGCTGCTGTGGGCCGCGGCCATCACCTGGGTCGTGGGGCGCGGCCTGCGCGTGTGGTGGCGCACCCGGCGCCGGGCGGCGCCGGCACGGGCGTCGGCGCGCGCGATGCGTCGCGCGACGCTGCATGCCAGCCTGCTGGCGGCGCTGTGGGCCGCGATCCCGTGGCTGCTGTTCGCCGGCGCCGGGCCGGGGCACCGGTTGCTGCTGGCCGTCATCACCACCGGCATGATCTGCGCGGGCGGATTCGCCCTCGCCACCACGCCGGTGGCGGGCACGGCCTACGTGCTGATCCTGGCCGGCGGGGCGATGTCGGTGTTGGTCGCGGGCCACCTGCCGCTGGCCCGCGTGGTGGGCGCGCTGCTGTTCGTCTATGCCTACATCGTGATCGCCAGCGTCTGGTCCACGGCACGGATGTTCGGCGCGCGCCTGATGGCCGAGGCCCAGGCCGAGCGCCAGAACGAGGTCATCGGCCTGCTGCTGCGCGACTTCGAGGAGAACGCGAGCGACCTGCTGTGGGAGACGGACGCGGCCGGACGCCTGCGCCGGGTTTCACCGAAGCTGGCGGCCACGCTCGCGACACCGGCCGAGCAGCTGGCGGCGCGCCCGATCCTCGATCTGCTCAAGCGGATGGCGCCGCGCAGCGCAGGCACCGCCGATCCGATCGGGCCTTTCAGGGAGCGGCTGCGCCGGGGCGAGCCTTTTCGCGACCTGCCGCTGGCGCTGCAACACAGCGGCGGCAAGCGCTGGTGGTCGGTAACCGCCAAGCCGCTGCGCGATGCCGAGGGCCGGGTGGCGGGCTGGCGTGGCGTGGCGGCCGACATCACGCAGGCCCACAGCGCCACCGAGCAGCTGACCTGGCTGGCGCATTTCGATCCGCTGACCGGGCTGACCAACCGGCACCGCTTCCGGGCCCAGCTGGGCGAGATGCTGGCCGCAGGTCCGATGCGGCCGGGCTGCGCCTTGCTGTGCCTCGATCTGGACAACTTCAAGATCACCAACGACACGCTGGGCCACGCGGCCGGTGACGCGTTGCTGCAGGAGGTGGCGCGGCGCCTGGTGGCCGGTGCGCGGCGCACGGACACGGTGGCGCGCCTGGGCGGCGACGAGTTCGCCGTCATCCTGCGCGAGCTGGCCTCGCCAGACGAGGCCGCTGGGCTCACCCAGCGCCTCATCGAGACCCTGAACACGCCCTGCGAGGTGCAAGGGGCGCGGGTGGCGGCCCGCGCCAGCGTCGGCCTGGTGATGGTGCCTGCCTCGGCCAGCGACGTGGACGCGGTGCTGGAGCAGGCCGATCTGGCGCTTTACGCAGCCAAGGCGAGCGGCGGCGGGGGCTTCCGGGTGTTCGAGCCGCAGATGGCGGCATCGATGCGGCGCCGCCAGCGCATCGAGCAGGCCTTGCGTCAGGCCCTGGCGCAGGGCGAGCTCTCGCTGGCGTACCAGCCCCAGGTGGATCTGCGAAGCCGCCGGGTGATCGGCCTGGAGGCCTTGCTGCGCTGGCAGCACCCCGAGCTCGGCGCGGTCTCGCCGGCCGAATTCGTGCCGGTGGCCGAAGAGGCCGGCCTGATTCGCCCAATCGGACAATGGGTGTTGGCCCAGGCCTGCCGCGACGCGATGCAGTGGCCGCAGACGCTGACGGTGTCGGTGAACGTCTCGCCGGTGCAGGCCATGTCACACGACCTCGTGCCTGTCACGCAGGCCGCGCTGCGCGACAGCGGCCTGGCCGCCAGCCGCCTGGAGCTCGAGATCACCGAATCGATCTTCATGCACGACAGCGAGGCGACGCTGGCGGTGCTGCGGACCCTGCGTGATTCGGGCGTCCGCGTGGCGCTCGACGACTTCGGCACCGGCTACTCGTCGCTGTCGTACCTGCGGCGTTTCCCGTTCGACACCTTGAAGATCGACCGCAGCTTCGTGCACGAGCTGCCGAGCCGGCCCGACACCCAGGCCATCGTCGGGATGATCGCCGCGCTGGCCGCGACACTGCGCATGAAGATCGTCGCCGAAGGCGTGGAGGACGCAGCGCAGCTGCGCCTGCTCGAGAGCTACGGCTGCGACGCGATGCAGGGCTATCTGGTCGCCCGGCCGATGCCCGCGCACCGACTGGCCGGCTTCTTCGCCGACTGGGGCGGACGGCGGCCCGCCGAGGTGTTCATGCCGGTCGAAACCGATCCGGTGCACAACCCGCAGGCCGTCTGAAGCACCGCGTGGCGGGTGACCATGGTGCCGGCTTTCGGAATCGAACCGAAGACCTTCCGCTTACAAGGCGGGTGCTCTACCGACTGAGCTAAACCGGCACCCGCCGATTCTAGGTGGGGGCCCTACTTGATGCGCTTCAGCGACGGCCGCGCAGAGCCCGGCGCACCAGGCTGCGGCGGCTCGGGCGGGGCCTCGTCGGGGGGCGTCGTCGGGGCCGCCTGCACCCCGGCTTCGGGGCCCGTGTCGGAGCTTGCCAGCCGCAATCCGCGCGCTGCGGACGGCTCGGAAGGCTGGCCGGCGCGCGCACCTTCGGCCGGCTGCGGAAAGGCCATGCCTTGGCCGTTCTCGCGCGCGTAGATGGCCACCACGTGGTCCACCGGCACCCGGATCTCGCGCGGCACACCGCCGAAGCGGGCCTTGAACTCGATGGCGTCGTTGCCCAGCAGCAGGCCCGAGGTGGCCTCGAAGCCGATGTTGAGCACGATCTCGTTGTTCTTGACGTACTCCACCGGCACCTGAACGCCCGGCCCCACGACCACCGCGATATAGGGCGTGTAGCCGTTGTCGGTGCACCAGTCGTGCAGCGCCCGCAGCAGGTACGGGCGGGTCGAGGTGCCGGGGTTGCCGGAAGGTGCCACCCGGCCACCTACTTGCGCATCACCTTCTCGGACGGCGTCAGCGCCTCGATGTAGGCCGGACGCGAGAAGATGCGCTCGGCGTACTTGAGCAGCGGCACCGCGTTCTTGCTCAGGTCGATGCCGTAGTAGTCCAGGCGCCAGAGCAGGGGCGCGATGGCCACGTCGAGCATGCTGAAGTCGTCGCCCAGCATGTACTTGTTCTTCAGGAAGATCGGCGCGAGCTGGGTGAGGCGGTCGCGGATCTGGTCGCGGGCCTTCTCGAGCTGCTTCTCGGTGGCCTTGACACCGCGACTCTCGAGCAGGTTGACGTTGCTGAACAGCTCCTTCTCGAAATTGAACAGGAACAGCCGCACGCGGGCCCGCGCCACCGGGTCGCCGGGCATCAGCTGCGGGTGCGGGAATCGCTCGTCGATGTATTCGTTGATGATGTGCGACTCGTACAGGATGAGATCGCGCTCGACCAGGATCGGCACCTCGTTGTACGGGTTCATCAGCGCGATGTCTTCGGGCTTGGCGTAGATGTCGACGTCGCGGATCTCGAAGTCCATGCCTTTCTCGAACAGCACGAAGCGGCAGCGGTGCGAATAAGGGCAGGTGGTTCCTGAGTACAGCACCATCATGGCGGGGGCCTTTCGTGAGCGTTCGCGCTCGTCAGCGATACCGGGCCGGGGCCGCATCGAGCCCCGGCAGAAAAGACAAAACGCAGTGGGCGCTCTCCGCCCCCACTGCGTCGCGGGCCGGGCCGGCGGCCTGGCCCTGCAGCCGCTACTTGACGTCCTTCCAGAACGCCGCGTTCAGACGCCAGGCGATGAGCGTGAAGACAAACAGGTAGATCAGGACCCACACGCCCAGCCGCACGCGGGTGTTCTGAGCCGGCTCGCCCATCCACTGGAGATAAGCCACCAGGTCGGCCACCGCGCTGTTGTACTCGGCCGGGGTCATGGTGCCCTTGGTGATGGGCTCGAAGCCCTTGATCACCTGCACCGTCTCGCCGCCCTCGGGGCTCTTCTCCTGCTCGAACACGGCCTTCTGCTGGCCCTGCAGTTCCCACAGCACGTTGGGCATCGCCACGTTGGGAAAGACGGCGTTGTTCCAGCCCGTGGCCTTGCTCGGGTCGCGGTAGAAGGTGCGCAGGTAGGTGTACACGTAGTCGGCGCCGCTGCCCTTGCCGGGTTCGGCGCGCGAGCGCGTGATCAGCGAGAGATCGGGCGGCGTGTTGCCGAACCAGTCCTTGCCGTCCTTGGGATCCAGGGCGATCGTCATCGTGTCGCCCACCTTGGCGCCGGTGAAGATCAGGTTGTCCTTGATCTCCTTGTCGGTCAGGCCGATGTCGTGCATGCGGTTGAAACGCATGTACGAGGCGGCATGGCAGTTCATGCAGTAGTTGACGAATAGCTTGGCCCCGCGCTGCAGCGCGGCCATGTCGGTGAGTCGCTCCTCGGGAAACTGGTCCCAGGCATAGCCTTCGGCGTAGGCCCGCAGGGGCCCTGCCAGCGCCAACGCCGCGAGCAGGCCGGTCAGCAACGATCGAATCATTCTTTGCATCTTGAACTCCGCCGCTCGTCTAGTGGGCGTGGAAGACCACGCGGTCGGGCAAGGGCTTGAACTCGCCCAGCCGGCTCCACCAGGGCATCAGCAGGAAGAACCCGAAATAGAACAGGGTGCCGGCCTGCGCGATGATGTTGCGCGTGGGCGAGGGGGGCTGGATGCCCAGGTAGCCGAGCACGAAGAACACGATCACGAAGATGCCGTAGAGCACCCGGTTCCAGCCCGGGCGGTAGCGGATGGAGCGCACCGGGCTGCGGTCCAGCCAGGGCAGCACGAACAGGATCAGCACCGCCAGTCCCATCACGACCACGCCCCAGAACTTGGCGTCGAAGGTCTTCAGCAGCACCGCCACCACGACCGCGACCACCAGCGGCGCGAACTTCCACAGGCCCTTCAGGCCGGCGAACAGGAAGCCCAGCACGCCCGCCGCGGCGACGATGCCGACCAGGATCCGCACCATGTCGTCGGTGACCGCGCGCAGCATCGAGTAGAAGGGCGTGAAGTACCAGACCGGGGCGATGTGCAGCGGCGTCTTCAGCGGATCGGCGGGGATGAAGTTGTTGGCCTCGAGGAAGTAGCCGCCGCCGGTGGGCGCGAAGAAGACCACCGCGCTGAAGACCATCAGGAACACGGCCACGCCCAGGATGTCGTGCACCGTGTAGTACGGGTGGAAGGGGATGCCGTCGAGCGGGATGCCGGTCTTCGGGTCCTTCTTGGCCTTGATCTCGATGCCGTCGGGGTTGTTCGAGCCCACCTCGTGCAGCGCGATGATGTGCGCCACCACCAGGCCCAGCAGCACCAGCGGCACGGCGATGACGTGGAAGCTGAAGAAGCGGTTCAGCGTGGCGTCGCCGACGACGTAGTCGCCGCGGATCAGCAGCGACAGGTCGGGGCCCACGAAGGGGATCGCCGAGAACAGGTTGATGATCACCTGCGCGCCCCAGTAGCTCATCTGGCCCCAGGGCAGCAGGTAGCCCATGAAGGCTTCGGCCATCAGGCACAGGAAGATGGCACAGCCGAAGATCCACACC
>JAGWLO010000102.1 GCA_028872015.1 Burkholderiales bacterium | reverse complement strand
GGCCACACCGTGCACGACTCGATGAAGGAGTTCACGATGAAGGAGGGCTGGCAGTACATGGGCCAGCAGGTGCACCCGCTGGGGGCCAAGGACTTCAGCTCCTACCTCATCAACATCGCCAACAGCGGCGCCGACGTGCTGGTCAACGTGGACTACGGCGCCGACGCCGTGAACTCGATCAAGCAGGCCAAGCAGTTCGGCATCTTCGACAAGATGCAGCTCGTGATCCCCTACATGTCGCCGTTCCTGGGCGAGGAGATCGGGCCCGAGATCATGCAGGGCGTCTACGGCGTGTCGGGCTTCTGGTGGACGCTGGAAGACAAGTACCCGATCGCGAAGGATTTCGTCAATGCGTTCGAGGCCAAGTACAAGGGCAAGCCGCACGACTCGGCCTACATCGCCTACCTCAACACCGTGCTGTGGGCCGATGCCTGCGAGCGCGCCGGCACCTTCTACGCGCCCGAGGTGATCAAGGCCTACGAGAAGGGCGTCAAGCGCCAGGGCCCGGTGGGCGAGGTGTACGTGCGCGGCGAAGACCACCAGGGGGTCGTCAACTTCCTGGTGCTGAAAGGCAAGAAGCCGGCCGCGATGAAGAGCAAGGAAGACCTGTTCGACATCGTCGAGATCGTCAACGGCGCCGATTACCTGGCGCCGCTGGGGCTGCTGGGCTGCAAGCTGGGCCCGTACACCTGAGCGCCGCGCCGATGATCCAGCGCAGCCGCGGGGGGCGGTCTTGAACCTGTCGCTGCTGATGTCCCAGGTCTTCAATGGCCTGGCCTCGGGCCTGCTGCTGGCGCTGATCGCCACCGGCCTGACCGTCATCTACGGCACGCTGGGGGTGATCAATTTCGCCCACGGCGCGCTGTTCGTGGTGGGGGCCTATGCCGGCTTCAGCGCCTACGGCCAGACCGGCTCTTTCGCCCTGGCCGTGGTCGCCGGCGCGCTGGTGACGCTGGTGCTGGGGCTGGTGATCGAGCGCGGCATCATCCAGCGCTTCTACCGCCGTCCGCCCGAGGACCAGCTGCTGGTCACCTTCGGCCTGGGCATCGTGCTGGTGGAGGCGGTGCGCTCGATCTACGGCGGCATCGCGCAGCGCTTCGACGAGCCGAGCTGGGGCAGCGGGGTGGCCCACATCGGCTCGCTCATCTACCCGATGTACCGGCTGCAGAGCCTGGGCTTCGCCGCCGCCACGCTGTTCGTGCTGTACCTGGTGCTGTACCGCACCCGGCTCGGCCTGGTGGTGCGCGCGGGCATCGAGGACGCCGGCATGGTGTCGATGCTGGGCATCAACGTGCAGCGCGCCTTCCTGCTGGTGTTCGGCATCGGCGCGGCCGCCGCCGGCTACTCGGGCGTCATCAACTCGCCCATCGTCTCGCTCACGCCCGACATGGGCTCGCGGGTGCTGGTCGACAGTTTCGTCGTCATCGTCATCGGCGGCGTGGGCTCGTTCCCGGGGGCCATCGTCGGCGGCATCATCGCCGGCGAGATCCTGAGCCTGACCTCCATCGTCGACCCCGCGTACTCCGACGTGATGCTGTTCGCCGTCATGGCCCTGGTGCTGATCTTCCGACCGCAGGGTCTGATGGGGCAGGAGGGGCGCGAATGAGCGCGGACCCCGGTCGCGGCCTCTGGCGCGCCTTCGGCCCCGAGCTGCTGGTGCTGGCCGGCCTGCTGCTCGGGCCGCTGGTGCTGCCGCCGCTGGGCATCGGCGCCGACCTTGCCGCGCGCATCCTCATCTGGGGCCTGTTCGGGCTCGGCTTCGACCTGCTGTTCGGCTACACCGGGCTGCTGTCGTTCGGGCAGGCGGCGTTCTACGGCGCCGGCGGCTTCGTCACCGCCTACCTGCTCACCGACGGCGGCGTCTCGCAGCTGCTGCTGGCGCTGGCGCTGGGCACGCTGGCGGCGGGCGCCGCGGCGCTGCTGATCGGCCTGCTGACGCTGCGGCGCACGGGCATCTATTTCGCGATGAGCACGCTGGCCTTCGCCGAGATGTTCTTCTTTCTCGAGAACTCGCCGCTGAAGAACTTCACGGGCGGCGAGAACGGCATCGCGGGCATCCCGCCGCCGGTGCTGTCGCTGGGTTTTGCGCAGTTCGCCATCGGCAGCGGCTGGCCGATGTACGCCTTCGTCGGCGGCTTCTTCATGCTCGGCTACATCGTCGCGCGCCGCATCGTGCATTCGCCCTTCGGCGCAGTGCTGGCGGCGATCCGCGGCAATCCGGTGCGGGCGATGGCGCTGGGCCATTCGATCCGGACCTACAAGCTCGCCGTGTTCGTGATCGCGGCGCTCTACGGCGGCCTGGCCGGGGGCCTGCTGGGGGTGTTCCAGAGCTTCATGCCGCCCGATGCCTTCACCCTGGACACCTCGGGCCAGCTCGTGATCCAGACCGTGATCGGCGGCGCGGGCACGCTGCTGGGCCCGCTGCTGGGCGCCACCATCTGGCTCACCCTGTACGAGGCGCTGCAGCACGTGGCCGGCATCGGCGCGGCCTGGAAGCTGATCCTGGGCGCGGTGTTCGTGGTCCTGATCACGGTGTTCCGCCATGGCGTGGGCGGCGCGCTGGTGGCGGCCGGGCGGCGCCTGCTGGGGTCGCGCGGCGCGGCCGACGACAGCCCGCACGCCGCCGCCGCACCGCAGCTGGACATCGTGGCGGTGGAGCCGGCCGCCCCCGGCGCGCCGGTGCTCGAGGCACGCGGCATCACCAAGCAGTACGGGGGCCTCACTGCCGTGGGCGACGTGAGCTTCTCGCTGGCCGAAGGCGAGATGCGCGGCGTCATCGGCCCCAACGGGGCCGGCAAGTCCACCTTCTTCAAGATGCTGGCCGGCGAGGTGCACCCCACGCGAGGCCAGGTCTTCCTGCGCGGGGCCGAGATCACCGGCCTAGGCGTGACCGCGGTGTGCCAGCGGGGCATGAGCAAGAGCTACCAGATCAACCAGCTGTTCGAGACGCTCACCGTGCGCCAGAACATGCTGGTGGCGGTGCTGGCGCGGGCGCGCGGGCGCTTCAGGCTCGACCTGCTGCGCCGGCTGGCCGCGATGCGCGAGGCCGGCGCCCAGGCCGAGGCCGCCATCCACCTCGTCGGCCTGGGCCCGCATGCCGACAGCGTGGTGGCCGAGCTGGCCTACGGCGAGAAGCGGCGGCTGGAGATCGGCCTGGCCCTGGCCACCGGTGCCAACGTGCTGCTGTTCGACGAGCCGCTGGCCGGCCTGGGCCCCGAGGAGCGGGTGCAGATCGTGGCGCTGCTGAAGGCCATCCGCAGCGGCCGCACGATGGTCATCGTCGAGCACGACATGGACGCCATGTTCGAGCTGGCCGAGCGCATCACCGTGCTCTACGAGGGTCGCAAGCTGGCCGAAGGCACGCCCGAGGAGATCCAGCGCGACCCGGCGGTGCAGGACGCCTACCTCGGCGGCGTGCACGAATGAACCGCGAGGCCTGCCGCATGAAGACCGCCCGCCCGGCCGGGCCCGCGCGCAGCGCAGCGCCCAGCACGAAGGGTTCCCCGTGAGCCTGCTCGACATCGAAACCCTCAACAGCTACTACGGCGACTCGCACATCCTGTTCGACGTCTCGATGCGGGTCGAGCAGGGCGAGGTGGTGGCGCTGCTGGGGCGCAACGGCGCGGGCAAGAGCACGACGCTGAAGTCGCTGGCCGGCGTGGTGCGCGCGCGCAGCGGCACGATCCGCCTGGACGGGCGCGACCTCACGGCCGCGCCGCCGCACGAGCGCGCCCGGCTCGGCCTGCAGCTGGTGCCCGAGGAGCGGCGCATCTTCGGTGCGCTGTCGGTGCACGAGAACCTGGTGCTGGCGGCGATGACGGCCGAACGCGCCCTGTCGTTCGAGGCCATCTACAAGACCTTCCCGCGTCTGGACGAGCGCCGCAAGAGCCGCGGCAAGCAGCTCTCGGGCGGCGAGCAGCAGATGCTGGCCATCGCACGCGCCATGATCCGCCAGCCGCGCATCATCCTGCTCGACGAGCCCTTCGAGGGCCTGGCGCCGCTGATCGTGCGCGACCTCATGGGCGTGGTGCGGCAGCTCGCCGCACAGGGCAACACCATCGTGGTGGTGGAGCAGAACGTGCATGCCGCGCTGACCCTGGCCGACCGCTGCTACATCCTGAACAACGGCCACCTGGTGTACGACGGCACGCCCGCGCACCTGCGCGGCGAGCACGAGATCGTCCAGAAGTACCTGGGCGTGAAGACGACCTGAGGGCGCGCGGCATCGGCCCGCCGGGCCCTGCGGGCCAGCGGCTAGACTGGCCCGATGCCCGTCGCCCCGTCCCGGCCTCTGCTCCCGCCCGCGACGGCGGCCGCTGCACCGGCCCTGCACCGCCTGCTGGAGCACACGGCCGACGCGGTGCAGGCCGTGCGCGGCGGCCGCTCGCTCACCGAGTGGCTGGCGCGCTGCCCGGCCGAACTGCGACCCGGCGTGCAGGCGTTGGCCTTCCACACGCTGCGCTGGCTGGGCAGCGCCACCGAGGCGCGGGTGCGCCTGGCCCCGAAGCCGCCACCGCCCCAGGTCGATGCGCTGCTGGTCACGGCGCTGGCCCTGCTGTGGCCGGCCGGTGAGCTGCCCTACGCCGAGCACACCCTGGTGGACCAGGCGGTGGACGCGGCGCGCCTGCGCGTGCCGGCCGCGGCCGGCTTCGTCAACGCGGTGCTGCGCCGCTTCGTGCGCGAGCGCGCCGGGGTGGTGGAGGCGGTGCGGCACACGCCGCTGGGCGCCTACAACCATCCGCTGTGGTGGATCGAGCGCGTCAAGCGCGATTGGCCCCAGGCCTGGGGTCCGCTGCTGACTTCGGCCAACGAACACCCGCCGATGACGCTGCGCGTGAACGCCCGCCGCGGCAGCGGTGCCCGCTACGTGCAGGGCCTGGCGGCGCTGGGGCGCGCGGCCACCCTGCTCGACGGCCTGGGCGGCCAGGCCGTGGTGCTGGAGCGGCCCTGCCCGGTCGCGCAGCTGCCGGGCTTCGCCGAAGGCGAGGTCTCGCTGCAGGACGCGGCGGCGCAGCGCGCCGCGCCGCTGCTGCTGGACGGCGCCGACCTGCGCCCGGGTGCGCGCGTGCTCGACGCCTGCGCCGCGCCCGGCGGCAAGACGGCGCACCTGCTCGAGCTGGCCGAGCTGGACCTGCTGGCGCTGGACAGCGACCCGCTGCGCCTGGCGCGGGTGCAGGAGACGCTGAACCGCGAGCAGCTCGCGGCCGAGTTGAAGGCCGGCGACGCCCGCCGGCCGCAGGACTGGTGGGACGGCCGGCCGTTCGAGGCCATCCTGCTCGACGCCCCTTGCACCGCCTCGGGCATCGTGCGCCGCCACCCCGACGTGCGCTGGCTGCGCCGGGCCGGCGACATCGGCAACCTGGCCCGCGTCCAGGCCGAGCTCCTGGACGCGCTGTGGCCGCTGCTGGCGCCCGGCGGCCGGCTGCTGTACGCCACCTGCTCGATCTTTCCCGACGAGGGCCGGCACCAGATCGAAGCTTTTTTGCAACGCCAGAGCCCCGGCAGCGCCCGGTTGGAGCCGCACTCGCCCGGGCACCTGCTGCCGCTGCCCGACAATCCAGGACAGGTGTCGACCGGCCAGAGCCGCGTGCTGGCGGACGGCTTCTTCTATGCGCTGATCCGCAAGACCTAGTCCCGACCGCCCTGCCCGTTCATGTTGCCACCACCGGTCCGCCACCACTGCACGCAGGGCCCCGGGCCGGTGCGGCGGGGCTGGGTCCGCGCGCTGCTGGTGCTGGGCCTGGCCTGGGCGCTGCTGGTGCCGACGGCGCGGGCCCAAGGGGTCGAACTGTCGATGCTGCGCACCACGCGCAGCGACGGCGAGCTGGCGCTCGAGTTCGCGGTGCGCATCAACCTGCCGCGGGCGGTCGACGACGCGCTGCGCCGCGGCGTGCCTATCTACTTCGTCGCCGAGGCCACGCTGCTGCGCCACCGCTGGTACTGGCGCGACGAGCGCGTGGCGCGGGTCGCACGCTCGTGGCGCATCGCCTACCAGCCGCTCACCAATTCCTGGCGCGTGGGCCTGGGCGGCCTGAACCAGACCTTCGCCACGCTGGCCGAATCGCTGAACGCGGCCTCCAGCAGTTCGGGCTGGAAGGTCGCCGAGCTCTCGCAGCTCGACCCCGACAAGAACTACAGCATCGAGTTCAGCTACCGCCTGGACACCTCGCAGCTGCCCGGCCCGATGCAGTTCGGCCTGACCGGCCTGGGCGGCCAGAGCGACTGGGCGGTGGGCGTTTCGCGCACCCTGCCGGTCGAGCTGAAGTGACCAAGTCCGCCCGCTGGGGTTGGATCGTCGCCCTCGTGGCCGCCACCGGCGCGGCACTGGTGCTGTCGTTCGTGGTTTCGTTTTCGACCCAGGGCGGCGGCTTCTACGAGCGCCACTTCGTGTGGCTGTTCGGGGTCAACGTCGCCGTGGCACTGCTGCTGATGCTGGTGATCGGCATCGTCGCGCTGCGGCTGGTGCTGCGCGTGCGCCGCGGCAAGTTCGGCAGCCGGCTGCTCATCAAGCTGGCCGGCATCTTCGCGCTCGTGGGGCTGCTGCCGGGGCTGGTGATCTACACCGTCTCGTACCAGTTCGCCACGCGCAGCATCGAGACCTGGTTCGACGTGCGCGTGGCCGGTGCGCTGGACGCCGGGCTGGCCTTGGGCCGCGGCACCCTGGATGCGCTGACCACCGACCTGCAGGCCAAGACCCGCGTGGCCGCCGAACGCATCGCCGAAGCCGGCCCGGGCGGCGCGCCGCTGGCGCTGGAGCGGCTGCGCGAACAGATCGGCGCCGCCGAAGCCGCGCTGCTGGGCCCGGGCGGCCAGGTGCTGTTCAGCGCCGGGGGCAGCGCCGAGTCGGCCGCGCCGACGCGGCCGCCGGCGGCGCTGCTGCGCCAGGCCCGCGATCGCGGCGTCAGCAGCCAGATCGAGGGGCTGGACGACGAATCGCTGGAGTCCGGCACCGCGCAGCCGCGGATCCGCGCGCTGGCCCGCGTGCCGCGCCCGGAGATCGCGCTCACCCAGAGCGACGAGCGCTACCTGATGGTGGTGCAGTCGATCCCGCGCGCGCTGGCGGTCAATGCCCTGGCGGTGCAGGCCGCGTACAGCGACTACCAGCAGCGTGCGCTGGCCCGCGACAGCCTGCGCCGCATGTACATCGGCACGCTCACGCTGGCGCTGATCCTGGCCGTTTTCGCCGCCGTGCTGCTGGCCATCGTGCTGGGCAACCAGCTCGCGCGGCCGCTGCTGCTGCTGGCCGACGGCGTGCGTCAGGTGGCGGCGGGCGACCTGACGGCCAAGCCGGTGTTCGCCAGCGCCGACGAGCTGGGCGGCCTGACGCGCAGCTTCGCGGCCATGACGGCCCAGGTGGCCGAGGCGCGGCAGCAGGTGCAGCGCGGCATCGCGCAGCTCGAGAGCGCCCGCACCCGGCTGCAGACCATCCTGGACACGCTCACCGCCGGCGTGATGGTGTTCGACCGCGAAGGCCGCATCGACACCGTGAACCCCGGCGCCACGCGCATCCTGCAGCGGCCGCTGGCCTCGTCGCGCGGCCAGCGCCTGTCGGCGCTGCCGGGGCTGGAGGAGTTCGCGCATGGCGTGGAGGAGCGCTTCGAGTTGCTGTCCACCAGCCCCGAGGCCGGCGAGCGCGACCAGTGGCAGGAATCGTTCGAGCTGCAGCGCGGCGACGGCGCCACACTGACCCTGCTGGTGCGCGGTGCCACGCTGCCCGGCGAGGCCCGGCTGATGGTGTTCGACGACATCACCGAGGTCGTCTCGGCCCAGCGCAGCGCCGCCTGGACCGAGGTGGCGCGGCGCCTGGCGCACGAGATCAAGAACCCGCTCACGCCGATCCAGCTCTCGGCCGAGCGGCTGCAGCACCGGCTGGGCGCCAAGCTCGAGGGCGCCGACCATGCGCTGCTGCTGCGCTCGGTGGCCACCATCGTGAGCCAGGTGCAGGCGATGCAGACGCTGGTCAACGAATTTCGCGACTACGCGCGGCTGCCGGCGGCCCAGATGCTGCCGCTGGACCTGAGCCAGCTCGCGGCCGAGGTGCTGGCGCTGTATGGCCAGGCGCTGGACAACGGGCTGCTGCTGGTCAGCCTGGAGCCCGGCATGCCGCCCGTGCTGGGCGACGCCACGCAGCTGCGCCAGGTCATCCACAACCTGGTGCAGAACGCGCTGGACGCGGTGGCCGACCGGCCCGACGGCCAGGTCGAGCTGATCACCTCGGCAGCACGCGGCGAGCACGGCGAGATGCTGGCGGTGCGGCTGACCGTGATCGACAACGGGCCCGGCTTCGCCGACAAGGTGCTCAAGCGCGCGTTCGAGCCCTACGTCACCACCAAGGCCAAGGGCACCGGCCTCGGGCTGGCGGTGGTGAAGAAGATCGCCGACGAACACGGCGCGCGCCTGCGCGCGGCCAACCTGCATGCCGGCGACGAGCCCGACGGACCGGTGACCGGTGCGCGCGTTTCGCTATCATTTTCGAACTTTGCCGCCTCGCCGGCGACAAAGCCGGCCGCCAAGACGGGGAGTGCATCCACCGCCCCCGCGCCGGCCACAGGCGACAGGGCGCAATAGACCGAACGGCCGCATGGCAACAATCCTGGTAGTCGATGACGAATTGGGCATCCGTGCCCTGCTCTCCGAGATCCTCACCGACGAAGGCCACACGGTCGAGCTGGCCGAGAACGCGGCCCAGGCGCGCGAGGTGCGCGAATCGCTGCGCCCCGACCTCGTGCTGCTGGACATCTGGATGCCCGATGTCGACGGCATCACGCTGCTCAAGGAATGGTCGGCCAGCGGCCTGCTGTCGATGCCCGTCATCATGATGAGCGGCCACGGCACCATCGACACCGCGGTGGAAGCCACCAAGGTGGGCGCGAGCGCGTTTCTCGAAAAGCCGATCACGCTGCAGAAGCTGCTGCGCGCAGTGGAGCAGGCGCTGCTGAAGCCGTCGCAGCGCCTGGCTGCCGCGCTGACCGCCGTCGGCCATGACGACGAGCCCGGCGCCGGCCTTTCGCCGGCGGCCGGCACCGGCGCCGCCCTGCCCGCGCCGGCCGCCAGCGGCCCGAGCTCGGCGCAGAGCTTCGAGCTCGACCGGCCCTTGCGCGAGGCGCGCGACGCCTTCGAGAAGAGCTACTTCGAATTTCACCTCGCCAAGGAAGGCGGTTCGATGACCCGCGTGGCGGAGAAGACGGGGCTCGAACGCACCCACCTCTATCGCAAGTTGAAGCAGCTGGGCGTGGAGCTCACGCGCAGCAAGCGCGGCGGCGTCTGAACCGCAGCCGCTATACTCGCGGGCTGACCAGGCCTGGTAGCTCAGTTGGTAGAGCAGCGGATTGAAAATCCGCGTGTCGGTGGTTCGATTCCGCCCCAGGCCACCATAAAAATCAACAGCTTGCATGCGTTCACGCGCTGCTTCGCTGCTGCCAGGTTGCTGGCCTGGAACTTGAAGCACGTCTTCGAGATGCCGGCGCGACAGACCCCGGCCCCTACACCCCGCGCAGCACGCTGAATTCGCGGAACAGACGCACGGGCAACGGCGTTTCCAGCTTCCACACGATGCTCATCGGCCGCTCGCCTGCGGCCGACTCCAGCAGTACTCGCCCGCAGGCGCGGTAGGCGTCGCCCTTGCGAGGCCGTACGAAGAGCTGAAACTGCCATCCGTTGGTCGCACTCTCGAGATAGCGCCGGCCGCTGGCTGTGTCCGGCCCCGCATTGTTCTGCGTCTGCCAGTGGAAGCGCTCGGCGCTGATCGCGTAGTCGTGGTACGCGATGCGGTCGTGGTAGCCCTCGCTCTTGTCGAGCGTGACGAACAGCAGTTCGGTCT
>JAGWLO010000024.1 GCA_028872015.1 Burkholderiales bacterium | reverse complement strand
GAACCCGAGGAGCGCTCGGCCGCCGGCGCCGGCGGCCGCGGCGGCGGGCTGGGCGCGGCGATGATGGTCTTGTCCCAGGCCGCCTCGTCGATGGGCTGGCCCACGGCACGCACCAGCGCGTGCTTGAAGGCGGCCGCGCTGGCGTAGCGTTGCGCCGGGTCCTTGGCCAGGGCGGTGGCCACCAGCTGGTCGTAGAAACGCGGGCGCTGCGCACCCTCGACCTCGGACGGCGGCAGCGGGGCCTCGTGCACCACCTTGTACATGAGGGATTCGGGCGGCCCGGTGAAGGGCAGCCGCCCGGTGAGCAGCAGGTAGAGCACGACGCCGGCGGCGTAGATGTCGACCCGGTGGTCGATGCCGCGCCCGAGGAACTGCTCGGGGGCCATGTAGCCCGGCGTGCCGATCATCATCGTCACCTGCGTCAGCCCGCCGCCGTCGATGCGCGCGATGCCGAAGTCCGCCACCTTCAGGCGCCCGGCGCGCGTCATGATCACGTTCGCGGGCTTGATGTCGCGGTGCCACACGCCCTGCTGGTGCGCGTGCTCGATGGCATCGAGCAGCTGGCTCATGATGCCGGGGACGTCGGCGTCGGTGAAGCGCACGCCGTTGCTGGCGTAGCGCGCCAGCGACTGACCCTCGACGTACTCCATCGCGATGAACTTGACGCCGCGGTCTTCGCCGAAGTCGTACACCGCGACGATGCCCGGGTGCGAGAGCCGGCCGCCGGCCTGGGCCTCGTTCACGAAGCGGCCCGCGATGCTGGCGCCGAACTCGGTGCCCTCGCCCTCGCCCAGGGCGCGGCGGATGGTCTTCAGCGCCACCGTGCGCCGGATGTCGGGGTCGAAGCCCTTGTAGACGACCCCCATCGCCCCTTCACCGAGCACCTCGGTGATCTGGTACTTGCCCAGGCGGGTCGGGTGGTTCACGCGTCGAGCATCTTCATCGCATGCATGACGCTGGCCCGCATGCGGTTGAACGACTCGGCCAGCACGCCGATCTCGTCACGGCTGCCGGTGCCGAACTCGGGCGCCTCGAGATCCCCCTGGCTCACGCGGTCGGCCAGCGTGGACAGGCGCTGGATCGGCCGCACCACCACGAGCCAGATCGTCAGGTTCAGCACCACGCCGACGATGGCGAACACGCCCACCAGCGAGCCGATGAAGACGCCGAACGAGCGCTCGGCACGGTTGAGCGCCACCTCCAGCGGGACCGAGACGATCTGCGCCCCGATCACCTCGTTCATCTGCCAGCCGAAGCCGTTGGCGCTGCCGTACTTGTCGATCATGGTCCGGGGCGCCGCCTCCACGCTGCTGTGGCACTGCAGGCAGGCCCCGTTGGTGATGCGGATGGGCCGCGCGACGAACAGCGACAGCCCGGCGGGCGTCTCGCGCTGGCCGATGAATTCCTTGCGGTCGCTGCCGTTGCGGAACTGGGTCACGACGTCGGTCTCCCAGCCGGCCGCGCGGTCGCGCGGGTTGGTCGGGTTGAGCGTGGCTTCCTTGTAGAAGAAGTTCGGGTACTTGGACTGCAGCGAGGCCAGCACCTCGGTGGCCGAGTAGCTGGGCACCGACTGCGGCAGGAACTCGTACTTCATCTGCGTGGCCAGCAGCGGCGTGATCTGGGTCGAGGTGTAGCTGCGCACCGCGTTCGCCTTGTCCATGAGCTGGCGCGCGTTGTCGATCACCTCGTCGCGCGCGTTGTTGCGCAGCAGCTCGCGCGAGATCACGCCGCAGGCGCCGACGCCGACCGCCATGACCAGCACGTAGATGAGGTTGAACTTGACCAGCAGCTTCATGGGCGCGTCCTCCGGGTGGCGTTTTGACTTGGAGACTGGGTGACTGGGTGGCGCGAGCGGCGCAGGCGGCGGCCGGTCAGCGCGGCCGTGCTGCCGATGCCGGGCGGGCCAGCCGCTCGGGGTGCAGCAGCGCCGTCCACTCGGGGTGGGCGCGCAGGTCCTGGTCGAGCCGGCTGCGGAAGGCCGGCTCGCGCGCCAGCACCGCGAAGCGCTCGGGGAAGCCGCGGCGCAGGCCGGGCTCGGCGTCCAGCCAAGGCTGGAGCACGTCGTAGTCGGGTGCGGGCAGCAGCTGCGGCGTGACATGGCGGCCGGCCAGGCGCGCCGCCTGCAAAGGCAGCGAATCGCGCAGGCCGGGGGGCACGCTTTGCATCTGCTCGGGCGTCAGGCGCGCCGCCAGTCGCCACTGGCCGCCGGCGCCGGCGACGACCACCGCGCCGGGGTCCAGGCTGACCGGGCCGCGGCCGGCGGCGGCCCGCTCGACCACGGCGGCCGTGCCCGATTCGGCGAACACGAAGCTGCCTGCCGGCGCCACATGGGCCAGCACGCTGCCCTTGAAGCCGGCGATCTGCAGCGCCGGCGTGACCAGCCCGCGCGTGGGCACGGCGCCCAGGCTGGCCTGCTTGGCCCACCCGCGCAGCAGGTAGAACGCGGCGCGCGGCGCGCCCCGCGCCAGCACCGGCGGCGCCAGCATCACCTGCGTCTGCGGCCCGAGATCGGCCACCGTGCCGTCGGGCCACTCGATGCGCAGCAAGTTGAGCTGCGGGCCCGTCTCGACCAGGGTGCCGGGCCCGACCGCGACGCCGGGCGCGCCGGCCAGGCGGCGTGCGCCTTCGATCAGGACCGCGGGCCCGTCGACGATGGTCAGCAGCGCCGACTGCGCGGCCGCCGCCACGGCCCAGCCCAGGCCGAGCAGCAAAATTCCGATGCGAATCCGTCCTGCCATGGCGCCCAACGAAACAGGTTCTGCAAGGCGATGCGCAGCCGCGCGCCCAAGCGGCGGATGATAAGGCGCACCCGGGCGTGCAGGCCGGCCCGCAGGCCCGGACCGGCGCGGCGTAAGTCGCGCCCGGCGGGTGATTTCAGTGCTGGGGGATGTCGGCGCTTCAGCGCTTCAGCGCTTGGGCGCGCCGGCACGCGAGGGCGGGCGCGAGCCGCCGGCGCGGCCCGAGCCTTGGCCGCCGCCCGAAGGCCGCCGCCCGCCACCGCCACCGCCACCGTAGCCGCCGCGTCCGCCACCGCCGCCATGGCGCTGGGTGCCGCCGATGCCGATGGTCATGCGGCCGAGCACGATCGGCTCGGCCTTCTCGCCGGCGGCCGGCTCGAAGCCGGGGATGACTTCGCGCGGAATGCTGCGCTTGATCAGGCGCTCGATGTCCTTGAGAAAGATCTCCTCGTCCAGGCACACGAGCGAGATCGCCTCGCCCTGCGCGCCGGCGCGCCCGGTGCGGCCGATGCGGTGCACGTAGTCCTCGGGCACGTTGGGCAGCTCGAAGTTGACGACGTGCGGCAACTGGTCGATGTCGATGCCGCGCGCGGCGATGTCTGTCGCCACCAGCACCTGCAGCCCGCCGGCCTTGAAGTCGGCCAGCGCCTTGGTGCGCGCGCCCTGGCTCTTGTTGCCGTGGATCGCCATGGCGCTGATGCCCTGGTCGTTGAGGTAGTCGGTGAGCCGGTTCGCGCCGTGCTTCATGCGCGTGAAGACGAGCACCTGATGCCAGTCGCCGCTCTTGATCAGGTGCGCCAGCAGCTCCTTCTTGCGCTCGCGGCCCACCGGGTGCAGCTTCTGCGCGATGGTCTCGGCGGTCTGGTTGCGGCGCGCCACCTCGATCAGCGCCGGCGCGTTGAGCAGCCGGTCGGCCAGGGCCTTGATCTCGTCGCTGAAGGTGGCGCTGAACAGCAGGCTCTGCTTCTTCGCCGGCAGAACGGCCAGCACCTTCTTGATGTCGTGGATGAAGCCCATGTCGAGCATGCGGTCGGCTTCGTCCAGCACCAGGATCTCGACCTGGCCGAGATCGAGCGTGCGCTGCTGGTGGTGGTCGAGCAGGCGGCCGGGCGTGGCCACCAGGATGTCGACGCCGCGCCGCAGCTTGTCCACCTGCGGCTGCATGCCCACGCCGCCGAACATCACCATGCTGGTCAGCGGCAGGTACTTGCCGTAGGTGCGCACGCTCTCCTCGACCTGCGCCGCGAGCTCGCGCGTGGGCGTCAGGATGAGGCAGCGGATGGGCACGCGGCCGCGTGCGTCCTTGACCGGCTTCACGGCCGACAGCCGCTGCAGCATGGGCAGCACGAAGCCGGCGGTCTTGCCGGTGCCGGTCTGCGCGCCGGCGAGCAGGTCGCCGCCCTTGAGCACCTGCGGGATGGCCTGCGCCTGGATCGGCGTGGGGATGTCGTAGCCCTGGTCCTTGACGGCACGCAGGAGCGGCTCGGCCAGGCCGAGATCGGTGAAGTTCATGTGATTTTCGGGGCCCCCGCGCGGGGTGGCGGTGGGCCGTGGTTCGCAGCCTGCTGTCACCCGAAGGCGGATGCACCAGTCGGGTAGGCGCGAGGGGAACAACGAGTCGGAATCGACCGCACCGCGATGACTGGAAGCCGCGGTGCAAGCCCGGCATTGTACGCAGGCCCGACGGCGTGCATCGGGCGGCCGGGCCGGCAAAGGCCCTGCAGTTCGCCGCTCAGGCGCGTCGCTCCGGGATAATCCGCGCTCCAGCCCCCACCGCAGTCACCCGAGAAAAGTCGCCATGGCGCAATACGTCTTCACCATGAACCGCGTCGGCAAGATCGTGCCGCCGAAGCGGCAGATCCTGAAGGGCATCACCTTGTCCTTCTTCCCCGGCGCCAAGATCGGCATGCTGGGCGTCAACGGCTCGGGCAAGAGCACGCTGCTGAAGATCATGGCCGGCCTGGACAAGGAGATCGAGGGCGAGGCGACGCCGATGCCGGGCCTGAACATCGGCTACCTGCCGCAGGAGCCGCAGCTGCCGGCCGAGCAGACCGTGCGCGAAGCGGTGGAGCAGGGCATCGGCGGCGTGCTCGCGGCCAAGAAGCGGCTGGACGAGGTGTATGCCGAGTATGCCGAGCCCGATGCCGACTTCGACAAGCTGGCCGCCGAGCAGGCCGAGCTCGAGGCGGTGATCGCCGCCGCGGGCAGCGAGAACACCGACCTGCAGCTCGAGCTGGCCGCCGACGCCCTGCGCCTGCCGCCCTGGGAGGCCAAGATCGGCGTGCTCTCGGGCGGCGAGAAGCGCCGCGTCGCGCTGTGCCGGCTGCTGCTGTCCAAGCCCGACATGCTGCTGCTCGACGAGCCCACCAACCACCTCGATGCCGAGAGCGTCGAGTGGCTCGAGCACTTCCTGCAGCGCTTCCCGGGCACCGTGGTCGCCATCACCCACGACCGCTACTTCCTGGACAACGCGGCCGAGTGGATCCTCGAACTCGACCGCGGCCAGGGCATCCCCTGGAAGGGCAACTACTCCGACTGGCTGGACCAGAAGGAGAAGCGCCTGGAGCAGGAGCAGAAGTCCGAGGACGCGCGCATGAAGGCGATGAAGGAGGAGCTCAAGTGGGTGCGCTCCAACGCCAAGGCGCGGCAGACCAAGAGCAAGGCCCGGCTGGCCCGCTTCGAGGAGCTGAGCGACGTCGAGTACCAGAAGCGCAACGAGACGAACGAGATCTTCATCCCGGTGGCCGAGCGCCTGGGCAACGAGGTGATCGAGTTCGACGCCGTGAGCAAGAGCTTCGGCGACCGGCTGCTCATCGACAAGCTCAGCTTCAAGGTGCCGCCGGGCGCCATCGTCGGCATCATCGGCCCCAACGGCGCCGGCAAGTCGACGCTGTTCCGCATGCTGCAGGGCGTGGAGAAGCCCGACGCCGGCGAGGTGAAGATCGGCAAGACGGCGCAGCTGGCCTTCGTCGACCAGAGCCGTGAGAGCCTGGACGCCAGCAAGACGGTGTGGGAAGACGTCTCCGGCGGCCTGGACAACATCGTGGTGGGCAAGTTCGTCATGCCCAGCCGTGCCTACCTCGGCCGCTTCAACTTCAAGGGCAACGACCAGCAGAAGCTGGTGGGCAGCCTGTCCGGCGGCGAGCGCGGCCGGCTGCACCTGGCCAAGACGCTGGCCCAGGGCGGCAACGTGCTGATGCTCGACGAGCCGAGCAACGACCTCGACGTCGAGACCCTGCGCGCGCTCGAAGAAGCGCTGCTCGAGTTCGCCGGCAGCGCGATGGTGATCAGCCACGACCGCTGGTTCCTCGACCGCATCTGCACCCACATCCTGGCCGCCGAAGGCGACTCGCAATGGGTCTTCTACAGCGGCAACTACCAGGAGTACGAGGCCGACAAGAAGAAGCGTCTGGGCGAGGAGGGCGCGCGTCCCAAGCGCATGCGCTTCAAGCCCATCCGCTGATGCCGGCACGACCGCCGCGACCCCTTCCACCCCCACAGGAAACACGCCCATGCACGCCTGGCTTTGCGAATCGCTCGACGGTGTCGACGCCCTGCACTGGCGCGAGCTGCCCACGCCCGCGCCCGGCGCGGGCGAGGTGCGGATCGCCATCGAGGCCGCCAGCCTCAACTTCCCCGACCTGCTCATCGTCGAGGGCAAGTACCAGAGCAAGCCGGCGCTGCCCTTCGTGCCCGGCTCCGAGTTCGCCGGCCGCATCGAGGCCGTGGGCCCGGGCGTCACCCACCTCAAGCCGGGCGACGCCGTGGCCGCCATGGGCAGCACCGGCGGCTTCGCCACCCACGCCGTGGTCGACGCCCGCACGGTGATGCCGCTGCCGCCGGGCTTCGCCATCGCCGATGGCGCCGCCTTCGCCTTCACCTACGGCACCTCGCACCACGCGCTGATGGACCGCGGCCAGCTCAAGGCCGGCGAGACCGTGCTCGTGCTCGGCGCCGCCGGCGGCGTCGGCACCGCCGCGCTGCAGATCGCCAAGGCCGCCGGCGCACGCGTGATCGCCGGCGCCTCCAGCGACGAGAAGTGCGCGCTCTGCCGCGAGCTCGGCGCCGACGCCACGCTCAACTACACGACGCAGAACGTGCGCGAGACGCTGAAGGCGCTGACCGGCGGCAAGGGCCCCGACATCGTCTACGACCCGGTGGGCGGCGAGCTGGCCGAGCCGGTGTTCCGCTCGATCGCCTGGCGCGGCCGCTACCTGGTGGTGGGTTTCGCCGGCGGCGGCATCCCGGCCCTGCCCTGGAACCTGGCGCTGCTCAAGGGCGCGTCGGTGGTGGGCGTGTTCTGGGGCGACTTCGTGCGCCGCGAGCCGCAGGCCTATGCCGCCGGGCTGGCGCAGCTGGCGCAGTGGTACGCGCAAGGCCGGGTCAAGCCCGTGATCGACAGCCGGATGCCGATGAGCGAGATCCGCGCCGCCTACGCCCGCATGGGCTCGCGCCAGGTGCGCGGCAAGCTGCTGCTGATCAACGCGTAACCGCTTTCTGCGCCGCCCCGGGGCGGCGCAGGTTCCGCGCTAGCATGCAAGCCTGAGTGAGGGAGGCTCGCCCATGGCGGTCAAGGTCCTGATTCTCGAAGACAACCCGGTGGCGCGCAGCTTCCTGTGCCGCGTGGTGCGCGAGAGCTTCAGCGATGCGATCCAGATCACCGAAGCCGGTGATCTCGAGTCCGCGCGGCGCCAGATCCTGCTCACCGGCGGCTCGCAGGGCCTGCACGGCGTCGACCCCTTCAAGCTGGTGCTGGTCGACCTCGAACTGCCCGACGGCAACGGCATGGAGCTGCTGGCCGAGCTGGCGCACTACCCGGCGACCAAGATCGTCACCACGCTGTACTCCGACGACGACCACCTGTTTCCGGCCCTGCAGTGCGGCGCCGACGGCTACCTGCTGAAGGAAGACCGCTTCGAGGTGCTGGTCGAGGAGCTGCAGAAGATCGTGCGCGGCCAGCCGCCGCTGTCGCCCGCCATCGCGCGCCGCCTGCTGACGCATTTCCGGCAGGGCGCGGGCAGCGACTCGCAGGCGCCCGACTCGGGCTTCATGACGGCCACCGGCTTCACCACCAGCAAGCCGGTGCCGATCGAGAAGCCGCTCGACCACGAGCGCCTGACCCCGCGCGAGAGCGAGGTGCTCACCTACCTGAGCAAGGGCTTCACGATCAAGGAGATCGCCAGCCTGATGGGCATCAAGTGGTTCACCGTCAACGACCACATCAAGTCCATCTACAAGAAGCTCAACGTCTCGAGCCGGGCCGAGGCGGCGGTGCTGGCCAGCAAGCAGGGGCTGGTGTGAACGCGCCGCGCCGCTGAGGCCGCCCGCGTGGCCGAGTCGGCCTTCGAGGCGAGCGCCTTCGAGAGCAGCCTCGGCGGCGAAGGCGCCCTGCGCGCCCTGGGCTGGCGCCGCCGGGCGCTGGTGCTGCTGGCGCTGCTGGGCTGCCTGGGCATCTTCCTGCTGGCCCACGGGCTGGCCGCCGCGCCCGACCTGCCGGCGCGCTGGCGCGTGGGGCCCGCTGGCGAGTTGCGCCTGGCCGGCAGCCCCGACCCGGCCCTGCAGTCGATGCAGGGCCGCGCGCTGGTGGCCCTGGCCGCCAGCGGCGGGCCCGAGGGGCCGGCCAGCGCGCTGCTGCTGCACCGGCTGCCGCAATGGCAGGTGGACGACAGCCGACGCGCGCGCCAGCTGAGCGAGCAACGCGGCCTGGCACGGGCCCTGGCGCAGGCCGGCGTGGGCGGCGAGCTCGAGCTGCGCTTCGACGACGGCACGCGGCTGTCGGCGCCCGTCACGGCGCTGGGCTACGGCGGGCTGGGGCTGCTGTTCTGGCCGCTGGCCGCGGCGGCGCTGCTGCTGTACCTGGTGGCATCGGTGCTGCTGCTGGCCCGGCCGCGGCCCGGCACGGTGCTGTTCGCGGGGATGGCGCTGTGCCAGGCGGCGAGCCTGCTGCTGATGGCGTCGGAAGGGGCCGGCGCGCTGGGCCACCTGGCGCTGCCCGGTGCCGGCCACCTGGCCTGGCGCATCGGGCTCGACCTGACCACCGGCGCGGCACTGGTGCACGCCTTCGCGCTCCACCCGCGCCGCCTGCCGCAGGCGCGCGCGATCGCGCTCGCCACCTGGGCCGTGCTGCCGCTGTGGGCCGGCCTGGCGGGGCTGGCCGAGGCCGGGTTGCTGGGACAGCTGTGGTGGTGGGGCCGCGGCGCCTGCCTGGCGCTGGGCGTGGCGGCCGGGGCCGTGATCGATCATTCGTACCGCATCGAGCCCCACCCCTACGCGCTGGTGATGCGGCGCTTCACGGCGGTCGGCGTGGCCGGGCTGGCCCTCACCGCGGTGGCCGTGCTGGTGAGTGCGCACACGGCGTTGGCCGCCAGCGTGAGCTGGCTGGCCGCCGCCGCCTGGCGCCTGCTGGTGGCCGTGCTGCTGCTGCTGACGCCGTTCCTGGCCCGCAGCGGCCAGCTGCTGCGCGAGTTCGGCCTGTTGGCGGCCGTGAGCACGGTGGCCACGGTGCTCGACCTGCTGTTCGCGGCGCTGCTGTCGCTGGGCCCGTTCGCGTCGCTGGCCTTCGCGGTGTTCGTCTCGCTGGGGCTGTACGCCGGCGCGCGCCAGTGGCTGATCGGCCGCCTGCTGGGCCGCCAGCGCATCAGCACCGAACGCACCTTCGACCAGGTCTACCGCGCCGCGCGCCAGGTGCAGGCGCGGCCCGAGCGCTACCCGCAACTGCTGGGCCAGCTGCTGCGCGACCTGTTCGAGCCGCTGACGCTGCAGCCGGTGGACCGGGTGCCGCGGCGCGCGCGCGTCATCGGCGGCGGCGCCGGGCTGGTGGTGCCGCTGCGCGCCGGCGACGAGGCGCAGGCCGCGACCGCGCTGCAGCTGCGCTTCGCGCAGCGCGGCCGGCGGCTGTTCACGCCCGAAGACGCCCGGCTGGCCGCGCAGGTGGTGGATCAGCTGCGCCGCGCCAGCGCGCACGACCAGGCGGTGGAGCGCGGTCGCACCGAGGAGCGCCAGCGCATCGCGCAGGACCTGCACGACGACATCGGCGCGCGGCTGCTGACGCTGATGTACCAGGCGCCCACGCCCGAACTCGAGGAGTACATCCGCCACACCCTGCAGGACCTGAAGACGCTCACGCGCGGGCTGTCGGCCAGCGACCACCGGCTGTCGCACACCGGGGCCGAGTGGAAGGCCGACCTCACGCAGCGCCTGGGGGCGGCCAGTGCCACGCTGGGCTGGTCGTTCAGCCACGACCGCGACCTGCGGCTGACGGTGGTGCAGTGGTCGGCGCTCACGCGCGTGCTGCGCGAACTGGTGAGCAACGCGCTTTACCACGGCCATGCCGGCCAGGTCGACGTGCAGTTCAGCCTGGAGGGGCGGCATCTGGCGCTGCGCGTGGCCGACGACGGCGACGGTCGCGCGCCCGAAGCCTGGGCCCATGGCCTGGGCCTGGGCGGCGTGCGCAAGCGCGTCAAGCTGCTGGGCGGCGAGGTGACGTGGCGCGAGAACCGGCCGCGCGGCATCGTCTGCGAGGTGCGGGTGGACGGCTTCGACGTCCGGCCCTGACCCGCGGCCGATGCCCCGGGGCTGCGCGGCGGCGAACATTTCGGGGACAATACGGGCTTCGCGACGATGGGGCCGCCACCCCCGAACATCCCAGCCATGAACACTCGCCGCACGCCGCCCGCCACCGAGGCCGCCACCCCCAACGGTCCCAAGCTCCGCCAGACCCAGGCCGAGTACACCGCCGCCCGACCCAACGCCGAACCCGGCGTGCGGCCGATGATGTCGAGCTCGAAGATGTACGTGTGCATCCGCTGCCACGCCAACTTCAAGACCGGCGACGGCAAGCCCGATCCGCGGCTGCGCGGCCTCGGCCGCTGCAACACCTGCCTGGGCGTCACGATCCCGGCGGCCTGAGCACCGCGCGAGCGCAGCGCCCCGACGAACCCGAATCCCCTGTCAACCCAACCCCCGAGGACACCGCATGAGCACGAGCAACCGCCGCACCTTCCTGTTCCACGTCGCCGCCGCCGGCACCGCGCTGGCCGCCGCCAGCCAGGCGCGCGCGCAGCCTGCCATGGTCAACGAGAAGGACCCGCAGGCCATCGCGCTGGGCTACGTCACCGACACCACCCACGCCGACGCCAAGAAGTACCCCAAGCACAGCAAGGACCAGCATTGCGGCAACTGCGCGCTGTTCGGCGGCAAGCCCACCGACGCGTCGGGCCCCTGCCCGCTGTTCGCCGGCAAGCTGGTGCACAACACCGGCTGGTGCAGCGCCTGGGCCAAGAAGGCCTGAGCACCCGGCGAACCTGACCGGCCACGCGGCGGCCGGCTCAGCGAACGCCACCCGAACGGCCCCGCAGGGGGCCGTTTTTCATGGACTCGGCGCCGGCGCGGCCAACCGGCTCAGCCGGTCCCGGCCAGCGCCGCCTGCACCAGCGGCGGGCTGAACCCCAGCAGCGGCTTGCCGCGCACCAGGATCACGGGCGTGCCGGTCCAGCCCCCGGCCTCGAATTCGCGCCGGCAGGCCGTGTCGCGTTCGATCAGGCACTCGCTGTAGGGCATGTGGTGCGCCTCGAACCAGCCGCGCGCGATGGCGCAGACCACGCAGGTCTCGGAGCTGAGCATGCGGATGGCACCCGGCTGCGCTTGGGCCACCGGCTCGCCGCCGGCCCCAGGGTGGACCCGGGGGGCGCGCCAGGCACCGGCGACACCCAGTGCCAGGACGCCCAGCACGCCCGCGGCCCAGACCCGGCGCAACGTCGCCCCGCCCGCGCTCACAGTGCCGCCGTGACCACCATCTCGACCCGCCACTCGGGCCGGGCCAGGTGGGCCTGCACGGTGGCGCGCGGCGGGGCCGCGCCGGCGGGCAGCCAGGCCTCCCAGACCGCGTTCAGGGCCGCGAAATCAGCCAGGTCCTTGACGTAGATCTGGCACATCAGCAGCTTGCCCTTGTCGGTGCCGGCACGCGCCAGCAGCGCGTCGATGGCGGCCAGCACCTGGCGCGTCTGGCCGGTGATGTCCTGCGTGCCGTCGGCCGCCACCTGGCCCGCCAGGTAGCACACGCCGTTGTGCACGGCCATCTCCGACAAGCGCGGGCCGACGTCGAACCGTTGAACCATCAGGAATGCCCTCGTTTGGCTGGCGCGGCGCGCGCCGCCGGCCCGCCCGACTGCCCGAGCCGGCTCTCGGTGCCGGCCAGCAGCTTGCGGATGTTGCCCTCGTGGCGCCAGATCAGCAGCAGGCTCATCGCGATGATGGCCAGCAGGCTGGGCGCCGGCCCCCAGATCAAGGCCTGGTAGAAGGGCGCGAACAGCGCCGCCACCAGCGAGGCCAGCGACGAATATCGGAAGAACGCGGCCATCAGCACCCAGCTCGCCAGCGTGCACAAACCCAGTCCCGGGTTGATGGCCATCAGCGCGCCGGCCGCGGTGGCCACGCCCTTGCCGCCGCGGAAGCGGAAGAACAGCGGCCACAGATGGCCCAGGAAGGCGGCCAGGCCGGCAAAGGCCGCCGTCGTCTCGCCCAGGCCCCAGCGCGGGCCCACCATCAGCACCACCAGCACCGGCACGTAGCCCTTCAGCGCGTCCAGCGCCAGCGTCAGCACGGCCGCGGCACGGCTGCCCGAGCGCAGCACGTTGGTGGCGCCCGGGTTCTTGGAGCCGTAGCTGCGGGGATCGGCCAGGCCCATCGCGCGGCTCACCAGCACCGCGAACGACAACGACCCCACCAGGTAGGAGGCGATCAGCGCAACGGCGATCGGCACGGCGGCGGGGACGGCAATCATGGAGCCGATTTTACGGTCTGCCCCGGCGGCGGCCCGGCGCCGGCCTCACCCCGGCAACGCGCAGTGCACCGCGCGCGCCTGCAGCCGATCCACCAGCACCACCGGCGCGATGCCGACCAGGAAGCCGCGCCGGCCGCCGTTGACCAGGATCCGCGGCAGCTCGAGCAAGCCGGCCTCGACGAACACCGGCATCGGCTTGCGCAGCCCGAACGGCGAGGTGCCGCCGACGAGGTAGCCGCTGTGGCGCTGCGCGACGTCGGGGGCGCAGGGCTCTACCGCCTTGACCCCGATCTCGCGCGCCAGCGCCTTGGTGCTGACCTGGCGGTCGCCGTGCATCAGCACGACCAGCGGCTGGCCCCGCTCGTCCTGCATGACGAGCGTCTTGACGACCGCATGCTCGGGCACCCCGAGCTGGCGCGACGACTCGGCCGTGCCGCCGCGGTCCACGTAGTCGTAGGGATGCTCGGTGAACGCGATGCCGGCGCGCTTCAGCGCCTGCGTGGCCGGCGTCTCGCTGACATGCTTGTCCTTGCGGGCCATGGGCGCACTGTCAGTCGCCCTCGACCCACTCGATCTGGGCCCCGAGCGCGCGGATGTTCTCGGCGAAGCGCGGGTGCGCCCGGCGCACCGGCGTGGCGTTGCGGATGACGCTGCGGCCCGGGATGCTGGCCGCCAGCATCAGCAGCGCGATGGCCACGCGGATGATGTAGGGGCTCTCGACCTCGGCCGCCGCCAGCGGCTTGCCGCCGAAGGTGATGATGCGGTGCGGGTCGGCCATGAAGGCGTGGCCGCCGAACTTGCTCAGCTCGCTGGTCCAGCCCATCGCGCCCTCGTAGACCTTGTTCCAGAACATCACGCTGCCCTCGGCCTTCACGCCCAGGGCGACGAAGATCGGCAGCAGGTCCACCGGCAGGTAGGGCCAGGGCGCGGCCTCGACCTTCTGCAGGATGTTGCGCGTGAAGGGCTCGCGCACGCGCAGCGGGCCGTCCAGCACCGTGTGCGACCAGCCGCCCTCGTGCACCACCTGCACGCCGAACTTGGCGAAGGTGCGGTCGATGAGCGGGAACTGCTCGGGTGCCGAGTTCTTGACCGTGATGCAGCCGCCGGTGATGGCGCCCAGCGCCATGAAGGTGACGGCCTCGTGGAAGTCCTCGGCGAAGGTGAAGCTGCCGCCGCCCAGGCGCTGCACGCCGTGCACCGTCAGGCGGCTGGTGCCGATGCCCTCGATCTGCGCCCCCAGCAGCGTCATGAAGGCGCAGAACTCCTGCACATGCGGCTCGCTGGCGGCATTCATCAGGGTGCTGGTGCCGTGGGCCAGGGCCGCGCAGAGCACGAAGTTCTCGGTCGTGGTGACGCTGGCGTAGTCCAGCCAGTGGTGGTTGGCCTTCAGGCCGCCGTCGGCGCGGATCAGCAGCGCCTCGCGCCGGCGCTCGACCTGGCAGCCGAAGCGCTCCATCACCTCGACGTGCGGGTCGATCTCGCGCACGCCCAGCGTGCAGCCCTGGACATCGTTCTCGATCCGCGCCACGCCGAAGCGCGCCAGCAGCGGCGGCACCAGCATCACCGACGAGCGCATCTCCTCGGGCAGGTGGTGCTGCGCCGGGTCGAAGCGGGTGTCGCGGTGGTGCAGCTCGAGCAGGCCGCTGGCGTAGTCCACCGTGACCTCGCTGCCCAGCATGCGGAAGATCTCCAGGATCTTGCGCACGTCGGTGATCTCGGGGATGCCCGTCAGGCGCACCGGCTCGCGCGTGAGCAGGGTGGCGCACAGGATGGGCAGCACGGCGTTCTTGTTCGCCGAGGGCACGATGCGGCCGGTGAGCGGCGTGCCGCCGTGGACGATGAGGTTGGCCATGGCTGGGGGCTGGGGGACGAAGGAAGCCGCGATTGTCGGCCCAGGCACCGCCGCCCGCCGCGCCGCCCGCGGTCAAGTTCAGGGCCCGGCCGCCGAAAACCCGTCATCGCTCCCACCCTGGCCACGGCACCGTGGCCCGCGACCATGCCGTTCGCCCAACTCTCGACCGTCAGGCACCGTGTGCAGCTGGGCTCGCCCCTGCCCTTCCACGTGCGCGACGTCAACCGCCAGCTGCTGCTGGCGCGCGGCCAGATCGTGGCCTCGCAGGCGCAGCTGGAGGCCCTGTGCGAGCGCGGCGCCGTGATCGACCTGGCCGACCTGCAGTCGGCACGCGACGAGATCATGAAGGCGCCGCGCGAGCAGCTGCCCCGGCTGTGGTCGGGCTGCATCCAGCAGGTCTCGCGCACGCTGCGCCATGCCTGCGGCGCCGGCTTCCGCCAGGCACTGACCGAGGCCACCGAGCCGGTGCAGACGCTGGTGGAACGCGACCCCGATCTGGCCATCTTTCAGGTGCTGTGCCAGGGCCACAACGAGGACGCGGCCTACGGCGCGCAGCGCTCGATGCAGACGGCCATCGCGGCCATGCTGGTGGCGCAGCGGCTGGGCTGGGAGGCCTCGCAGTGCGAGCGCCTGTTCAAGGTGGCGCTGACGATGAACCTGTCGATGCTCGAGCTGCAGGGCCAGCTCGCGCGCCAGCGCACGGCCCCCACCGAGCAGCAGCGCCGCGATCTGCAGTCGCACCCCGAGCGCAGCGTGCTCATCCTCGAGCAGGCCGGCATCGTCGACGGCGACTGGCTGCAGGCCGTGCTGCGCCACCACGAGCAGGAGGACGGCAGTGGCTACCCGGCGGGCTGCACCGACGTCGGCGAGCTGGCCGCGCTGGCGCGCCGGGTGGACGTGTACACCGCCAAGCTCTCGGCGCGCAGCACGCGCGACGCGCTGGCCGCCGACGTGGCCGGGCGCCAGATGTTCATGCAGGACCCGGGCCACCCGATGACGGCCGCGCTGGTCAAGGAATTCGGCATCTTCCCGCCGGGCTGCTACGTGCGCCTGGCCTCGGGCGAACTGGCCATCGTGGTCCAGCGCGGGCCCACCATCACCACGCCGATGGTGGCGCGCCTGACCAACGAGCGCGGCATGCCTTTGCCGACGCCCGAGCGCATGCAGACCACCGACCGCGCCCACGCCGTGGAGGCGGTGGTGGGCGAGCGCAGCCTGAACGTGCGGCTGCCGCCGGACCGGCTGGCGGCGCTGATGACGGCCTGAGCGCCGGGTGCGCCCGGGCTGCTCGCGCGCCGGCTCCGGCGCCGGCACCCGCTCAGCGTCGCCGGAAGGCCTCCAGCGCCGGCCCGGCGACGCGGCAGATGCGCCAGTCGCTCAGCAGCGTGGCGCCCATCTTCTCGTAGAAGCGGATCGCGCTCTCGTTCCAGTCGAGCACGCTCCACTCGAAACGCCCGCAGCCGCGCGCCACCGCCAGCGCACCCAGGTGCTGCAGCAGCGCCTTGCCCAGGCCCGTGCCGCGGTGCACCGGCTGCACGTACAGGTCTTCCAGGTACAGGCCGGGGCGGCCGAGGAAGGTGGAGAAGTTGGTGAAGAACAGCGCGAAGCCCACCACCGCCCCGGCCACCTCGGCCACCACCGCCTCGACCACCGGCCTGGGCCCGAACAGGTGCGGGTGCAGGGTCTCGGGCGTGGTCTCGACCAGATGCTCGAGCCGCTCGTAGGCGGCCAGCTCGCGGATCAGCGCGACGATGGCGGGCACGTCGGCGGGGGTGGCGGGGCGCAGGGTGGACGGGGTCATGCCGCGATTGTGTCCTGCCACTCGCCTACAGTCGCGGCATGACGCTCGCTTACACGCCGCGCCGCCGGGCCAGTGCGCACCGGCTGCCCGTCCGCGGCCTGCAGTACCACGTGCGCACCTGGGGCGACGCTGCGCTCGCCACGCCCGGCCGCCCGCCGCTGGTGCTGGTGCACGGCTGGATGGACGTGGGCGCGTCGTACCAGTTCGTGGTCGATGCGCTGGCCGAGGCCGAAGGCCACGAGCGCTGGGTGCTCGCGCCCGACTGGCGCGGCTTCGGCGGCACCGCGACGCCGGGCGCCGACAGCTACTGGTTCCCCGACTACCTGGCCGATCTGGAGGCGCTGCTGGACGCGCTCGTGCCCTTCGAGCGCTACGGCCCGATCGACCTGGCCGGCCACAGCATGGGCGGCAATATCGCGATGAGCTACGCCGGCGTGCGGCCGCAGCGCATCCGGCGGCTGGTCAACCTCGAGGGCTTCGGCCTGCCCGAGACCGTGCCGCAGCAGGCGCCCCGGCGGCTGGTGCAGTGGCTGGACGAGCTGAAGCAGCCGATCGCGCTGCGGCCCTATGCCAGCGTGGACGAGGTGGCGGCGCGGCTGCTGAAGAACGACCCGCTGCTGGCGCCCGACAAGGCCGCCTGGCTGGCGCCGCACTGGGCCGCGCCGGGCCCCGACGGCCAGTGGCACATCCTGGGCGACCCCGCGCACAAGCGCGTCAACCCGATGCTGTACCGCGTGAGCGAGGTGCTCGAGACCTGGAAGCTCATCACCGCGCCCGTGCTGTGGGTCGAAGGCGACCGCACCGACATCGCCCAGTGGTGGGGCCACCGCTACCCGCGGGCCGAGTTCGAGGCCCGGCTGGCCGTGGTGCCGCAGGTCGAGCGCGTGCTGCTCAGCCCCAGCGGCCACATGCTGCACCACGACCAGCCGCAGGCGCTGGCGGGGCATCTGGCGCGCTTCCTGGCCTAGGCGCATGGGCCCGGGCCCATGCGAGAATTCGGGCCTACTCCCGCAGGCCTTCCCCGCACCCCATGGACGTCGAACACATCAACTCGATCGGCTCGCTGCTTGCCGACCTGAGCGCCCGCACCGAGCAGCTCCGGGGGTATCTTTGACTACGACCGCAAAGCCCTGCGGCTGAACGAAGTCAACGCCGCGCTCGAGAACCCCGGCGTCTGGAACGAGCCCAAGCGCGCCCAGGAGTTGGGGCGCGAGAAGAAGACCCTGGAGACCGTGGTCGGCACCATCGACCACCTCAGGCGCAACCTGGACGACAACGCCGAGCTCTTCGAGATGAGCAAGGACGAGGGCGACGACGACGGCCTGCGCGCCATCGAGGCCGAGGCCCTGGCGCTGCGCGAGACGGTGGAGCAGCTCGAGTTCCGCCGCATGTTCAGCAATCCGGCCGACCCGCTGAACTGCTTCGTCGACATCCAGGCCGGCGCCGGCGGCACCGAAGCCTGCGACTGGGCCGCCATGCTGCTGCGGCAATACCTGAAGTACGCCGAGCGCAAGGGCTTCAAGGCCACGCTCGAGGACGAGACCCCCGGCGACGTGGCCGGCATCAAGAGCGCCACCCTCAAGATCGAGGGCGACTACGCCTTCGGCCACCTGCGCACCGAGACCGGCGTGCACCGCCTGGTGCGCAAGAGCCCGTTCGACAGCGCCGGCGGGCGCCACACCAGCTTCGCCAGCCTCTTCGTCTACCCCGAGGTGGACGACACGATCGAGATCGAGATCAACCCGGCCGACGTGCGGGTGGACACCTTCCGCGCCAGCGGCGCCGGCGGCCAGCACATCAACAAGACCGACTCGGCGGTGCGCCTGACGCACATCCCCACCGGCATCGTGGTGCAGTGCCAGGACGGCCGCAGCCAGCACAGCAACCGCGACGTGGCCTGGAAGCGGCTGCGCTCGCGCCTGTACGACCACGAGATGCGCAAGCGCCTGGAAGAGCAGCAGAAGCTGGAAGACACCAAGACCGACGTCGGCTGGGGCCACCAGATCCGCAGCTACGTGCTCGACCAGAGCCGGATCAAGGACCTGCGCACCAACGTCGAGATCAGCAACACGCAGAAGGTGCTCGACGGCGACCTCGACCCCTTCATCGAAGCCAGCCTGAAACAGGGCCTGTAGGCACCGCCGCGCGCCGCGCGCCGCGCGGCACCTCGCCGCCCGGCCCCGCCCGTCAACGACCCGAACCCGGAGACCACGCCCATGCGTGAAGCCACCACCACCCTCGTGCGGCGCCAGGACTACGCGGCCCCCGCCTACACCATCCGCAGCGCCGAGCTGGTGTTCGACCTCGACCCGGCCAAGACGCTGGTGACGAGCAAGCTGCGCCTGGAGCGGCTGGCGCCGCTGGCCGGCGACGCGCCACCGCCGCTGCGCCTGCAGGGCGAGGGCCTGACCCTGCTGCGCGTGCAGGCCGACGGCCAGAGCGTGTCGTTCCGCACCGAGGGCGACGAGCTGGTGATCGACAACCCGCCCGCGGCCGACGCCTTCGTGCTCGAGATCCGCAACACCTGCGCGCCCGAGAAGAACAGCGCGCTGTCCGGCCTGTACACCAGCGGCGGCGGCTTCTTCACGCAGTGCGAGGCCGAGGGCTTCCGCCGCATCACCTACTTCCTCGACCGGCCCGACGTGATGGCGGTCTACACCGTGACCCTGCGCGCCGACCGCTCGAAGTACCCGGTGCTGCTGTCCAACGGCAACCTCGTCGAGCAGGGCCCGCTCGAGGCCGGCCGCCACTGGGCGCGCTGGCACGACCCCTACCCCAAGCCCAGCTACCTGTTCGCGCTGGTGGCCGGCAGGCTGGTGGCGCGCGAGCAGCGCGTGACCAGCCGCAGCGGGCGCGAGCACCTGCTGCAGATCTACGTGCGGCCGGGGGACCTGGGCAAGACCGAGCACGCGATGAACTCGCTCGTGGCCAGCGCAGCGTGGGACGAGGCCCGCTTCGGCCTGGCGCTCGACCTCGACCGCTTCATGGTCGTGGGCGTGGCCGACTACAACGGCGGCGCGATGGAGAACAAGGGCCTGAACCTGTTCAATACCTCGCTGCTGCTGGCCGATGCGGCCACCGCCACCGATGCCGATTTCGCGGCCGTCGAAAGCGTCATCGCGCACGAGTATTTCCACAACTGGACCGGCAACCGCATCACCTGCCGCGACTGGTTCCAGCTGTCGCTCAAAGAAGGTCTCACCGTCTTCCGCGACCAGCAGTTCAGCATGGACATGGCGGCCACGCCCTCGGCGCGCGCGGTCAAGCGCATCGCCGACGTGCGCAAGCTGCGCGCGATCCAGTTCCCCGAGGATGCCGGCCCGATGGCGCACCCGGTGCGCCCCGACAGCTACCTCGAGATCAACAACTTCTACACCGCCACCGTCTACGAGAAGGGGGCCGAAGTCGTGCGCATGATGCACACGCTGGTCGGCGACGAGGGCTTCCGCCGCGGCATGGCGCTGTACTTCCAGCGCCACGACGGCCAGGCCGTCACCTGCGACGACTTCGCGCAGGCCATCGCCGACGCCAACCCGGGCAGCGAGCTGGCGATCCGGCTCGAGCCCTTCAAGCGCTGGTATGCCCAGGCCGGCACGCCGCGCCTGCAGGCGCGCGGCGCCTACGACGCCGCGGCGCGCCGCTACGCGCTCACCCTGGCGCAGGCCGGCGCCCCCGCGGCCGGCCAGCCGGCACCGCAGCCGTTCGTGATCCCGGTCGAGATGGCCCTGCTCGACGCGCAGGGCCAGGCCCAGTGCGCGCCGCGCCTGCTGGTGCTCGACAGCGCCGAGCACACCTGGGTCTTCGACGACATCGCGCACCCGCCCGTGCCTTCGCTGCTGCGCGGCTTCTCGGCGCCGGTGCTGCTGGACGACGGCCTGTCGGACGGCGAGCGGCTGGTGCTGCTGGCGCACGACGGCGATGCCTTCAACCGCTGGGAATCGGCGCAGCGCCTGGTGCTGGGCCGGCTGCTGGCCGCCCTCGACAACGGGCAGGCCCCGGTGCTGGACGACGCGCTGGCGGCGGCGCTGCGCGGCCTGCTGCGCGACCCCGCGCTCGACCCCGCGTTCAAGGAGCTGGCGCTCACCGCGCCGGCCGAGCCCTACATCGCCGAGCAACTGCCCAGCGCCGACCCGCAGCGCGTGCACGCGGTGCGCGAGCACTGGCGGGCCCGGCTGGCCGATGCGCTGCACGACGACTGGCAATGGGCCTGGCAGGCGCACCCCGCGACCGAAGGCTACCGCCCCAGTCCCGCGCAGATGGGGCGCCGCGCGCTGGCCAACCTGGCGCTGCAGATGCTGTGCCTGCACGCGGTGCGCCACGGCGACGGGGTGTGGCCCGGGCGCGCCTACCAGCGCGTCAAGGACGCCGGCAACATGACCGACCGGCTGGGCGCGATGCAGGCCCTGATCGACAGCCATTCGCCGCTGGCCACGGCGGCGCTGGAGCGCTTCCACGCCCTGGCGCAGGGCAACGAGCTCCTGCTCGACAAGTGGTTCGCGCTGCAGGCCCGCGCGCCCGAGCCGGTGCCGGGCCTGTCCACCCTGGCGCCGGGCAGTGCGTTCGCCCACGCCAAGTCACTGCTCAAGCACCCCGACTTCAGCCTGCGCAACCCGAACCGTGCGCGCAGCCTGCTGTTCGCGCTGTGCACCGGCAACCCCGGTGCCTTCCACCGCGCCGACGCCGCCGGCTACGTGCTGTGGGCCGACCGGCTGGTCGAGCTCGACGCCTTCAACCCGCACATGGCCGGCCGCCTGGCGCGCGCCATGGACCGCTGGGCGACCCTGGCCGAGCCCTACCGCAGCGCCGCGCGCGAGGCCATCGCCCGCGTGGCCGCGCGGCCCGACCTGAGCAACGACGTGCGCGAGATCGTGGACCGCGCCCTGGCCCAGGCCTGAGCATGAAGCGGGTCAGCCTGACGCAGTACCTGGTCGAGCAGCAACGCGAGCACGGGCGCATCCCGGGCCAGCTGCGGCTGCTGATCGAGGTGGTGGCGCGCGCCTGCAAGCACATCGCCATCGCGGTCAACAAGGGCGCCCTGGGCGACGTGCTGGGCAGCGCCGGCAGCCAGAACGTGCAGGGCGAGATCCAGAAGAAGCTCGACGTCATCAGCAACGAGGTGCTGATCGAGGCCAACGAATGGGGCGGCCACCTGGCCGCCATGGCCAGCGAGGAGATGGACTCGATCCACCTCGTGCCCAACCGCTACCCGCAGGGCGAGTACCTGCTGCTGTTCGACCCGCTGGACGGCAGCAGCAACATCGACGTCAACGTCTCGATCGGCACCATCTTCAGCGTGCTGCGCAAGATCGGCCACACCCGCGGCGTCAGCGAGGCCGATTTCCTGCAGCCCGGCCGGCAGCAGGCCGCCGCCGGCTATTGCGTCTACGGCCCGCAGAGCATGCTGGTGCTGACGCTGGGCGACGGCGTGGCCGCCTTCACGCTCGACCGCGAGACCGGCTCGTGGGTGCTGACGCAGGCCGGCCTGCAGCTGCCCGACGAGACGGCCGAGTTCTCGATCAACATGTCCAACCTGCGCCACTGGGCCCCGCCCGTGCGGCGCTACATCGACGAATGCCTGGAAGGCCGCGCCGGCCCGCGCGGCAAGGACTTCAACATGCGCTGGGTCGGCAGCATGGTGGCCGACGTGCACCGCATCCTGAGCCGCGGCGGCGTCTTCCTCTACCCCTGGGACGCACGGCAGCCCGACCAGCCGGGCAAGCTGCGCCTGATGTACGAGGCCAACCCGATGGCCTTCATCGTCGAGCAGGCCGGCGGCCTGGCCACCAACGGCCGCGAACGCATCCTCGACATCGTGCCGGCCCGGCTGCACGAACGCGTGAGCGTGGTGCTGGGCTCCAGGCACGAGGTGCTGCGGGTGAACGCGCTGCACGCCGAGGGCGGCTGAGGCCCGGGTCCCGGCCGGGCGGTGGGCGCCGGCTTGATGCGGCGCAAGCGTGCGCGGCGGCGGCCGGGCGATGATGCGGCGGCTTGCGACAGCGCCCCGCGCCGGCCGCGCCGAGCCCCCACCCCGCGAAGGAGAACCCGATCATGAACAGCCTTGGTTCGCTGCTGGTGCCGATCGACGCCTCGCCGCGCTCGCAGCTGCGGCTGCAGCTGGCGCAGACGCTGCTGCGGCAGTGTGCCGACGGGGGTGCGCCCGGCCCCGTCGACGTGCTCTACGCCACCACGCCGAGCTACCTCGAGCAGCCGTTCGCGCTCGCCGAGACGGCCGTCTCGGCCCTGGCCGCGCTGCAGGCGCTGGACACGCAGCGCCGCAACCAGGCGCGCAGGCGCTTCGACGAAGTCAACGCCGGCGCCCAGCCGCCGATGCGCTGGCACGACCTCGACGACGAGAACGTGGTCGACGGCACCACGCGCCGTGCGCTGCTGGCCGACCTGGTGCTGTTCGGCCAGCACGACCCCGACCCGCACGTCTCGGCCGGCGTGCCGGACGACTTCGTCGAATCGGTGCTGATCGCCAGTGGCCGGCCGGGCCTGGTGCTGCCCTACGTCGGCACGTTCGACACCGTGGGCCGCGAGCCGCTGATCGCCTGGAAGCCCACGCGCGAATCGGCGCGCGCGCTGTCGGCCGCGATCCCGCTGCTGCGGGGTGCGCGGCGCATCCATCTGGTGACCGAAGCCGGCAGCGCCCGCGGCACGGGCCACGACGACGCGGTGGCCTCGTACCTGGGCGCGCATGGCATCAGGGCGCCGCTGGAGCACCATGTCGCCATCGACGGCAGCTCGCCCGGCGAAGCCCTGCTGTCGCTGGCCGCCGACGTGGCCGCCGACCTGCTGGTGATGGGCTGCTACGGCCACAGCCGCGCGCGCGAGCTGGTGCTGGGCGGCGCCTCGCGCACGCTGCTGCGCTCGATGACGCTGCCGGTGCTGATGGCGCACTGAACCCGGCCCCGGCCGCAGCCACCGGCTACAGGCTGCTCAGCAGCGACTGCAGCAGCCGGTGGCGCGCGCTGGCCTGCAGCAGGCCGAGGTCGGCGCGGGCGTCACCCTCGGCCTCGCGGACCTGCAGCGTCGACGGCGCACCCGGGGGGTCGTGCGGCCCGGGCCCGAGGACGAAGTCGCACCTCGACCGGGCCCGGCCGGCGGCTGCCGGACCCACCGACACCAGCTGCAGCCCGGTCAAGGCCGAGACCCGGCCCCAGGCGCGGCCGACCGCCGATCGCGGTGCATCGGCCAGGCCGAGCGTGATGTGCGCCGCGGGCCGGCCCGCATGCTCCTGCATCGCCAGCAAGTCGCCGAGCATGCGCGCCGGGTGGCAAGGCCCCGCCACGTCGCCCAGCACCGGCACACCGGCCCAGCGGCACAGGCCGGCCATCGCCGATGGGCGCAGGCCGTCGCAGCCGATCAGCTGGTACAGGCGCCCCAGCAGGCGCGCGGTCTCGCGCAGGCGCTGCCGATCCTCCAGCTGCAGCGCGTCCGGGCGCAGCCGCACCACCGCCGCACCGAGGGCCGCCGCGGCGGCCGCCAGCGCCGCTGCCGACGTGCTGGCCGGCGCTTCGCTCACCACCACCACGTGCCGGCCTTCCAGCGCCGGGCCGACCACCCCCGGCGCGCCGATGCGGGCGGCGACAGCCAGCAGCCCTTGCACGTCGGCGGGCGACAGATCGTCGAGCGAGCAAAGGCGCTCGGATTGGGTTCCTGACCTCATGACCGGATGCGGGTGCGCGCCGGCTTGCATCGTCGACAGCCGCTCCACGAATAGGGCCCCCAGCCTAGGGGCGATGGCAGCGGCGGGCCTTGCGCGCCGTCAAGCCGGTCCCGACACCCACCGTTCACGCAGCGTTACAGAGTGACGCACGCCGGTGGTGGGCGGTTGGCGCACGCCCCCTAGCCTTGCTGCATCGACCCACCACAGGAAGAACAACATGTTCCCGTCCGCCGCCTCCCCTGCCGCCTGCCCCACCCTCGGCACCCCCCGCGGCGCCCGCGCCCGCGCCGCCGGGGCCGCTGCACCGGCCCGGCCCGCGCTGGCCGAGCGCATCGGCCGCTCGCTGGAATTGCTGCAACGGCAGGTGCCGATGACGCGCCGCCTGCTGCGGGCCGGCGACCTGGTCTACCGCGCAGGCGACGCGCTGGACTGCCTGCACGTCATCCACTTCGGTTGCGTCAAGACGGTGAACATGGCGCCCGACGGCCGCGAGCAGGTGGTGGGCCTGCACTTCAAGGGCGACTGGCTCGGCTTCGACGGCATCGCCGCCGGGCAGCAGGGCTGCGATGCCGTGGCGCTGGACCTGAGCGAGGTGTGGGCGATCTCCTACGCGACGCTGCTGAAGGCTTGCGCCGGCGACCCGCCCCTGCTGGCGCTGGTGCACGCAGCGATGAGCCGCGAGATCTCGCGCGACCGCGAATCGATGCTCTCGCTGTGCACGCTGCCGGCCGATGCGCGCGTGGCCGACTTCCTGCGCGGCTGGGCCGACGCGCTGGCCGAGCGCGGGCTGCGCACCGACCAGATCACGATCCCCATGACGCGCGCCGAGATCGGCAACTACCTCGGCATGAAACTCGAGACGGTGAGCCGTGCGCTGTCGCGCCTGGCGCGCGAAAAGCTGATCGCGTTCAGCGACACCGGCCGGCGCGACCTGCACATCCCCGACGTGGGTGCGCTGGTCGGGTTCGTGCAGCGCAGCCTGGGCGGCGAGGGAGCCACCCTGGTGCACTGACGCCGGCGCCGGTCAGCCCCGGGCCCGCAGCGCGCGCCCGATGGCCGCGGCCAGCTGGGCGCGATCGAAGGGCTTGCGCAGCAGCTCCATCGCCGCCGGCCGCGGGCCGTCGCCACCGAGCATGTCCGCCGAATAGCCCGACATCAGCAGCACGGCCAGGCCCGGCCGCCGGGCCTGCGCGCGCCGGGCCAGCTCGGTGCCGCGCAGGCCGGCGCCCAGCGCCACGTCGGTGAGCAGCAGGGCGTGGCCGGCATCATCGTCCAGGCCGGCCAGCGCCGGCTCGCCCTGCGTGTAGGCCGTGACCACGCAGCCCAGCGACTGCAGGAAGCTGCGCACGACGGCGCGGACCTCGGCTTCGTCCTCCACCAGCAGCACCTTCAAGCCCGGCGGCAGGCTCGCCGGGTCCGCGGCAGCTCCCGCCACCGGACCACCGGCGGGCGCGGCGGCCTCGGCAAAGCGCGGCAGCACCAGCGTGAGCGTGGTACCCGCGCCGGGCGCGCTGTGCAGCCGCACCGCCCCGCGCGATTGCTTGACGAAGCCGTACACCGTGCTCAGGCCCAGGCCGGTGCCCCGCCCGGGCGGCTTGGTGGTGAAGAAGGGCTCGAAGGCACGCTCGCGCACCGACTCCGACATGCCGATGCCGGTGTCCGACACGCCGACGGCGACGTAGCCGTCGCCCGCGGCCGACGCCGCGCCCAGTTCCTCGGCCACGTCGGCGGGCAGCCGGTCGAGCACGCGGCAGCTGAACGTGAGCACGCCGCCCGAGGCCATGGCGTCGCGCGCGTTGATGGCCAGGTTCAGCAGCGACGATTCGAGCTGCACCGGGTCGGCCAGGCAAGGGGCGGCGCCGGCCAGGTCGAGCTCGATCCGGATGTTCTGCTCGATCGTGCGCTGCAGCATGTCGGCCAGCGACTCCAGCATCGCGGCCACGTCCACGCGCGCCGGGCTGAGCACCTGCCGGCGCGAAAACGCCAGCAGCTTGCCGGTGAGCTCGGCGGCCCGGCGCGTGGCGCGGGCGCCTGCGGCCAGCAGCTGCTGGGCATGGGGATCGCCCTGGATCGGCGGGTGGTCGGCCAGCACCTGGTTGTTGCCCTGGATGATGGTGAGCAGGTTGTTGAAGTCGTGCGCGATGCCGCCCGTGAGCTGGCCCACGCTCTCCAGACGCTGCGCGTGGTTCAGGTCTTCTTCGCTCTGCGCGCGCTGCAGGCTGGTGGCCAGCAGGTTGGCCAGCGACTGCAGGAACCGCACCTCGTCGTCGCCGAAGGACAGGGCGGCGCGCGCGTGCACGGCCAGCATGCCGATGATCTGGCCGCGGTCGGAGACGGGCACGGCCAGCACGCTGGCGAGGCCCTGCGCCAGCCAGGCGGCCGGCGGCACGAAGCGCTGTTCGGCGCGCACGTCGGGCACGATCAGGGGCAGGCCGGTCGCGAGCACGTAGCCGGGGGCGGTGTCGGGCCGGTTGGGCAGCCGGCTGCCGCGGGTCTCGGCTGCGCCGAACAGCCCGGCGCCGCTGGCGGTGCGGAACTCGAGCCCGTTCCGCTCGAGCAGCGCGATCTCGGCGGCGTCCACCTGGAGGCCCTCCATGCCGGCCTCGGCCAGGCGCTGGATCAGCACCTTCGGGTCGCGGCTGTCCACCGCCATGCGCCCCACGTGCGCCAGGCACTCGCTGTAGCGGGCGCGCTGCAGCGCCTGCTTCACGCGCGGGTAGGCCCCGATGCCGCGCACCGCCGCCACCACGTAGGGCAGGCCCTGCCCGTGCAGCGGGCTGAGCGCAATCTCGACCATCACCTCGCTGCCATCGCGGCACCGCGCCCGCAGGTCCATCTGCGTGCCCATCGCCCGCGCGCGCGGGCGATGGGCGTAGGCGCCGCGATACGCCGCGTGCGCGGGCCGGATGGCCTCGGGCACCAGGGCATCCACGGGCAGCCCGCGCAGCTCGTCCTCGGTGTAGCCGAGCAGGCGGGTGGCCTCGGGGTTGGACAGGACGATGTGGCCCGCGCTGTCGACGAGCAACAGGGCGTCGGGGTAGGCGGCGAACAGCGAGCGGTACAGCGCCGGCGCGTCGAGGCGGTCCTGGTCATCCGGGCCGCCCGGGCCAGTGGCGGCGGGTTGCTTCATGGCGCCGAGACCGGCGCCACCAGGATGTAGCCGGCACCGCGCACCGATTTGATGAGCTGCGGGTCGTCGGGGTCGGCCTCCAGCTTCCTGCGCAGGCGCCCCACCTGGACGTCGATGGTGCGATCGAACGGTGCGGCCTCGCGGCCGCGCGTGTGCTCGAGCAAGAAATCGCGCGAGAGCACCCGGCCTGCGTGGCTGACGAACACCTTCAGCAGCTCGAACTCGCCGGTGGTGAGTGCCACCTCCCGGCCGTCGGCAGCGCACAGGCGGCGCGCCGCGGCGTCCAGCTCGAAGCCACCGAAGCGCCGGCGCGCGGGCTCGCCCGGGGCCGCCGCGGCGACCCCGGGCCCCTGGGCGCCGTCGCCTGGCGGCGCCAGGCGGCGCGCCACCGCCTTGATGCGGGCCAGCAACTCGCGCAGGTCGAAGGGCTTGGTCACGTAGTCGTCGGCGCCCACTTCCAGGCCCACCACCTTGTCCACCGCGTCGCCGCGGCCGCTGACGATGAGCAGCCCGCAGCGCCAGTGTTCGCGCAGCTTGCGCGCGATCGCGAAACCGTCTTCGCCCGGCAGGCCCAGATCCAGCAGCACCAGCGCCGGCGGGTCGGTCTCCATCAGGCGCATCAGCGCCGCACCGGCGTGCAGTTCGGTCACGCGGTAGCCCTGCGCGGCCAGGTATCCGGCCAGCAGGCGCGTGATGTCGACTTCGTCGTCGACGATGGCGAGGTGGACGGCACTCACGGCCGCGATTGTCGCCCAGCGCACCGCGAGAACACCGCGCGGGCAGGATCGAGCCGCGCGGTCGCGGCTTGTGCAGGATCAAGCCGCCCAGCTTCCGGCGGGCGCAGGCTGCGACCCGGGACCACGCCCGCAGGAGCGACACATGGCGACCGATCCGCCCCCGACCACACCGACCGCGGCGCCTGCCGCCGCGCCTGAAGGCGCCACGCTGGCGCTGTCGCTGCGGGACGGCTACCGCTTCGAGGTGACGTTCGAGCCGCCTGGCATGCCCGCGCTGCTGACCGACCTGGGCCCGCCCCTGGGCGCCCACCACGGGCCGAACCCCGAGCGCCTGCTTGCCGCCGCGGTGGCCAACTGCCTGGCGGCCAGCCTGCTGTTCGCGCTGCGCAAGTTCGGCCACGAGCCCGGCACCCTGCGCGCCCGCGCCACGCTGCACATGGTGCGCAACAGCCAGGGGCGGCTGCGCGTGGGTCGCATCGAGGTCGACCTGCTGCTGGGCGTGGCCGCCGCCGCGCTGCCGCGGCTGGATCGCGCACTGGCGCAGTTCGAGGCCTTCTGCTCGGTCACCGAGAGCGTGCGCGCGGCTTTCCCCGTGGAGGTGCAGGTGTTCGACGGCGACGGGCAGCGGGTGCGCTAGCACGCCGCGCGACGCGGGTGCGGGCGCGCTGGGGTCATCGCCGGGGCCTCGGCAGGGCAGACAGGGTGCCCGCTATGCTTTCGCGATGAACCGTGCCCCACCCGGCCGCCCGCCCCCGTCGCACCGCGGCAACAAGGCCGCGCTGCCGAGCAAGCCTTGCGTGGCCTGCGGCCGGCCGATGAGCTGGCGGCGGCGCTGGGCGAAGACCTGGGCCGAGGTGAAGTACTGCTCCGACGCCTGCCGGCGCCTCCCGCCCGCCCGTGGCTGAGCTGCGCTGCCTGGTCGTGGTGCTGGGCGACCAGCTCGATCTGGCCTCGTCGGCGTTCGACGCATTCGATCCGGCCCTGGACGCCGTGTGGATGGCCGAGGTGGCCGAGGAGTCGACCCACGTGGTGTCGAGCCAGCCGCGCACGGCCCTGTTTCTGGCCGCGATGCGGCACTTTGCGCTGGCCCTGCAGGCGGCTGGCCGGCCGCTGCACTACATGCGCCTGGACGACCCTGCCAACCGCGGCAGCCTGGCTGCGCAGCTGCAGGCCGACGTGCAGCGCCTGCGGCCGGCCCGCCTGGTGATGACCGCACCGGGCGAATGGCGCGTGCTGCAGGCGATCCAGGCGGCGGCGGCCGCCAGCGGCCTGGCGCTGGAGATCCGCGAGGACCGCCACTTCTACACCACGGTGCGCGAGTTCGCCGCCCATGCCCGGGGCCGCAAGACCCTGCGCATGGAGTACTTCTACCGCGAACAGCGCCGGCGCCACCGGGTGTTGATGGAGCACGACGCACCCGCCGGCGGGCGCTGGAACTTCGACGCCGAGAACCGCGAGGCCTTCGGCGCCGCCGGCCCCGGCGCCGTGCCGCCGCGCACGGTGTTCGAGCCCGACGCGGTCACGCGCGAGGTGCTGGCACTCGTCGCCGCCCGCTGCGCCCGCCATCCCGGCCGCCTGGAGGGCTTCGCCTGGCCCGTCACCCGCGCGCAGGCGCTGCAGGCCCTGCAGGCCTTCATCGCCGAGCGCCTGCCGCTGTTCGGGCGCTACCAGGATGCGATGTGGCCGGGCAACCCCTGGCTGTACCACGCGCACCTGTCGGCCGCGCTCAACCTGAAGCTGCTGAACCCGCGCGAGGTGGTGGCCGCGGCGGAAGCGGCCTGGCGCGCCGGGCAGGCGCCGCTGGCCAGCGTGGAAGGCTTCGTGCGCCAGATCCTGGGCTGGCGCGAATACGCGCGCGGCCTGTACTGGACCCGGATGCCGGGCTACCTGGAGCGCAATGCGCTCGGTGCCGGGCACGACCTGCCGGCCTGGTACTGGACCGGCGACACCGACATGGCCTGCCTGCGCGATGCGCTGGCGCAGACGCTGGCGCACGGCTGGGCCAACCACATCCAGCGCCTGATGGTCACCGGGCTGTACGCCCTGATGCTGGGCGTGCAGCCCCGCCAGGTGCACGCCTGGTACCTGGCGGTGTACGTCGACGCGGTGGAGTGGGTGGAGCTGCCGAACACGCTGGGCATGAGCCAGTACGCCGACGGCGGCGAGATGGCCAGCAAGCCCTACATCGCCACCGGCCGGTACATCGAACGCATGAGCCCGCACTGCCAGGGCTGCCGCTACGACCCGGCGCAGCGCAGCGGCGAGCGGGCCTGCCCGTACACCACGCTCTACTGGGACTTCCTGATGCGCCACGAGGCGCGGCTGGCCGCCAACCCGCGCATGGCGCTGCAGGTGAAGAACCTGGCCCGGCTGACCGACGCCCAGCGGCAGGCCGTGCAGGAGCGCGCGGTGGCGATCCGCCGGGGCGAGGTCGGTGTCGCGCATGGATGAGCCCTGCGCCCCGACCCTGGCCGCCGCGCGGGCCCGCATCGCCGCGGTGCACCCGGCCGCCTACGCGCGCACGCGCAACGCGCTGGACGGCGCCGTCAGCGGCCTGTCGCCCTACATTACCCACGGCTTCGTCACGCTGGCCGAGGTGCTGGCCGGGGTGGCGGCGCGCCAGGCCCTGCAGGTGCAGCACAAGTTCGTCTTCGAGCTCGGCTGGCGCGCCTACTACCGCCATGTCTGGCAGCACCGCGGCGCGGCCATCCTGCAATCGCTGCACCCCGGCCCGCTGCCGGACGACGCCTACGCCCGCGCGCTGCCCGCCGACATCCGCCAGGGCTGCACCGGGGTGCCGGTGGTGGACGAGGCCGTGCGCACGCTGTACGCCACCGGTCTGCTGCACAACCACGCCCGCCTGTGGCTGGCCAGCTACGTGGTGCACGTGCGCAAGGTGCACTGGCGCTGCGGTGCCGACTGGCTGTACGGCCACCTGCTCGACGGCGACCTGGCGAGCAACCACCTCAGCTGGCAATGGGTGGCCGGCACCGGCAGCCGCAAGCCGTACCTGTTCAACGCCGACAACGTGGCGCGCTATGCCCCCGCCGCGTGGCACAGCCCGGGCACCGTGATCGACGCGCCCTACGAGGCGCTGGACCGTCTGGCGCGCCAGCCGGCGCCGGGCGGTCTGCCGCCGCGGCCCGCGTCGACGCTGGTCGAGCCCGGCCTGCGCAGCGAGCCGCCCGAAGCCCTCGGGGCGGAGGCCCCGAACGCCGCCGCCGTGGCCGGCCGCGAGGTCTGGCTCGTGCACCCCTGGAGCCTGGGCGATCTGCCGGCCACGCTGCCCGCCGGCACGGTGGTGATCGGCCTGTTCGGCGCCGACTTCCACCGCGCCTGGCCCTGGAGCGAACGACGTTGGCACTTCGTCGGCCGCCGCCTGGCCGAGCTGACCCACGCGCGCTGGCACGGCGACGCCGCCGCCATCGGCGCCGCGTTGAAGGGCGCGCGGCGCGTGCGCAGCCTGGACGAGCCGCACCTGGCGCCCTGGCTGCCGCGCTGGGCCGCTTGCGAGGCTGCGCCGGCGCTGTTTGCGCCGGTCGATCGGTGTTGCGCCGCCTTCGCGCCCTGGTGGGCGCGCGCCACGCGCGGCCTGCATTCGGCCGCCGACCTGCTGGCCGTCCACGCGGCGCCTGGCGGACGGCCGATCCCGGCCCCCGCATCGCCTTCGGCGCCCGTCCCATGACGTCGAGCGCCTGCGTCACCGCCGGCGACCGCGCCCCGCGCGCCCTGGCGCCATGAACGACGTCCGCCCGCCCGGGCCGACGGCGCTGGTCTGGTTCAAGCGCGACCTGCGGGTGCGCGACCACGCGCCGCTGGCCGAGGCCGCGCACTTCGAGAGCGCGCTCGGCCTGGTGGTGATCGAGCCGGCATGGCTGGCCAGCCCCGAGTGCGATCCGCGCCACGTCGGCTTCCTGCTGGCGGGCGTGGCCGCGCTGCAGCGCGATCTGGCCGCGCTGGGCCTGCCGCTGCTGGTGCGCACCGGCACCATGCCGCAGGTGCTGCAGGCGCTGCGGCGCGAGCTGCGGTTCACGCATCTCTTCAGCCACGAGGAAACCGGCCCCGGCTGGAGCTACGCGCGCGACCTGGCCGTGGCCGACTGGTGCCGCAGCCAGGGCGTGCAGTGGGTCGAATGGCCGCAGACCGGCGTGGTGCGGCGCCTGCGCTCGCGCACCGGGTGGGCCGGCCGATGGGCGCAGCGCATGAACGCCCCCGAAGCGGCGCGCGCGCACGGCTTCAAGGCCGCGGCAGGGCTGCAGCCCACGCCCGTGCCCACGCTCGGCCAGCTCGGGCTGCCCGCCCCCGGCGCGCCCGTGCCGCCGGCGGGCGAGGCCGCAGCCTGGGCGACGCTCGAGAGCTTTCTCGCCGGCCGTGGCCGCGACTACCGCCGCGCCCTGTCCAGCCCGCTCACCGCCGCCGAGGGTTGCAGCCGGCTGAGCGCACACCTGGCGTTCGGCACGGTCTCGATGCGCTGCGTGCACCAGGCCACGCAGGCGCGCATCGCCACGTCTGCCGATCCTGCGCTGGCCCACGCGCTGCGCGCCTTTGCCGGCCGCCTGCGCTGGCACTGCCACTTCATGCAGAAGCTGGAAGACGAGCCGGCCCTGGAAGCGCGCAACCTCGCGCGCACGGTCGACGGGCTGCGCCCCGGCGACGGCGTGGCCGAAGCCCCGCTCGACCGCGAGCGGCTGCAGGCCTGGTGCGAGGGACGTACCGGCTACCCGATGGTCGACGCCTGCATGCGCCAGCTGCGGGCCACCGGCTGGCTCAACTTCCGCATGCGCGCGATGCTCGTCAGCTTCGCCGCGTACCACCTGTGGCTGCACTGGCGCGAGCCGGGGCTCTTCCTGGCGCGCCAGTTCCTCGACTTCGAGCCCGGCATCCACTGGAGCCAGATGCAGATGCAATCCGGCACCACCGGCATCAACACCCTGCGCATCTACTCGCCGGCCAAGCAGGCGCGCGACCACGACCCCACGGGCCGGTATGTGCGCCGCTGGGTGCCGGAGATGGGCACCGCCGCCTATCCCGCGCCGATCGTGGACGAGCGCAGCGCGCTGGCCGCAGCCAAGCTGAAGCTGTACGGCCTGCGCCAGACCGCCGACGCCCAGGCCGAGGCCGATGCCATCCAGCGCAAGCACGGTTCGCGTCGCAGCGGCCTGCCGCCATCGAAGGCCCCGGTGCGCCGGGCCCGCACCACCCCCGGCCCGCAGGGCGAGCTGTTCTAGCCGCGCCGACATCGACCGCAGCCGGCTCGCGCGCGAACGAGGGGCCTGGCGGTATACGGCCGCCGGGCCCGCCCGCCCGGGGACGGACATTGTCGCCAGGCGAAGAGCCGCGGAGATCAGGCCCAAACCGGGCCCGTCCGGATTTGCCGCACAGGCACCCTATCGGCCAGGCTGGACTCGCCGGTGACCGGGATGCGGCTGCGCCACAAGGACCGACGGCCTAGGCGATGCGCCTAGGCCGTCGGTTTGATTGGTGGGCCCTGACAGATTCGAACTGTCGACCAACGGATTAAGAGAAGGCTTCCGCACCTACTTCGATGCTGGCCATCGGACGCACGCACAGGGTGAACGGGAGCCTATCGGAACCGTTGGGAGCGTCAAAACGTAGCCCGTGGCTACGTTTTGGCTACGTTCGTGCAAGCCCGCCGCCAGTGCCAGGTGCGCGCGCGACGGCGTCCTCGCGGATCTTCACGCGCAGCGCATCGAAGAAGACCACCAGCACATCACGAAGAACGACGACGCACTCCGAGAAATCGGCCGCGCCGCCGGCTGCACCTCTGATCTGGGCACTTGCAGAGCAGTAGCCCGCTGGGGCTACGCCAACGCGCTGAGCAGCGGCGCTCGAGCTTGGGTGCAGGCCGCGAGCTACGAGCCGGTGAACGAGGCGTACCTGAGCTGCCTGGCATGAATGCCCACCAGGTGCATGCCGCCAATGTCTGGGCGCGCTTTTGCCAGCGGTTCGACACGCAAAGGTCCCGCAGCGTTTTCTGCTGCGCCTGTCGCCTCGCGCGGCCGTCTTGCCGTCACGCATCACCAGCCAGCCGCCCGTCGTACAGCCAGCGCCGCACTTTCGTTGCCCTCACCAAGGACAGGTCGGGATGCCGGGGATTGATCAGGACATTGAGCTCTTCTTCGACGACGACAGACGGCACGAGCGCCAGCAAGCTGCTCGCACTCTTCGCCCAAGTGGTGCCCCAGTCGAGTGATACCTTGCCGGCCGGCTCTGCATCCCATCCGATGGCACGCGCGGGGTCGAACCCGGCTGCACCGTCCCAAGCGGACTGCGGGACCCTGATCTCGACCAGGTAGCGGTTCAAGGGCAACGGCGTCTGCGTCAGATGCACCACCGTTTCGAGGCAAGCCAGCGCCCGCGACACCGATGCGTAGACCAGGGGGGTACCCTTGCGATTCCAGCGCCCGCCCGAGAGCTCCGCGCCTTTGCCGCTGAGGTCATGCGCTTCGTAGGTTGGTGTGTCGGCGGCGATGCGCCACAGCACGACCTCACCGCTCAAGCGTAGGCCCCGCTCTGCATCTGAGCGATCAGGCCGGCGACCAGGTCGCGGCCATCGGCGGTGTCCATGAATGCACCCGGGCTCTTGCCGCCCAGGGCGGCAACGGGCTGCGAAAGCCAGCCGGCTGTCCACGTCGCCGCATCGAAGTCCTCGGGAGTACCTGACTCGACGACCACCTGCTCGACCAGGCCGACCAAGCGGGCGATGCCCAGCACACGCTCGCTCTCGTCCTGGCTCAGCGGCGCGGCCGCGCGCAGCTTGCGGTTGGCAGTGGCCCGCGGGATGCCGGCCCAGACAAACACCTGATCGCGCGTCACCTGCATGCTGTCGGCCAGCGTAGCAAGCACCTGCGCCGGCACACCCTGCCGGACCGCCTCGATACGCTCCATCTGCCCCAGCGCGTACAGCGTTGCGTACTGCGGCTGGCCGGCGACGAAGCGGGCCATGGGCGACTTGCCGGCGCTGCGGGCCAAGCGAGAGCGCGGGGAGGCGAGTGGACGAGGATCGGCGTGCATCGGTCTGTCCATAGCAAACGAGCCACCACTATAGCTCATATGAGACATACCGGCGACCCAGAGCCGCCGCAGCCGATCCAGAAGCCGCAGCCCTCAGTTGCCGATGGTGAGCTTGAGCACGAACCCGATGAGCACCAACCCGGCCGCCACCTTGCCCCAACGCCACGTCGTGAACCGATAGCGATGGTTGAACCAGATGGCGCGGTGGAGTCGATCCAGGCCGAACAGCACGGACAGCGCGATCACCATGGGGGCTATCACGCCAGTCCGCATCGGCGCCTGAAGGGCCAGTAGCGACCACAGCGCAGGCCAAGCAACTGCGTCTGCCATCGCAAGCCAGACTCGACCTGGCCAGTACGCCCTATCCGGTAGCGGTTCTTTGGCAACGATCAGCCACATGACCCACCTCAAATCTGCACCTGATTAGCAACCAACCTCAGCCGCCCGAATGAGCGCCCGGTTCATGGCCGGCGAGCCACACGCGAGCCGAGCCAGGCGCTCGAAGATGGCCCGCATGTCGAAGCGCCGGTTGAAGCGGTACTGGAACTCCGCGAGGTAGCGGTGGGCGTACTTGGCGAACTTGATGGCGTGGTAAGCGCCGGAGATTGCCGTCTTCAGGTTGCTCTGGACGGTGCTGACGGCGTTGAAGCGCGCGTAGGCGGCGCCGGGGTTGCCGGGGGGATAGTGTCTTTGCGGCCTCCGCTCCGTTTCCGGAGGTGGACGCCACACTGCCCGACCTACCTTGATCGCTTGCAGCCTGCATCGTGGTGTGGTCGGCAGGCAAGCGCCTAGTAGCGCGCCGCGCTGCGATCAGACGGGGCGTACGGCGAGTTTCCTCGCTTGACCCTACGCGGCGAGCGCTTGCCGAGCGTCCTGGTGGCGCGGCAGGCAGCCGCCGGCTGGCGGACTGTCGCCTTGCTAGGGGCGCTGTCGGCGACGCTGACCTAGCCAGAGCACGCCCGCCAACCCCAGCCCGAACAGACCAGCCGTCGACGGCAAGGGGACGGTGGAGACGCCTGCCGCGCTCTCCTTCCAGACCCCAAAGTTCTGCAGCGTGCCGGTCGACCCGAGGTCCACCGCCGTCGAGCCGTTGGGGTTCGGGGATGAGAGGCTGTAGGCAGCGTACTGGAAGGTGTAGGTCGGAAGTGGCAGCCCTGTCTTGGACAACTGAGCGACCGTGGTCAGATACCCGCCCGCGGCCGACCAACCGGCGTTGACGTTGATCGAATTCAACCCCGAGAGCGAGATCATGTCTCCGTTGCTGAAGGTGAAGCTGAATGCCTGGAGCGCGGCGGTCCCGGCCGAAAAAGCCGATCCGTTCGTCGAAGATCCGATGTTGAAGGTCATGCTGCCGCTTCCGCCCGGGCCTGCACCCTGCACCCAGTCGTACTTGACCAGGTTGGCGTGAGCCGGATTCAGGATGACGGCGTAGAGGGCCAGCGCCCAGCCCAGCCGTACTGCAGCAAGCGGCGCGATGGCCCCGCGGCTCAGCGAGCGTGATCCCCTTTTCGTCTCGTAGTGCATCGAACGACTCCCTGACTGCATTGGGTTGCTACCGATGATGATGCAGACCTTTTGTGACTGCGCCACCGGCCCCGCAGTGGGCTCGCCTGAGCCGTATGCACTAGTCGTGCCGATGCTGCTCCGGTGGCGAGCGATCGTCAGGGCTTGAGGTGGAGTTCGGCCCGAGTGTGCAGCCGCTCGCGGCCGGACCACGCCAGCGCGAGGCGCGCCACCACGGTCTCGGCGTGCGACGGCGGCCCGCTTGCCGGCATTCCGATCAGCCACAGCAGCAGCAGGCCCATCGCCCAGTGAGGGGCCCGCGCAGTGCCCAGCTTGCCGGCGGCCAGCACTGCGCAGCTGACCGCCGCGCCCAACGCAAGCCCGGCAGCCACCTCGGAAACGGAGTGGGCATGAAGCCGGATTCGCGATTCCCCCACCGCCAGCGCGAGCAGCGTCCCCATCACGACGCCGTGCCAGGCCCGAAGCCCTCGTTGTCGGCTCATCGAAAGCCCGAGCAGCACCGGGTAGAGGACGGCGGCGAGCATCGCGTGCCCCGATATGCCAGTGAAGTCGAGCGCAGCGCTTCCCCATCCCCAGCCGATGAAGGCGACCTTGGAAGCGGTGGTCAGCACCCCTGCGGCAAACAGGCCCGCGAGCCATCGAATGGCTACCGACCGGTGCTCGGGCGTGCGCCAGAGCACGACCGCCGTGAGCACCGCAGCCGGCATCACGACCTCGGCTTGACCCAATCGGGTCAGCGCAAGCCAGAACACATCTGCGTCATCGATCACGACGCCCACTGGCGCTTGCTTGCAGCCGGCCCATGACCCCAGACCGCGAAATCGGCTGCGAGCGAAGGCGCACCCGCATGAGGCGGATGCAGCTCTGCCGCTCGTTGCACGGGCTCAGGCAGCCGCCGGTGCTGCAGCGCCTACCGCCAAGCCGAAGCGCTTCGACTGCTGCGGGCGCGGGCCGAGCCTCGCGCCGACCAGGCCCAGAATTCCCGTGAGCAGCAACCATGCCGACGCGGGCAGAGGAACCTGTGAGACCGTCTGGTTCTCGATCAGCCGAGTGAACTCTTCGTTGCTTTCCAGCGCGTCGAAGTGATGGCGCTCCTGCAGCGCGCGAACGTGGCGCACGAGGATCCACAGCCCGAGCGAGGGGCTGAACGGTGCGTCCCATTGACCACTACCGGCGAGCGGATGGACCCGCTCCAGGGCCAGCGGCGCGAGGCGATCGGGGTAGTCCGCCGAGCTGCCGGACACCGAGTCTTGCGGGCTGAGAGCCGGTGCGAACGGCGAAGCGGCGGGCGCTGAACCGAGGGTCTCGGTCGTGAACTCCATCGACGCATGAGCCGGCATCGACAGAGCGGCCAGCAACGGCAGTGGTGCGAGCCGGGCAAGCCATGCGAGGGAAGTGCGATGTGCAGTCGGCATTTCGGGACTCCAATTAATTCCGGTTGAGGCCGCGCGCACGCCCGGCCCGGGTGCCTGGGCATCAGTACGCACTGGCGGGTGTGCCCATGTCATCGGCGATCGGATCACCAGGGCGTCTTGCCGCCGCTGCGGCGTAGTCCTCGAGCGCCGCGAGGGTGGATTTGCGGCGCAAGTGGTGGGACTCGATGCGCTGCATCAACGCCTCCTCGAGCAGCGCTATCGCCTCCTGATTGACGGACCGACGGTTCTCTGCCGCCTCCCGTGCGATCAGCTGCTTGATGACCGCCGGCAGGCTCTTGATGAAAAGGTCACTGGTCATCGGTGCTCCCGTGGATCGATGCCGGGATCATGGCCCCAGTCCATGACTGCAGTGCAGGACTGGCGATAGCACGAAGGGGCTAGTTCGCCGCTAAAACAGGGTCAGACCGGCGCAAGCGTGGCCTCTCGACGCGTTGTTGACGGTGTGCTCCGGGTGATCGGAAGGCGCCGAAATGGAGATGACCGTTAGCCATCGACGCAATGATCTCTTCGGACTAAGGAGAGGCCTGGAGCGAGCTCGGCCGCCAAGCTGAGGCGGCGCCGTGCCGTGGCCCCTTGCGACCCGCGGATAGCCAATTTGTCATCGACGCTGGCTAGAGTCCCGGCTTTTCCGGATTCAGCCGTGGACTCTCTTGCATTCACTTGGCACTGAGCTCTACGCCCAGCTCAAGCGGCTCGACGAACGAGGGCGCGAGCGATTTACCGAAGCGGTCGAGGCGTCGCTCGATGTGTCGACGCGCCAGCAGTTCTTCGTCTGGGCGCAGAGCTCTCTGCAAGGGGTGATTCCGCATGAGATTCTTCTCTGTGGCATCCGGGCCTCGCCATCCAAGCCGATGACATTGCATCCGTTCAACGCGTGCCGCTACTTTCGCGACGAGCAGTTCGCTGCCGTCTCGCATCACACGGCTGGGTTGGCCGCCGAGATCGAGCGAGTGGCCAGCGCCAGGGGCATCGCCACGTTTTGCTGCCCGCAGGACATCGCCGACAAAAGCCTGATGCAGTTGATCTCACGCAATGAGTTGAAGAACCTGGCCACCCACCTCGTCCACGGCGTGGCGGGGCACGTCGAAGCCGTCTATGCCTTTTCTCGCGTCCACGAGGGTCCGGGACAGCCGACCGTCTGGTCGCTGGAGCTGGTCACGCCCCACGTGCACCGGGCCTTCCTGCGCGTGCTCGGGAACGAGCGTCGGGAAGCCGCCCCCATCGCGCCGCGGCAGTCGGAGCTCGTCACCGGGCGGCAGCTCGAGATCCTCAACCTCATCAAGGCCGGAAGCACCAACGCGCAGATCGCCGAACGGCTGGGCTGCAGCCAGTGGACGGTCAAGAACCACGTCCAAAGCATCCTGCGCCGACTCGAAAGCTCCAGCCGCGCACACGCCATCTCGCGTGCCATCAGTCTGGGCATCCTCGAGCCGGACTAGCGAAGCTGTACGGTTCGAAGCATCGCTCGGTGTCGCTAAGGCGACGCTGGCTCCCGACTCGCCCACGAAAGGATTCCGAACGTGCTCTGCAGACGGACCCGGCCGCAGCCTCCTCGCGCCCAGGATCGGGGCTTCACCCTGCTCGAGCTTCTGGTCGTGATGGTCATCATCGGCCTGCTGGCGGGCTACGTGGGTCCACGCCTGTTCGCGCAGATCGGTCGTTCCGAGGTGAAGGTCACGCGGGCCCAGATCGACGGATTGGCCAAGGCGCTGGACCAGTACCGGCTCGACACCGGCCACTTCCCGACCAGCGAACAAGGGCTCGCGGCCCTGCGGTCGGCGCCTGCCGAAGAGCCGAAATGGGCCGGGCCCTATCTGACGAAGGCCGTGCCGAAAGACCCCTGGGGAAACGACTACCTGTACCGCAGCCCCGGGGAACATGGCGACTACGACCTCTGGTCGCTCGGGAAGGACGGACGTGCGGGCGGCGAAGGCGAGAACGCCGACATCACCAACTGGTGACGCCGAGAGCCGAACACGCACCATGCCGCAGTTCGAGGTCCGCTGGTCCGATGCAGGACGCATCCACAGGCGCCGCGTCGACGCTCCCGACGCCCAGGCGGTCGCCGCGGCTGCGGGGCTTCGTGCTCAGCAGGTGCTCGGCGTCGAGCGGGTGGCCGACGCGCGGTCGGTGCGTGCCGGCGGCCGAGCCGACCGGTTTCCGCTACGCCTGTTCAGCAAGGAGCTGGCAGTGCTGCTCGGAGCAGGCATTCCGCTGCTCGAAGCCGTTGCCACGTTGCGCGAGAAGGAGTCCTCGGTGTCCATCGCCGGGGTGCTGCACGGGGTCGAGCAACACCTGAGGGCCGGCGACGCCTTCTCGACCGCACTCCGGGCGCAGCCGCGCGCGTTCGACGAGCTGTATACCGCCGTCGTCTCGTCGGCCGAACGCACAGGTCAGTTGCGCGAAGCACTGGATGCCCACAGCCGCTACCTGGCCTGGGTCGAGGCGCTGCGCGATCGCCTGATCGGCGCGAGCATCTACCCGCTGGTGCTGGTGTTCGCAGGATCCGCCGTGGTGATGTTCCTGCTCGTCTATGTCGTACCGCGCTTCGCGGGGCTGCTGGATGGCATGGGCGGCGACATCCCTGCCGGTTCGCGAGCACTGCTGTTCGTGGGCGCTTGGACGGGAGCGCACCCGCAGCTTGCGTTGACGCTCGCTGCGATGCTGCTCACGGCGCCGTGGCTGGCATGGACTCAGCCGGGGGTGCGCGATCGCCTGCTGGCCGCGATGTGGTCTGTACCCGGGACCGCCGGGCGCCTGCGCACGGTGGCACTGGCACGGCTGTACCGCACCCTGTCGATGCTGCTCACGGCCGGCGTCCCGATCTCGCAGGCGCTGCGCACGGCCAACGGCGTGGCAGCGGCGCCGTTGCGTGCCGCGCTGGAGGCTGCCACCGCACGCATCGACCGCGGCGAGCGCTTGTCCGATGCGATGCTGCATGAGGGTCTGACGACGCCCGTGGCCCTGCGCATGCTGCGCGTGGGCGAGCGCAGCGGCAGCGTCGGCCCGATGCTCGGGGACGCCGCATCGTTCTACGACGAGGAGCTTGCGCGCCTGACCGAGGTGGTCACGCGGCTGATCAACCCGCTGCTGATGCTGCTGATGGGCAGCCTCATCGGCGGCGTGGTTGTGTTGATGTACCTGCCGATCTTCCAGCTGATGGACGCGGTGCAGTGAACGCGATCTTGCAGGACGAGCCGGCAGGCGGGGCTCCCGCGGTGCTGGCGTCGCGCGCAGGCACCGGCTGGCAGCTCGACTTCGGCCGCTGGCCGCAGGCGGACGCCATGCACTGGCGCGTCGTCCTGGCCACCGACGCACAGGGCCGCTGCGCGCTGCTGGCCGATCGGGCCGAAGAGCGTCCGCTCAAAGAGCGGGTCGAGGCGCTGCTGCGGGGCCCCGCGCGATGGTTGCGGTGCGAATCGGCGGAGATCGACGAGCTGCTGGGCGAGGGCAGCGCTGAATTCCGCGCGCTGGCTCAATTCGGGGACGGCTTCGGCCCGGTGGCCGATGCCGCTGTCACCGACGAGCTTTCGCCGCTGCGCATCGCCCGGGAGCCGCACCCCGTGGTCCGGTTGCTCGACTCGACCCTGTACGACGCGCTGCAGGACGCCGTCAGCGACATCCACTTCGAGACGCGCGTGCGGGGCCTGGCCATCCGATACCGCATCGACGGGGTCATGGTCGATGTTCGCCAGGTCGACGGCACGGCCGTCGCCGAGCAGCTCGTCTCGCGACTCAAGGTGATGGCCGAACTCGACATCGGCGAACGCCGTCTGCCGCAGGACGGTCGCTTCAAGCTGCGTTGCGCGGCGCGCGAGATCGACTTCCGGCTGTCCGTGATGCCCAGCGTCTTCGGCGAGGACGCGGTCGTGCGCGTGCTCGACCGTGCACAGATCGAGCAGTCGCACGGTCAACTCAGCCTGGAGGCGCTTGGCTTCGACCCCGACATTCGCGAGGCCGTCCGCGCTCTGGCACGCCTGCCGCACGGCATGTTGTTGGTCACGGGGCCGACCGGAAGCGGCAAGACCACGACCCTCTACGCGGCGATCAGCGAAATCAACGACGGGCGCGACAAGATCGTCACGATCGAGGACCCGGTGGAATACCAACTGCCCGGCGTGGTGCAGATCCCGGTCAACGACAAGAAGGGGCTGAGCTTCGCGCGCGGCCTGCGGTCGATCCTGCGCCATGACCCCGACCGGGTCATGGTGGGGGAAATCCGCGATACCGAGACTGCACAGATCGCGATCCAGGCGGCGCTGACCGGTCACCTGGTCTTCAGCACGGTGCATGCGAACACGGCATTCGATGTGCTCGGGCGCTTCATGCACATGGGGCTGGACCTCTACAACGTCGTGTCCGCGTTGAATGGCGTGCTCGCGCAGCGCCTGATGCGGGTGAACTGCGCCCACTGCCGCACTTCGTTCATGCCGCCGCGCGAGCGGCTCGACCGCTACACCCTGGGGCCAGTTCACGCCTGCGCCCGCGGCATGGGCTGCGGCCATTGCCGGGGTACGGGTTACCGCGGCCGGCGAGCCGTGGCCGAGCTGCTGTTGCTCGACGACGAGCTGCGCGACCTGATCGCGGCCCGCAGCCCGATGGGCCGCATCAAAGCGGCGGCGCGGGATCGCGGCCTCAGGCGCCTGCGCGACGCCGCGCTCGACATGGTGGTGCGCGGAGAGACCACCTTCGAGGAGCTGGACCGTGTCACGCTGGCCGACTGAAGCCATGGTCGGCCGGCGTTTGCTCGGAGCCTGGCGTCGCGTGCGCGACCGCAGCGTGCCCGAGGCGGTGTTCCTGCAGCCCGATGCGGCGTGGCGCTACGGCGGGCCCGAGGCAATCCCCGAGCGGATCATGCCGGTGTCCGACTGGGCCGCCACCCTCGCAGGCTCGAGCGTCAGGCTCGTTTTGTCAGGGGCGCTGACGCAGCAGATCCTGGTCGAGGACCCTGCAACGCCGCTTGCCGACGAAGAGGCCGTGCGAGGCTGGGGACGTCACCAGTTCATCCACTACCACGGCCGTCCTGCCGAGCAATGGGCGCTGGCTGCATGGCACGACGCAAGCCAGCGGGGCGTGGCGGCAGTTTCGGGCATCGACCTGGGTGCACTGCGCCGTGAGGCCGAGCAGCATCGAATCGTGCTGCGCGCCATTCAGCCGTGGTGGGCCGTCGCGCTGCACGCGGCCGGGGCGGAAGTGCCGGCGTTGATGCTGGCACCCGCGGCGGAGCTGTGGCTGGTCGAGGGCGCGCAGGTGACACGGCTGCGCAGCGGACTCGGGCGGCTGACGGGCATCGAGCAGCACTGGCTGGACCGGGCAGACGTGCGCGCGCTGGCTGACCTGTTGGGCTCGCTGCAGGTCGATGGCGCGCAGGCCTGGGTGCACGGCTACGGCCTCGACGAGAACGGGGTCGAAGCCTTGCCCGCGCGCCGGCTGGGGTCGCTGTCGGGTTCACGACCGGCCCCGCGCTGGCTGGGGACGTGAGCATGTGGCCATCGCGGGCTTCCCGCGCGCGCTGGCCGCGGGCCGACTTCCTGCCCCGGCCGAAGCGGTCTCCGCTGCTGGCCTGGGTCTGGCTATTGTTTTCTGTTTCCGTGCTCGCGGTGGCCTTCGATGACTGGACGGCCGTCGAGGCCGCCCGTGACGAGCTTCGGGGCCGCGCCGCAGCGGTTCGGCTGGCGACGCGCCCCGATGCCGCGCCGGCGTCCACGGCGCCTGCCCCTTTGGGGGCCGCGGTGGCGGCGCGCAGGGTCGTGCAGGGTCTGGACCACCCATGGCACACGCTTTTCGAGGGCCCGGAGCGCTACGCCCCTCGTGCCGTGCGCTGGCTGCGCCTCGAGCATGATGCCGAGCGTGGTGAGGTCCGGCTCGAAGGCGAAGCACCGGACCGTGACACCGCGCTCGAGACCGCCGATTCGCTGGCGCGGGCACCTCGGTGGAGCGACGTCACGCTGCTGCGCATCGAGGCCGCAGGCGCGGCGGCCCCGGGCGCCGGCGTTCGCTTCGAGTTGCGGGCGCACCAGGGCGATGAGGCGCAACCATGATCGGCGGCGCCCACCTGCGGTCCACGCGCGCGATGCTGGCGCGTCTGGTGCGCGAGGCGCGGGGCTGGGGTCTGCCGGGCATCGTTGGATTGATGTCGCTCATCGCGGCGGCCGTGCTCGGGGGCGTGGTGGTGCCCGGGGAGCAGGCCGGGCTTCGTGCCGAAGCATCGGCCCTGCACGAGGCCCGAAGGCATGCCGCCCTGGCAGCGAGACAGCGCCGCGCTCTGCCCGCGCCCGACCTCTGGGTGCAGTTCCGCGAGACATTTCCAGGCGCGGGCGCACGGAATCAGCGCGTCGCGCAACTCCTCACCTCGGCTGCAGCGGCCGGGGTGCAAGCCCAGCGCAGCGATCTTCGGGTGGCCGACGAGCCGGCGCTGGGGCTTGTGCGGCTGCGCGTGCTGTTGCCGGTGACGGGGACCTATGCCGACGTGCGGCGCTTCGTCGACGAGGCGTTGCGCGGCGATCCCGCGCTGAGCCTCGACCGCTTGCGACTGGAGCGTCGCGACACGGTTTCGGCCGAGTTGCGCGGCGAGCTCCAGTGGTCGCTGTGGATGCGGTCGGCGGACGGTGACCCGCAGCCCCCGGGGGGCCGCTCGCGCCTCACCGCAGCCCGGGCAATGCCGCCATGAAGCGAGGCCCGATGCTCGCCGCAGCGCTCGTCGCGACACTGGCCGCAACGGCCTGGGTCGCGACGCACAGCGACGCCGACAGCGTGGTGCCGGCAGGGGCTGCCGCTGGGTCCCCGGGCAAGGCACCGGCGTCGAATCGTGCGGTCGTCCGCCCGGCTGCGCCGGCGCCCGCCGCTGCCTGGCCCGGATTGCCACGGCCTCGGACGGCCGCCGCGTGGCCGTTCGATCCGGATGAAGCCGCGGCGTGGGGCGCGCCGCCGCCACCGGTGCCCCCGCCCCCTGCCCCATCGCAGACCCCGCCACCGCCGGCAGCCGCGCCCTTGCCGCCGTTCCCGTACGCCCTGATCGGCCGCTTCTGGGACGCCAGCGGCGTGCGGGTCCTGCTCAACGGACCCCGGCGCACGCTGGACGTAAGGCCGGACGACGTGATCGACGGGCAGTGGCGCGTCGACGCCATCGGCGACGCGGGTATCACGCTGACGTGGCTGCCCGGCGGGCAGCAGAAGACCGTTTCATTCCCCAACTCATGAACCGACTCCGCCTGCTGTTCATCGGCCTTGCACTGGCCGTCCTGTGCGCCGGCTGCGCGACGGTCGTCGAGGACGCCGAACGCATGTCCCAAGCCGGCCAGAACGACGATGCGCTGGCGCTGCTCGATCACGCCCGACGCAACGAGCCGGGCGATCCCCAGGTGCGCGCCGCCTGGCTGCGCCAGCGCGAACTCGTGATCACGCAACTCGCCAACCGGTTCGAGGCAGACCGCAGTGCGGGCCGGCTCGACGATGCCCGGGCGACCCTCGACAGACTGCAGGCCCTGGACGCACAGCACCCACGCACCGTGACGGCCCGCGAGGAGTTCAAGCGCGACGAGCGTGAGAAGACCTGGCTGGCGCAGGCCCAGGCCGCGCAGGCGAAGGGCAGGAACGACGAGGCCGAAGCCCTGCTGCGGCGGGTCCTCACCGAGTCTCCCGGCCAGCCGGCCGCACGCGCGGCGCTGCTCAAGCTGGCCGACAAGCGCCCGCCGCCCGACATCGTGCCCGCGCTCGGCACCGAGTTCCGAAAGATCGTCAGCCTCGAGTTCCGCGATGCGAGCCTGCGCTCGGTGTTCGAAAGCCTGGGGCGGACGAACGGGCTCAATTTCGTCTTCGACAAGGATGTCCGCACGGACACCAAGATCAGCGTGATGCTGCACAGCGTCAGCGTTGCGGACGCGCTGCGCGTGATCCTGACGACGCAGCAGCTCGAGCGCAAAGTGCTCAACGACCGCACGCTGCTGATCTACCCCAATACCCTGGCCAAGCAGCGCGAGCACGAGGACCTGGTGACGCGAAGCTTCTACCTCGTCAACACCGACGTGAAGCAGGCGCAGGCGATGGTGCGCGCGCTGGCCAAGACGCGCGATGTGTTCATCGACGAACGCCTCAACCTGATGGTGATCCGGGACTCGCCGCAGGTCGTGCGCCTGGTCGAGCGCCTGCTCGCGAGCCTGGACCTGCCCGAGCCCGAGGTCATGCTCGACGTGGAAGTCATCGAGATCTCGAGCGCCAAGCTCGACGCGCTGGGCGTGAAATGGCCGGACACCATCAGCTACGGGCTGGGCGGCGGCGCCAGCGAGGTGACCCGGGCCGATCGCGGCAACCTGCTCGCGAGCATCGCCAACCCCGCCCTGGTGGCCACGCTGCGAGAGACGGCGAGCCGGGGCAACGTGCTGGCCCACCCGCGCCTGCGCGCGCGCAACCATGAGAAGGCCAAGATCCTCATCGGCGAGAAGCTGCCCGTGTTCGCGAGCACGGCGGCCACGGCCAATGTCGCGGGCACGACGAGCGTGAGCTACCTGGACGTGGGGCTCAAGCTCGAGGTCGAGCCGAGCGTGCAGCTCGACAACGACACCGTCATCAAGGTGGGGCTGGAGGTGAGCACGCTGATTGCCCAGGTGATCGGCCCGGCGGGATCGATCGGCTACGACGTCGGCACGCGCCAAGCCAGCACCTCGCTGCGGCTGCGCGATGGCGAGACCCAGGTGCTCGGGGGCCTGGTCCGCGACGAAGACACCAAGAGCATCAGCGGCATTCCCGGGCTTGCCAGCCTGCCGCTCGTCGGCCGCTTGTTCGGCGTCCACGGCGACGGCAAGAACAAGACCGAGATCATTCTGCTGATCACGCCGCACGTGCTGCGCAACATCGGCCTGCCCGAGTCGGACGCGATCCTCGGGCCGGGCGGGCTCGAGGCCAATCCGGGCGCCGAGCCGCTGCGGCTGGCCAGTCATGCCGCAGTGGCAATGCCCCCCACCGACGGCGCGATGCCCCGCCCCGCTCTGCCCAGCGCCGCCCCAGCCCCCGACGCAGCCTCATCGGACAGCTCGGGCGAGACGGCGCCCGGTGCGCTGATCGTGGCCACGAGCGGCGAAGCCAAGGTCGGCGGGACCGCCTCCGTCACGCTGCAGAACACGAGCGGTGCGACGGTGAGCGCAGAAGTCGTCGTCGATCCCCGGTTCCTGGCCCTGCCGAATCCGCTGGGGCGCAGCAGCGGGCGCATGCCGTTCTCGCTCGCACCGGGTGGTCAGCGCGCCGTCGTCATGAGCGTGCTCGACCCCGCAGGCGGCCAGGCCATCGAGGTCGGCATCGACAGTCTGACCGCGACGCAGCCCGACGGCACGGTGGTGCCGGTGCCGCTGCGGGGCGAGAGGACGCTGCGCATCGCACCGAAGTGACGACATGGGCGCGCGGCGGCACGGCGGCTTCACCCTCATCGAGATGCTGGTGGTCGTGACCATCGTCGGCATCTTGGCGGCAGCGGCCTTTCCGGTGGCCGAATTCAGCGTGCGACGCAGTCGCGAGTTGGAGTTGCGCCAGGCCTTGCGCACGCTGCGCATCGCGATCGACGAGTACAAGCACGCCGCTGATGCCGGAAAGATCGACGTCGCGGCGGACGCGAGCGGGTACCCGCCGTCGCTGGACGTGCTCGTCGAGGGCGTCGCCGACAAGTCCACCGCAGGGCGCCGGATCTACTTTCTGCGCCGGATTCCGCGCGATCCCTTCGCCGAGGCGACCCTGCCGCCGGCTCGATCCTGGGGGTTGCGCAGCTACGAGAGCCCGCCCGACGCGCCGGCGCCAGGGCGCGACGTCTACGACGTTCGTTCCCAGAGCACCGCGACCGCCATCGACGGGTCGCGGCTGCGCGACTGGTAGCCGCCATGCCCGCGTACCGCGCACGCCGCCGGGGCTTCACGCTGATCGAACTGCTGGTCGTGATGGCCATCATCGGCCTGCTGGTGTCGATCGCGGCGCCGCGCTACTTCCACAGCGTCGAGCGTGCGCGAGAGAGCAGCTTGCAGACCTCGCTGAACGTGATGCGCGACGCCATCGACAAATACCTCGCTGACCAAGGGCATTACCCGAAGTCCCTGGACGAACTCGCCGAGCGCCGCTACTTGCGCAGCGTCCCCGAGGATCCCATGACCAGTCGCCGCGACAGCTGGGTGCTGCTGCCGCCGGCGCCCGAATCAGGCTTCGGCGGCGAGGTGGCCGACGTGCGCAGCGGCGCCGCCGGCCGCGGCCGCGACGGCCGGCTGTACGCAGACTGGTGAGCCCATGCGCGAGCGCGGCTTCACCTATTTGTGGCTGCTCTTCGTCCTTGCACTGGCCGGGGCTGCGCTGGCCACCGCCGGTCAGCGCTGGAGCACCATCACACAGCGAGAGCGCGAGCGCGATCTGGCATTCCGGGGCGACGCGATCGCGCAGGCCATCGCCGCCTACCGCGGTGCGTCCGCGCCGGGCGCCGCTCCCGGCCCGGCGAGCCTGGAGGATCTGCTCGAGGATCGCCGCAGTCTGACCCTGCGTCGCTACTTGCGGCAGGTCTACCTCGACCCATTCACCGGCCGCGCCGACTGGGTCGTCGTTCGCGACGACCGCGGGGCGATCATGGGCGTGCACAGTCGCGCCCGCGTGCCGGCCATGCGGCGCGATCGCGGCGAGACGGTCGGCGATTGGGCATTCACCGCCGCCCCGGCCCCCTCGGCCCCCTCGGCCGCTTCAGGCGCTTCAGGCGCTTCAGGCGCTTC
>JAGWLO010000101.1 GCA_028872015.1 Burkholderiales bacterium | reverse complement strand
TCCGCGCCGATGTCCGCGCCGATGTCCGCGCCGATGCCCGCGCCGATGCCCGCGCCGGCCCCCGCGGCTTCGGGCGCCACCGCGGCGGCCGGGCCGGCGCCGATGACGCTGGCCCAGGCGGCGACGAAGTAGCGGCCGCCCCCCGTGCGGCCCGCACGGCCTGCACGGGGCCCTCTCAGGCGCTGGCTGCGTCGAGCTCGGCGCGGTCCTGCGCCCCCAGCACCAGGCGCGCCGCGGCCACCAGTTCGGCCAGTTGCGCCAGCGAGGTGGCGCTGGCGATCGGCGCGGTGAGGCTGGGCCGCGCGATCTGCCAGGCCAGCGCCACCTGCCCCGGCGTGGCGCCGTGGCGCGCGGCGACGGCATCGAGCGCGGCCAGGATGCGCAGGCCGCGCTCGTTCAGGTAGCGCGCCACCACGCTGGCGCCGCGCGCGCTCTTGGCCGCGTCGCCAGTGCTGCGGTACTTGCCCGTGAGAAAGCCGGCCGCCAGGCCGTAGAAGTTGATCACGCCCAGGCCATGCCGCACGCACACGCCTTCCAGGGCCTCCTCGTACACCGCGCGGTCGATCAGGTTGTACAGCGGCTGCAGGCTCTCGTAGCGCGCCAGCCCGTGGGCCGCGCTGACCTCCAGCGCCTGCTGCAGCCGCTCGGCGCTGTAGTTCGAAGCCCCGATGGCCCGCACCTTGCCGGCCCGGATCAGGTCGCCGAAGGCGCCCAGGGTGTCGGCCAGCGGCGTGTCGGCATCGTCGTCGTGCGACTGGTAGAGGTCGATGTGGTCGGTCTGCAGGCGTCGCAGCGAATCCTCGACCGCCTGGCGGATGTAGGCCGGCGCCAGGCCCTTGCGGCCCTCACGGCCGGCCCCCATGGGCTTGCCCACCTTGGTGGCGATGACCACCCGGCTGCGCTTGCCGCTGCGCGCCAGCCACTTGCCGATGATCGTCTCGGACTCGCCGCCGGCGTGCCCCGGCACCCAGGCCGAGTAGACGTCGGCGGTGTCGATGAAGTTGAAGCCGGCATCCACCCACGCATCCAGCAGCGCGAAGCTGGTGGCCTCGTCGGCGGTCCAGCCGAACACATTGCCACCGAAGGCCAGCGGCGAAACCTGCAGGCCCGAGCGGCCCAGGGGTCGAAGTTGCATCAGAGTTTCTCCTCGCGCAGCAGATCGAGCTTTTCCTGCACCGCCCGGTCCGAGTAGCTGAAAAGCACCGCGTCGTCGCGCCCGCTGTGCTGCACCGGCACCCAGCTCGGCACGACGAAGACGTCGTGCGGTGCCCATTCGAACACCCGGTCGCCGACGCGGCTGCTGCCGCGGCCCTCGACGACCACGAACACGGTGCTGTCGGTGGCACGGTAGGGCCGGCTCTCGAAGCCCTGCGGCAGCAGCTGCATCCAGGTCGCCATGGTCGGCATCGCCCAGCCGCCGGTGACCGGGTTGACGTAGCGCATCTTGTGGCCGTGCCAGGCATTGATCTCGCGAAAGCGCGACAGCCGGTGCAAGGCCTCGCGGGTGCGGTCGTAGGGGTAGTTGAAGATGGGCGAGGTCTGCGAGCCGTAGGCCTGGTCCACCGGCAGCAGGTTGCAGCCGGCCTCGGCCATCGCCGCGCCCTCGGGCCGGCTCTGCGGGTGCACCTGGCCCGGGTAGCCTTCGCGGAAGCTGGCGCCCAGCAGGTTGACGATGTGCATGTCCAGCCCGTCCAGCCACACCATGGGGCCGCTGCCTTCGTGGCCGTGGTCGTGCCAGGTCATCGACGGCGTGATGACGAAATCGCCCGGCCGCATCGTCGTCTTCTCGCCCGCCACGGCGGTGAAGGCGTCGCGGCCTTCGATGATGAAGCGCAATGCCGAGGCCACGTGCCGGTGCGCCGGCGCCACCTCGCCCGGCAGGATCACCTGCAGGCCCGCGAACAGGCTCTGCGTGATGCGGCTGGCGCCCGGCAGGCCCGGGTTCTCCAGCACCAGCACGCGGCGCTCGGCCTCCGCGGTGGAGATCAGGCTGCAGGCCTCCAACAGGAAAGGCCGCACCTGCGCGTAGCGCCACAGCGCCGGCACGCAGCGCGGCACGGGCTCGTCCGTGACCAGGCCGTGCAGCACGCGCCACAGCGGCGCCAGGTGCTGCTGGCCGGCGCGCTGGTAGAAATCGCTGCGACCGACCTCGGCCGCCAGGTCGACGCTGGGGAGGATGCCGCTCGCACTGTCCATGCCGAACCCCTTGCTGGCGCCGCGTCGCCCCGCGGCCGGGCGGCACCAGTTTACGGGCCGGCGCCACCGCGCAAGCCGGCGGGCCCGGACCGTCTGCGATGCCGGCCCGCCCCTGGGGGCTGGCCACCGACCGGAGCCTCGCCATGGACCCGGAACCCGTCCTGTTCGACATCGCCGACGACGTCTGCGCGATCAGCCTGAACCGTCCGGCCAAGCGCAACGCGGTGGACCGCCGCGTGGCCACCGCCCTGCAGGCGGCCTTCGAGCGGTTCGAGGCCGACGCGGCCTTGAAGGTGGAGGTGCTCACCGGTCGCGGCGGCCACTTGCCGGCCGCCACGGCGACTTCGGGCCACCCTGGGGCGGCGGCGCTACGATGGCGCGATGTGTGCAACGCCTGCGAAGTCCGCCATGAAGTCCTGCCTGCCGTCCCCGCTCGTCGCCCTGGCCGCCCTGGCCGCGCTGGCCGCCTTCGGCGTCGGGCCCGCCCGCGCCGAGGGCGCCGCCTCGGCGCCTATCACCACCCGGATCGCGCACGAGGTGTCGCACTTCGCGCACCTGGCCGCCAGCGGCGTGGAGCGCGGCGCCAAGGCGGCCGCGCATGGCGTCGAGGTGGGTGCGCATGCCGCGGCCAGCGGCGTGGCATACGGCGTACGGCGCGGTGCCCAGGCCGTGGCCCACGACGTCGAGGTCGGGGCCTCGGCCACGGCGCGTGTGGCCCGGCGGGTCGAGCACAAGGTCTCGGGGTCGTCGCCCGGCACCGGCAAGTAGTCGACGCCGGGCCGCGATCCGCCGCCGGCGCCGGGCCTGGGCTACGCCGCCGGCGCCAGGATCGCCATCGTCAGGCGCGAGACGCAGGTGAGCTGCCCCGCATCGTTGCGCAGCTCGATGTGCCAGACCTGCGTCGTGCGGCCGATGTGCACCGGCGTGGCGATGCCCGTCACCCAGCCTTCGCCGACGCTGCGCAGGTGGTTCGCGTTGATGTCGAGTCCGACGGCGCGATGCCCCGGCGCACAGGACGATGCCGCGCCGCAGGAGCCCAGGGTCTCGGCCAGCACCACCGACACGCCGCCGTGCAGGATGCCCATGGGCTGGCGCGTGCGGCCGTCGACCGGCACGCGCGCGCGGATGAAGTTGTCGCCGACCTCGAGGAACTCGATCCCGAGCCGGGCGACGGCGGTGTCGACGTGGAGGGCGGTCAGGCTTTCCACCGAGACGGGGAGCTTCCAGAGGCTGGCCATGGCGATGGGTCTCGCGTAAGGGGTGGACAAGGCCCGCAGGATGTTAGCGCCCGAGGGCCCACGGCCGGGTCGGCCGGGCGCGGTCAGCGGGCCGCGGCCTGGGTCGCGTGCAGAAAGGCCTCGAGCGCCGCGCCGCGGTAGCGCTGCCGGTGCACCAGCACCGAGAGCCGGCGCCGCAGGTCGAGGAAGGGCGTCTTCAGCACCGCGAGCCGCCCGACGGCCACCGCGTCCGTGACCGCCACGGCAGGCAGGCACGCGATCCCCAGGCCCGCCACCACCGCCTGCTTGATGGCCTCGATCTGGTCCAGCTCCAGCACGACCTCGCCGGGCGGCAGCTGCGCCAGCGCGCGCTCGGCCGTGTGGCGCGTGGCCGAGCCGGGCTCGCGCATCACCCAGCGCGCACCGGCGAAGTCGCCCTCGCGCAGCCGGCGCCGCGCGGCCAGCGGATGGTCGGGCCGCGTGCACACCACCAGCGCGTCGTCACGCCAGGGGCGGGCCTGCAGCTGCGGATGGTGGACCGGGCCTTCCACGCAGCCGACATCCAGGCCGTGGTCGAGCAACGCCGCCGCGATGGCCTCGGTGTTCGCCACCCGCAGGCGGATCGTCACCTGCGGGTGGGCACGCACGAAATCGCCGAGCAGCTCGCCGACCCGGTAGTTGCCCACGGTGTTGCTGGCACCGATGCGCAACTCGCCTTGCAGCGCCGCGCGCGCGTCGATCCGGCGCCCGAACTCGGCATACCGCGCCAGCAGCTCCTGCGCCAGCGGCAGCAGCTCGCGGCCGCGGGCGCTGAGGTGCAGCCGCCCGCGCTCGCGGTCGAACACGGGCCCCTCGAGCTGATGCTCCATGTCGCGCAGGGCCATGCTGGCGGCCGGCTGCGTGAGGTGCAGCCGCTCGGCGGCAGCGCGCACGCTGCCCAGCAGGGCGACGTGGACGAACACCTCGAGCTGGCGCGGGCTGATGTTGATCATCAGTCTTCCTGATACAAAGAATAAGATATTCTAAGTTTTGTTTATGCATGCCGAAGCGGATCATCGCGGCCACCGAGCACCCGCCCATGACCGCCCCAGCACCCGCTGCCCTGCCGCCAATCGGCGCGCCCGCCACGCCGGCGGCGGGACGCTGGCCCGGCCTGCTGCTGACGCTGGCGGTCGCCGCCGTCGCGCAAGGCCTGGGCGCCGAGGCGACGCTGATCGGCGGGCCCGTCTTCGGCATCGTGCTGGGCCTGGCCGTCGGCCACCTGCGGCGGCCCGGCGCGCGCCTGCTGCCCGGCATCCGGTTCGCCGCCACGCAGGTGCTGCAATGGTCGATCGTGGCCCTGGGCTTCGGGCTCAGCCTGGGCCAGGTGGCGCGCACCGGGCTGCAGTCGCTGTCGGTCACGCTGGTCACGCTGAGCGTGGCCTTCACGGCCGCCTGGCTGCTCGGACGCTGGCTCGGCGTGGCCGGCAAGCTCACGGTGCTGATCGGCGTGGGCACGGCCATCTGCGGCGGCTCGGCCATCGCGGCGGTGACGCCGATCCTGCGGCCCGACGATCACGACACCGCGTTCGCGATCTCCACCATCTTCCTGTTCAACCTGGTCGCGGTGCTGGTGTTCCCGCTGCTGGGTCACCTGATGCACCTCAGCGACCTCGGCTTCGGCCTGTGGGCGGGCACGGCGATCAACGACACCTCGTCGGTGGTGGCCGCCGGCTACAGCTACGGCAAGGCCGCGGGTGACTTTGCCACCATCGTCAAGCTCACCCGCGCGACCCTGATCGTGCCGGTTTGCCTGGCGCTGGCGCTGGTGGTGGCCGTGCGCGAGAAGCACCGCGGCCGCCCCGACTTCAGCCTGCGCCGCATCTTCCCGTGGTTCATCGTCTGGTTTCTGCTGGCCTCGGCCCTGCGCACGGCGGGCTGGATCCCGGCCGCGGTGCTGCCCGCCGTGCATGGGCTGGCCGGCTTCCTGATCGTCACCGCGCTCACCGCCATCGGCCTGTCGGCCGACCTGTCGCGCATGGCTGCGGCCGGGGCGCGGCCGATCCTGCTCGGCCTGGGCGTCTGGATCGCGGTCGCCGCGAGCAGCCTGCTGGTGCAGTTCGGCGCCGGGCAGCGCTGAGCGGCCGCCCTGGGGCGGACCGGCCCCCGGGCCGCAAGCGCCGGGCGCGCCGCATCAAGCGCCGGCCGTGCTGCCGCGCGCCACCAGCGTCCAGGGCAGTGCCGCGGACGCCGCCGGCCGGCCCAGGCGCAGGGCCGCGAGCAGCGAGGCCGCGGCCGCCGCGCCGATGGCATGGCGCGGCAGCTGCACGCTGGACAGCGCCGGGCTGAGCTGGCGCGCGAGCGCGAAGTCGCCGAAGCCCAGCAGCGCCAGCCGGCCCGGCACCGCCACGCCGCGCCGCGCGGCCTCCAGCAGGGCGCCGCTGGCAATGTGATCGTTGGCAAAGGCGGCGGCCGTGATGGCCGGCGGGCCCGCACCGAGCAGCTCGGCCAGGACCTGGCGGCCGGCATCGAACGCGTCGCCGCCCGGCGCCGACAGCGCCACCGCCTGCGCGCCGGCAGCGCGCACCGCAGCGGCGAAGGCCATGCCGCGCTCGTGGGCGCGGTAGTCCTCGGCCACGCCGCTGTCGACGTAGGCCAGGCGCCGGTGCCCGGCGCGCAGCAGGTGCCCGGCCATCGCGGCCCCGACCTCGTCGTGGTTGAAACCGATCTGGGTGAAGGTGATGGGCCGCAGGCCGGGGGCCGGGGGGTGGTGGTCCCAGATCTCGATCACGGGGGTGCCGGCGGCCTTGGCGTCGGCCAGCAGCTTCAGGGCCCCCGGCGCGTGGCGCCGACCCGTCACCACCAGCGCCGCCGGGTGCCAGCCCAGCAGCGCGCGCAGCTGCTGCTCCTCGCGCTCGAGCGAGTAGCCGGTGGAGGCGATGAGCAGCTCGAAGCCGGCCGCCTGCAGGCCGTCGCTCAGGCCCTGCGCCGTCTCGGCGAAGATCGAGTTGGCCAGGTTGGGCAGGAGCGCCGCCACCATGTTCGAGCGGCCGCTGGCCAGCAGACCGGCCTGCTTGTTCGGGACGTAGCCGCTCTGGGCCAGTGCGGTGCGGATGCGCTCGGCCGTCTCCGGCGCCACGCGCGACGGCTCGCGCAGGAACCGCGAGACCGTGATCGCGGTGACACCGGCCGCCGAGGCCACGGTCTCCAGCGTGACGCGCCCATGGCCGCGCCGCGCCTGGCGCGCAGGGGCCGGGCTGCGCAGGCGCTTGCGGTCGGGGGCGGGGGCGGGCGAGGAAGGCACCGGGTTACCCAGAATGGACGCTGTGGTGACGGTACCGTATGTTAGCGGTAACAAATCGAATCGCCCAGCGCCGGCGCCACTGCCGACCCGGTAGAGCCCGACCGCTTCCGATGTCCCGCCCGCCCACCCCCCTCCGCAGCAGCCGCTGGTTCGCGGCCAGCGACATGCGCGGCTTCGCGCACCGCCAGCGCATGCAGCAGATGGGGCTGCGCCGCGAAGACGTGCTGGGCCGCCCCATCGTGGCCATCGTCAACACCTGGAGCGACCTGTCGCCCTGCCACGCCCACCTGCGCGAGCGTGCCGAGGCCGTCAAGCGCGGGGTGCTGATGGCCGGCGGCATGCCCTTCGAGTTGCCGGCCATGAGCCTGGGCGAGGTGATGGTGAAGCCGACCACCATGCTCTACCGCAACTTCCTGGCGATGGAGGTCGAGGAGTTGCTGCGCTCGCTGCCGGTGGACGGCGCGGTGCTGCTGGGCGGCTGCGACAAGACCACGCCGGGTCTGCTGATGGGTGCGATCAGCATGGGCCTGCCGGCGCTGTTCTGCCCCGCCGGGCCGATGCTCAACGACCGCCACCAGGGCAAGACCGTCGGTGCCGGCACCCACACGCGGATGTTCTGGGACGAGTACCAGGCCGGCCACATCGCGGAAGACGAATGGGTGCGGCTGGAATCGCGCATGACGCGCAGCCCCGGCACTTGCAACACCATGGGCACGGCCAGCACCATGACTGCCATCGCCGAGGCGCTGGGCCTGGCGCTGACCGGCAGCACCAGCATCCCGGCCATGGATGCCGCGCACCCGCGCATGGCGGCTGATTGCGGCACGCGCATCGTGGCCATGATCGGCGAGGGGCTGACGCCGCAGCGCATCCTCACGCGCGGCGCCTTCCTCAACGCCGCCGCGGTGCAGATGGCGCTCGGCGGATCGACCAATGCCGCGGTGCACATCCTCGCCCTGGCCGGCCGCGCGGGCGTGCCGCTGACGCTGGCCGACCTCGACGAGGTCGCGCGCCGGGTGCCGGTGCTGGCCAACATCTTCCCCAGCGGCGACCGGCTGATGGAGGACTTCTACTTCGCCGGCGGTCTGCCGGCGCTGATGAACCGGCTGCGCGAACAGCTCTCGCTCGGCGAGCTGACGGTCAGCGGCCGCACGCTGGGCGAAGCGCTGCAGGGCCGCGAGGCCGGCGACGACGAGGTCATCCGCCCGCTCGACCGGCCGGTCAGCCCGCACGGCGCGCTGGCCGTGCTGGGCGGCAACCTGGCGCCGAACGGCGCGGTGATCAAGCCGAGCGCGGCCAGCCCCGGCCTGTTCAAGCACCGCGGCCCGGCGCTCGTGTTCGACAGCCCGCCGCAGCTGCTGGCCGCGATGGCCGACCCGGCGCTCGAGGTGGACGAGAACACCGTGCTCGTGCTGCGCAATGCCGGCCCGGTGGGGGCCCCGGGCATGCCCGAATGGGGCGGGCTGCCGATCCCGAAGAAACTGCTGCAGCAAGGCGTGCGCGACATGGTGCGCATCTCCGATGCACGCATGAGCGGCACCCACTACGGCACCTGCATCCTGCACGTCAGCCCCGAGGCCGCGGTGGGCGGACCGCTGGCGCTGGTGCGCGACGGCGACCTCATCGAGCTCGACGTCCCGGCGCGCCGCCTGCACCTGGCCGTCGACGCTGCCGAACTCGAGCGCCGCCGCGCGGCCTGGTCACCCCCGGCCCCGCCCTATGCGCGCGGCTTCGTGCGCCTGTACCAGCAGCACGTGACGCAGGCACACGAAGGCTGCGACCTCGATTTCCTGCAGGGCACGGCGCCCACGCCCGAGCCGGTGATCTACTGAAGCGATCCGACCCGATGTGCCCCGGAGCCCCGCCATGAACCCTTTCACCCAGCTGCTGCGGCGCCGCGCCGAACGCACCCCGATCGGCACCTGGGTCATGTCGGCCAGCCCCATCGTCGCCGAGGCCGTGGGCCTGGCCGGCTTCGACTGGGGCGTGCTCGACATGGAGCACACGCCGCTGGACCTGATGACCCTGGTCCACCTGCTGCAGGCCGTGGGCAACACGCCGATGCTGCCGGTGGTGCGGGTGCCCTGGAACGACAGCGTGTGCGTCAAGCGCGTGCTGGACGCGGGCGCGCGCACGCTGCTGTTCCCGTTCATCCAGGACGCGGCGGAGGCCGGCCGCGCCGTCGCCGCCACGCGCTACCCGCCCGAGGGCGTGCGCGGCATGGCCGGCATGAGCCGCGGCTCGCGCTTCGGCACCACGCCCGACTACCTGCGCACGGCCAACGCCGGCATCTGCACCGTGCTGCAGCTCGAGACGCCGGCAGCGGTGGCCAACCTGGAAGCGATCGCCGCCGTGCCCGGGGTCGACGCGCTGTTCCTCGGCCCGGCCGACCTGTCGGCGTCGATGGGCCATGTGGGCGAGCTGACGCACCCCGCCGTGATGGACCTGATGGCCGATGCGGCGCGGCGCGCAAACGCGCTGGGCATGCCGATCGGCAGCGTCGGCGGCACGCCCGAGACGGTGGCCCGCTACCGGGCGATCGGCTACGACTATGTCGCGCAGGCGTCGGACCTCGGGCTGCTGATGCGCGCCTGCCAGGGCGCCGTGCAGTCGATGCGGGCGCCCGGCGCGGCACCGGCCAGCGCCGCGCCGCCGCACCCCGAAGGCTACTGATGGCGCAGGTCGAGCTGCAAGGGGTCGGCAAGACCTACGACGGCAAGGTGCCCATCGTCCACGCCATCGACCTCGAGGTCCGGCACGGCGAATTCGTCGTCTTCGTCGGCCCTTCGGGTTGCGGCAAGAGCACGCTGCTGCGCATGGTCGCGGGGCTGGAGACGATCAGCACCGGCGAGCTGCGCATCGCCGGGCGGCGCGTGAACGAGCTGCCGCCGCGCCAGCGCGACGTCGCGATGGTGTTCCAGGACTACGCGCTGTACCCGCACAAGACGTTGTACGAGAACATGGCCTTCGGCCTGCGGCTGCGCAAGACGCCCGAGGCCGAGATCGAGCGCCGGGTGATGGACGCCGCACGGCTGCTGCAGATCGAGCCGCTGCTGCAGCGCCGGCCCGCGGCCCTGTCGGGCGGGCAGCGGCAGCGGGTGGCGATCGGCCGCGCCATCGTGCGCGAACCCGAGGTCTTCCTGTTCGACGAGCCGCTGTCCAACCTCGACGCGCAGCTGCGCAACGAGATGCGCAGCGAGATCAAGCGCCTGCACCAGCGCCTGGGCGCGACCATCATCTACGTCACCCACGACCAGGTCGAGGCGATGACGCTGGCCGACCGCATCGCCGTGCTCAGCGCCGGCCGCCTGATGCAGTA
>JAGWLO010000100.1 GCA_028872015.1 Burkholderiales bacterium | reverse complement strand
CGCGCGAGCACGCCGCTGCGCGGCGCCGGCACGTCCACGCACACCGGCGCGGCGGCCAGCGCCGCACTGCGCAGCACGTCGCGGGGGCCGCCGAGCGCCGCCACCATGCGCGCGAAGCGCTCGGCCGCCGCGCCGCTGTCCAGCGCCCGGCCGGCCTGCGCACGCGCGGCCGCGGCATCGCCGGCCAGGCCGCCCAGGCACAGCAGTTCGGCCGTCAGCGCCAGCGTCACCGTCAGCAGCCGCGGCTCGCGCGCCGCGCCGGTGAGGAAGTCGATCGCCTCGCGCAGCTCGAGCGCGTTGCCCGCGCTCGTGCCCAGCACCTGGTTCATGTCGGTGACGAGCGCCCGCGCCGGCAGCCCGGCGCCGCGCGCCGCCCGCACCAGGCTCGCGGCCAGCTCGCGCGCGGCGGCCAGGCCGGGCGTGAAGGCGCCGCTGCCGAGCTTGACGTCGAGCACCAGCGCCTGCAGCCCGGCCGCCAGCTTCTTGCTCAGGATGCTGGCGGTGATGAGCGGCACGCTCTCCACCGTGGCCGTCAGGTCGCGGATCGCGTAGAGGCGCCGGTCGGCCGGTGCCAGCTCGGCCGAGGCGCCGACGATGGCGCAGCCGGCCTCGCGCAGCGCCGCCAGCAGCCGCGCGCGCTGTGGCGCCACCTGGTAGCCGGGCAGCGCCTCGAGCTTGTCCAGCGTGCCGCCGGTGTGGCCCAGGCCGCGGCCGCTGATCATCGGCACCACGCCGCCGCAGGCCGCCACCAGGGGCGCCAGCAGCAGGCTCACCTTGTCGCCCACGCCGCCCGTGGAATGCTTGTCCAGCACCGGGCCGGCCAGCCCGGCGTCGCCCCAGGCCAGGCGCTGCCCCGAGTCAGCCATCGCCAGCGTCAGCGCCACCGTCTCGGCCTCGTCCATGCCGCGCAGCACGATGGCCATCGCCAGGGCGGCGGCCTGGCCGTCGCTCCACGCCGCCGGGCCGTCGAGCAGGCCCTGCACGAAGGCCCGGATCTGGGCCGGCGCGAGCCGGCCGCCGTCGCGCTTGGCGCGGATGATCTCGGGCGCAAGCATCGGCGGCGCCGGCGCTCAGTTCAGCCGCGTGATGCGGTCCAGCGGCCCGGGCACCAGGCCGGGGTGGCGGCCGATGTACTGCTCCAGCGCGTCGACGTCGAGCATGCCGGTGACGCGCTGGCTGCCGTTGCGCAGGATGCTGAAGCTGTCGCCGCCGCTGGCCATGAAGCCGTTGACGGTGACGCGGTAGTTCGCGGCCGGCTCCAGCGGCCGGCCGTCCAGGCGCACGCTGCCGGGCACCACCCGCTCGCCGCGCGGGCGCGCCGCGTCGTAGGTGTAGCTGAAGCCACGGCTGACCATCATCACGCGGCTCTCCGCATGCCCCCACTGCTGCTCGAGCAGGCGTTCGATCTGGGCCCCGGTCAGCGTCATCGTGACGAGGTTGTTGTAGAACGGCTGGGCGGTGAACACGTCCTCGTAGCGCACCAGGCCGTCGGCCGGCATGGGCAGCGCGGCGCGGATGCCGCCCTCGTTCATGAAGGCGATCTGCGCCCCGGCACCGCGCGTGGCCTCGAGCTGCGCATCGGCGATGACCTGGCCCAGCGGGCTCTCGCCCGCGGCATTGGTGCTGCGCGGCAGCGCGGCGCCCAGGCGGCCCACCACGCGCGTGGCCAGCGGGCCTTCGCGGTCGACGTAGGACTGGATCAGCGCCGTCTCGCGCGGGTCGGCGGCAAACGCGGCCGCGCTGACGATCACGTTGTGCGCCTGGCTGGTCAGCACGCGGTGCGTGACGGGGTCGAGCGTGACGTCGATGTCGGTCACCAGCGTGCCGTACTTGTCGGCGCTGGTGACCAGCCGGCCGTCGATGCGGCAGTTGTAGGCGCGGTGGGTGTGGCCGCTGATGACGATGCTGACGGCGGGGTCGAACTTCTTCACCAGGCCCACGATCGGGCCGTCGATGCCCTCGCAGCCGTCGTAGTCGCCCGGGCCGTCCTTCTGGTAGCCGCCCTGGTGGATCAGCACCGCGATCGCCTGGATGCCCCGCGCCTGCAGCTGCGGCACCAGGCGGTTGACGGTGCGCGCCTCGTCCTCGAAGCGCAGCCCGGCCACGCCCGAGGGAACCACCATGTCGGGCGTGGCCTTCAGCGTCAGGCCGATGAAGGCGATCGGGATGCCCTGGAAGGTCTTGACGTAGTACGGCGGGAACAGCGTGTGGCCGGTCTTCAGGTCGATGGTGCTGGCGGCCAGGTACTTGTAGCGCGCGCCGGCGAAGGGCTGCGGGCCCTTGCAGCCGTCGACCGGGCTGCAGCCGCCGTGCTGCATCCGCAGCAGCTCGGCCGCGCCCTTGTCGAACTCGTGGTTGCCCACCGCCGACACCTCCAGCCCCGCCAGCCCCAGCGCCTCGACCGTGGGCTCGTCGTGGAACAGCGCCGACAGCAGCGGGCTGGCGCCGATCAGGTCGCCGGCGGCGACGAAGATGTGGTTCGGGTTCTCGGCCTCGAGCCGGGCCACCGCCGTGGCCAGGTAGGCCGCGCCGCCGGCCTCGGCGTCGATGAGATGGCCGGGGTGCGCCGGGTCCTGGATGCGGATGCCGCCCTTGGGCGGCAGCAGGTTGCCGTGGAAGTCGTTGATGGCGACGATCTTCACCTTCACCGGCGCGGCTGCGACCGGCGTGACGGGCGTGACCGTCGGGTTGCTGCCGCAGCCGGCCAGCACGGCGGCGGCGAGTGCGGTCGCGAAGGCCCAGGGCAGGGCGATGGGCAGGGCGGAAAACGGAGGTCGGCGTTGCATGATGGTCGTGGTCGTGGTCGTGGTCGCGGCAGTGGTCGGGGGCTGAAGGTGGCGGGTGTCGCGCGCTGGTCGGTGGGACTGTCAGGGGGCGCTCAGCGCAGCGTCAATACGTGCTGCCGGCCAAGGGCCGCGCCGCATCGCCGAGCACGGCTTCGATGTCGTTGAGCAGGCCGCTGGCGCCGATGCGAAAGCGCGCCGGCACCAGCGCTGCGGCGCCCAGGTGTTCGGCCACCAGCGCGATGTACACCGCGGCATCGGCCACCGTGCGGATGCCGCCGGCGGGCTTGAAGCCGACGCGCCCGCGCGCGCCGGCGTCGGCGGCGATGGCGGCCAGCATCACACGCGCAGCCTCGGGGCTGGCGCTGCGCGCGGTCTTGCCGGTGCTGGTCTTCAGGAAGTCGGCACCGGCGTCCAGCGCGATGCGGCTGGCCCGGGCGACGGCGGCGGCGTCGTGCAGCTCGCCGGTCTCGAGGATCACCTTCAGCCGCAGGCCGGCGCAGGCCCGGCGCACCGCCGCCAGCAGCGCGGGCGCGGCCGCCAGGTCGCGGTAGGGCAGCACCACGTCGACCTCCTGCGCGCCGGCCTGCACGATCGACCCGGTCTCGCGCACGGCGCGCTCGGTATCGGTGCCGCCCGCTGGAAAGTTCGCCACCGCGGCCACCGCGATGCCGGCGGGCAGCAGGGCCCGGGCCTGGGCCGCGAAGCGCGGCCACACGCAGACCGCCGCGGTGGGGCCGAAGCGGCCCTGCGCGCGGGCGCACAGGGCCTCGATGTCGGCCGGCGTGTCGGCGTCGTTCAGGCTCGTCAGGTCGAGACAGGCGAGCGCGGTGCGCGCGCTGGCCTGCAGGGTGTCGGTGCTCATCGTGGCGGGCTCCTGCGGGGCGCTCGAGAATCAACGCCGGGGCACCTGCGCGAGGGCTCGCGGCCAAGGCGCGTGCGGGCGGCGCCTGCGGCGACGCGATGCACCGCCAGCCCCGCCCTCATCCCAGCTCCAGCCCCTGCACCACCGCCGTCAGCAGCGCCACGGCGCGCGCGCTGGCGGCGCCCGCCGTGGCCAGGGTGTGGGCGTGGCTCAGGGGCTCGGCCTGCATGCCGGCGGCCATGTTCGTCATGAGCGACAGCGCCAGCACGCGCAGGCCGGCGTGGCGGGCCAGGATGGTCTCGGGCACCGTGCTCATGCCCACCGCCTGCGCGCCGAGCTGGCGGAACATGCGGATCTCCGCCGGCGTCTCGAACTGCGGGCCCAGGAACCAGGCGTAGACGCCCTCGTGCAGCGGCGTGCCCAGGCGCGCGGCGATGGCATGCGCCTGCGCGCGCAGCGCGGCGTCGTAGGCATCGCCCATGTCGATGAAGCGACCGTCGCCCGGCTCGCCGAACAGCGGCGAGCGCTGCGAGACGTTGAGGTGGTCGCTGACCAGCATCAGCGCGCCGGGGCGCATGGCCGGGTCCATGCTGCCGGCGGCGTTGGTCTGCAGCAGCAGCTTCACGCCCCAGGCCGCCAGGCTGCGCACGGCGCCCTTCATGCCGTCGGCCTCGCCCGTCTCGTAGGCATGCTTGCGGCCGCCCAGCACCAGCACCGGCGTGCTGCCGATGCGCCCGGCGCGCACCCGGCCCTGGTGCCCGCCCACGCCCAGCAGCGGGAAGGCCGGCAGCTCGGCGTAAGGCACGTCCACCGCGCCCTGCACCTGGTCGGCGAAAGGCGCCCAGCCGGTGCCCAGCAGCACGGCGATGGCCGGCGGGGTGTCACCCAGGCGCTGCTTCAGGAGGCTGACGGTGGCGGCGATGGCGTTGTTCATGGGGTGGGCGGATTCGGCGCCGGCAGATGGTGGGGGCCGAAGCTGGCCGGCAGCAGTTCGCCCAGAGTGTGCATGGCGCGCAGGCCGGCGGCGTTGCCGGCCCATACCGGGCAGTCGTCGGCGGCGAACTCGCGCAGCTTCTGGCGGCAGCCGCCGCAGGGCGTGACGGGCTGGTCGGACTCGGCGCACACCGCCACCGCGCGCACCTGCCGGCCGCCGGCCCCCACCATCGCCGCCAGGGCCGAGGTCTCGGCGCACCAGCCCTGCGGATAGGCGGCATTCTCGACGTTGCAGCCGGCATGGATGCGACCCTGCTCGTCCAGCACCGCGGCACCGACGGCAAAGCGCGAATACGGCGCGTGGGCCTGCGCTCGCGCGCCGCGCGCGGCGGCCAGCAGGGCGTCGCGCGTGGCTTCATCGATCCTTGACATAGGGTCTCCCGAGGGCGGCGGGCGCCACCGCGCTGCCGATGAAGCCGGCCAGCAGCACCACCGTCAGCACGTACGGCAGGGCCTGGATCGCCTGCACCGGCACCGCGCCGATGAGGGGCAGCACCGTGTCCTGCAGCCGGATCGACACCGCGTCGAGAAAGCCGAACAGCAGGCAGGCCGCCAGCGCGCCGCCGGGGCGCCACTTGCCGAAGATCAGCGCGGCCAGCGCCATGTAGCCGCGGCCGGCGGTCATGTTGGGGATGAAGCTCGGGTTCTGCGCCAGCACCAGGTAGGCCCCGGCCAGCGCGCTGAGCACGCCGTTCAGCGCCAGCGCCTGGTAGCGCAGCGCCTGCACCGAGACGCCGGCGGCGTCGACCATGGCCGGGTTCTCGCCCGCGGCGCGCAGGCGCAGGCCGAAGCGCGTGCGGTACAGCAGCCACGCGACGGCGGCCACCAGCAGCAGCGAGAGGTAGACCATCGGGTTGTGGCCGAAGAAGGCCAGCGCCAGCGCCTGCCCCACGCCGGGAATGTGGCCCACCAGGGCGCCCGCGCCCGTGAACCAGCGGCCCAGCCGCACCGCCTCGGGCACCGGCGGCGTCTGCCCGCCCTGCGCGAACCAGGCGATGCCCAGCACCACGGTCAGGCCGGCGGCCGTCATCGTGATGGCCATGCCCAGCACCACCTGGTCGCCGCCGTGGCTGACGCAGGCATAGCCGTGCAGCATCGACAGCGCCACGCCCACCGCCACCGCGGCCAGCAGCGCCAGCGCCAGCGAGCCGGTGGCCACGCCGACGCTGGCGGTGGCGAAGGCGGTGAGCAGCATCTTGCCTTCGAGCCCGAGGTCGATCACGCCCGAGCGCTCGCACAGCACGCCCGCCATCGCGCACAGGATCAGCGGCACCGACACGCGCAGCGTGCTGGCCACCAGCGTGCCCACCAGCACCTCGTTCATGGCGCGCCCCCCGCATCGCCGCCTGCATCGCCACGCGCGCGGCCGCCACCGGCGGCGCGCCACAGCCGCGCCAGCGCCGGCGCGGCCACCTGCGCCATGGCGCCAGCGAACAGCACGATCAGCCCCTGCAGCATGAACACCGTGTCGCGGCTGAAGCCGCTGATGTCGAACGACAGCTCCGAGCCGCCCTGGTACAGCGCCCCGAACAGCAGCGACGCCAGCACGATGCCCAGCGGGTGGCTGCGCCCGATCAGGCAGACCGCGATGCCGGCGAAGCCCGCGCCGTTGACGAAGTCGGGCAGCAGCCGGCCCTGCACGCCGGCGATCTCGTTCACGCCCACCAGCCCGGCCAGCGCGCCCGAGGCCGCCATCGACAGCAGCACCAGCCGCGCCGGCCGGATGCCGGCGTAGAACGCGGCCGAGGGTGCGAAGCCCACCGCGCGCAGCGAGTAGCCGCCGCGCGTCTTCCACAGCGCCAGCCACACCAGCAGCGCCGCCGCCAGCGCCACCAGCAGCGACAGGTTCAGCGGCGAGCGCGGCCAGGCGATGCCCAGCCAGCCCAGCACCGCGTGGGCGCCCGGCACATGGGCCGCATCGGCGAAGGCGCGCGTCTCGGGCGACATGTCGCCCGGGGCCTTCAGCGGGCCCACCAGCAGCCAGCCCAGCAGCGCCGAGGCGATGAAGTTGAACATGATGGTGGTGATCACGGTGTGGCTGCCGCGCCAGGCCTGCAGCGCGCCGGGGATCGCGCCCCACACCATGCCGAACAGCGCCGCCGCCGCCACCAGCACCGGCAGCATCGCCCACGGCGGCAGCGTGGCGTCGAAGGCCAGCGCGGCCAGGCCCACGCCCAGCCCGCCCATCATGGCCTGGCCCTCGCCGCCGATGTTGAACTGCCCGCCGTGCAGCGCCACCGCCACCGCCAGCCCGGTACAGATGAAGGTGGTGGCGTAGTACAGCGTGTAGCTCAGGCCCTCGCGCGAGCCGAACGCGCCCTTCAGCAGCAGGGCCAGCACCTCGCCCGGCTTGAAGCCCACCAGCGCGACGACCACGCCGGCCACCAGCAGCGCCAGCGCCAGGTTGACGGCGGGCAGCAGACCGACGACCATCCAGCGCGGCAGCTCCACCGGCTTCATCAGTGCGCCCCGCCCATCAGCCGCCCCAGCGTCGCCTCGGTGCACTGGGCGATGGGCAGCTCGCCGGCGATGCGGCCGGCGTTCATCACCAGCACGCGGTCGGCCAGGGCCAGGATCTCGTCGAGCTCGGAAGAGACCACCAGCACCGCGCCGCCGGCGTCGCGCAGGGCGCGCAGGCGGCCGTGGATGAACTCGATGGCGCCGATGTCCACGCCGCGCGTGGGCTGGCCCACCAGCAGCACCCGGGGCGCGTGCGCCGCCTCGCGCGCCAGCACCAGCTTCTGCTGGTTGCCGCCGCTGAACTTGGATGTGCGCAGCAGCGGGTTGCGCGGCCGCACGTCGTAGCGCTCCATCATGGCCGCGCAGTCCTCGCGCATGCGGCGCTGGCGCAGCCAGCCCAGCCAGCGGCCGCGGCTGTAGCGCGGCCGGCCCTGGTAGCCCAGCACCGCCGATTCCCAGGCCGCGAAGGGCAGCACCAGGCCGCGCCGGTGGCGGTCTTCGGGCACATGGGCCAGGCCCAGGTCGCGCGCGCGGGCGGCGCCCAGCCAGCGCCCGGGCACGAAGGTCTGCCCGCCCAGCACCAGGCGGCCCTGCGCCGGGGCCAGCAACCCGGCCAGGAGGTCGAGCAGCTCGCTCTGGCCGTTGCCCGACACGCCGGCGATGCCCACGATCTCGCCCGCGCGCAGGGCCAGCGACACCCCGCTCAGCCGGGCCACGCCCAGCGCATCGGTGCAGGCCAGGCCCTCGACCTGCAGCAGCACCTCGCCGGGCGCGGTGGCGGCGGGCGCGCGGCCGAGGTCGACGCGGCGACCGACCATGGCTTCGGCCAGCGCGTCGATGCCGGTCTGGCCGATCGGGCAGTCGAGCACCACGGCGCCGCCGCGCATCACCGTGACGGCATCGCACAGGGCCATGATCTCCTTCAGCTTGTGCGTGATCAGCAGCACCGTGGTGCCGCGCGCGCGCAGGCCGCGCAGGGTGGCGAAGAGGGCCTCGGTCTCCGGCGGCGTGAGCACCGCGGTGGGCTCGTCCAGGATCAGGATGCGGGCGCCGCGGTACAGCGCCTTCAGGATCTCCAGCCGCTGCCGCTCGCCCACCGGCAGCCGCGAGACGGGCGCCTCGAGGTCGACCGCCAGGCCGGTGTCGCGCATCAGCGCCTGCAGCCCGGCGCGCACCTGCGCACGTGCCGGGCCCAGCCGCCGATGCGGCTCGGCGCCCAGCATCACGTTGTCGAGTGCGCTCAGCGTGTCGACCAGCATGAAGTGCTGGTGCACCATGCCGATGCCCAGGGCGATGGCCTCGCGCGAGCCGGTGATCCGCGCCGGGCGGCCCTCGATCTCGATCGTGCCGGCGTCGGCCTGGTACAGGCCGTACAGGATCGACATCAGCGTGCTCTTGCCGGCGCCGTTCTCGCCCACGATGCCGTGCACGGTGCCGGCGGCCACGCGCAGGTCCACGGCGCGGTTGGCCTGCACGCGGCCGAAGCGCTTGGCGATGCCGCGCATCGCCACCGCCGGGCTGGGGGCGCTCACGGGCCGTCGCTCACGCAGCGCCGCTCAACGGCAGGCGCCGTGGGTCATGTAGTCGATGACGTGGATCTTGCCGCCGATGATGTCGGCCTTGGCCCGGTCCACCGCCTTGAGCATCGCCGGCGTCACGAGCTTGGCGTTGTACGGGTCGAGCGCGATGTCGACACCGCCCTCCTTCAGCCCGAGCGAGGTCACGCCCGGCTTGACGCCCTTGAAGGCGTTGTAGACGGCGACATCGACGCGCTTGACCATGCTCGTCAGCATGGTGCCGGGCTGCAGGTGGTTCTGGTCGCTGTCCACGCCGATGGCCAGCCGGCCGGCGTCCTTGGCCGCCTGGTACACGCCCAGGCCGGTGGCACCGGCGGCGGCGAACACCACGTCCACGCCGCCGGCGAACTGGGCCTTGGCCAGCTCGGCGCCGCGCGCCGGGTCGTTCCAGGCCTGCGGCGTGGTGCCGGTCATGCTGACGACGACGCTGACCTTGGGGTCGGCGTACTTCGCGCCCTGCTCGTAGCCGCACGAGAACTTGCGGATGAGCGGGATGTCCATGCCGCCGACGAAGCCGATCTTGTGCGTCTTGCTTGCCATCGCGGCCATCAGGCCGACCAGGAAGCTGCCCTCCTGCTCCTTGAACAGCACGCTCTGCACGTTGGGCGCGTCGACCACGGCGTCGATGACCACGAAGTGGAGCTTCGGGAAATCCTTGGCCACCTTGGCCATGCTGCTGCCCTGCGAGAAGCCGATGCCCACGATGGGGTCGGCGCCGCGCTCGGCCATGCGGCGCTGCGCCTGCTCGCGCTGCGCCGGGTTGGAGATCTCGAACTCGAGGTAGGGCTTGCCGGTCTCCTGCTTCCAGCGCTCGGCGCCCCGGTAGCCGGCTTCGTTGAACGAGCGGTCGAACTTGCCGCCCATGTCGTAGATGACGGCCGGCTCGGCGCGCGCCAGGCCCGCGGTGCCGGCGCCGGCCAGGGCGAGCAGGGCAGACAAGGCGGACGGCAGGCGCCGGGCAAGGCCGGCGAGGCGGGGGCGCAGAGGCAGCATGGGGAAGCGGGCCGGGCGGGCTGAAGGTGGGCGGCAGGATAGCAAGAGTCGCGCCCCCAGCCGCTACGATCCAGCCCGACGTGACCCCCGGCCGAGCCCACCCCCCCGACCCCGCCGCCCAGGACGCGCTGCGGGCTCAGGCGCGCGCCCTGCCCAAGGTGCTGCTGCACGAGCATCTCGACGGCGGCCTGCGCGTGTCCACGCTGCTGGCGCTGCTGCAGCAGCAGGGCCTGGCCGCGCCGGCCGCCGACGAGGCGGCGCTGGCGGCCTGGTTCGACGCCAACGCCCACGCCGGCAGCCTGGAGAAGTACCTCGAAGGCTTCGCCCTCACCGTGGCCGCGATGG
>JAGWLO010000023.1 GCA_028872015.1 Burkholderiales bacterium | reverse complement strand
ACCTTCTCGGACGGCGTCAGCGCCTCGATGTAGGCCGGGCGCGAGAAGATGCGCTCGGCGTACTTCAACAGCGGCACCGCGTTCTTGCTGAGGTCGATGCCGTAGTAGTCCAGCCGCCAGAGCAGCGGCGCGATGGCCACGTCGAGCATGCTGAAGTCGTCGCCCAGCATGTACTTGTTCTTCAGGAAGATCGGGGCGAGCTGGGTCAGCCGGTCGCGGATCTGGTCGCGTGCCTTCTCGAGCTGCTTCTCGGTGGCCTTGACGCCGCGGCCTTCGAGCAGGTTGACGTTGCTGAACAGCTCCTTCTCGAAGTTGAACAGGAACAGCCGCACGCGCGCCCGCGCCACCGGGTCGCCGGGCATCAGCTGCGGGTGCGGGAATCGCTCGTCGATGTACTCGTTGATGATGTGGCTCTCGTACAGGATGAGGTCGCGCTCGACCAGGATCGGCACCTCGTTGTACGGGTTCATCAGCGCGATGTCCTCGGGCTTGGCGAAGATGTCGACGTCGCGGATCTCGAAGTCCATGCCCTTCTCGAACAGCACGAAGCGGCAGCGGTGCGAATAGGGGCAGGTGGTTCCTGAGTACAGCACCATCATGGCGTGGGCCTTTCGTGTGAATCTCGTGGATCGTGTCGGCCCTGCGGGCAGCGGCCCGCGGGCGATGGGAGCTCGGTGCCGCGGGCCGGCCCGAAAAGGCAAAACGCAGTGGGCGCGGCACGCCCCCACTGCGTTGCGGACCCGGGCGCCCGCCGGGCCTGGCGAAGGCTACTTGACGTCTCTCCAGTACGCCGCATTCAGGCGCCAGGCGATGAGCGTGAAGACGAAGAGGTAGATCAGCACCCACACGCCCAGGCGCACGCGCGTGTTCTGCGCCGGCTCGCCCATCCACTGCAGGTAGGCCACGAGGTCGGCCACCGCGCTGTTGAACTGGGCCGGCGTCATCGTGCCCTGGGTCATCGGCTCGAAGCCCTTGATCACCTGCACCGGCTCGCCGCCCTCGGGGCTCTTCTCCTCCTCGAACACGGCCTTCTGCTGGCCCTGCAGTTCCCACAGCACGTTGGGCATCGCCACGTTGGGGAAGGCCGCGTTGTTCCAGCCCGTGGCCCGGCTCGGGTCGCGGTAGAACGTGCGCAGGTAGGTGTAGACGTAGTCGGCCCCGCTGCCCTTGCCGGGCTCGGCGCGCGATCGCGTGATCAGCGACAGGTCGGGCGGCGTGTTGCCGAACCAGTCCTTGCCGTCCTTGGGGTCCATCGCGATCGTCATCGTGTCGCCGACCTTGGCCCCGGTGAAGATCAGGTTGTCCTTGATCTCCTTGTCGGTCAGGCCGATGTCGTGCATGCGGTTGAAGCGCATGTACGAGGCGGCATGGCAGTTCATGCAGTAGTTGACGAAGAGCTTGGCGCCGCGCTGCAGCGCGGCCATGTCGGTGAGCCGCTCCTCGGGGAACTTGTCCCAGGCATAGCCTTCGGCCTGCGCGGTCAGCGGGCCCGCCAGCGCCAGGGCCGCGAACAGGCCGGTCAGCAGCGATCGAATCATTCTTTGCATCTTGAACTCCGCCGCGGGCCTAGTGGGCGTGGAAGACCACGCGATCGGGCACGGGCTTGAACTCACCCAGCCGGCTCCACCAGGGCATCAGCAGGAAGAACCCGAAATAGAACAGCGTGCCGGCCTGCGCGATCACGTTGCGCGTGGGCGAGGGCGGCTGGATGCCGAGGTAGCCGAGCACGAGGAAGACGATCACGAAGATGCCGTAGAGCACCTTGTTCCAGCCCGGCCGGTAGCGGATCGAGCGCACGGGGCTGCGGTCCAGCCAGGGCAGCACGAACAGGATCAGCACCGCCAGGCCCATCACCACCACGCCCCAGAACTTGGCGTCGAAGGTCTTCAGCAGCACCGCCACCACGACGGCCACGACCAGCGGCGCGAACTTCCACAGGCCCTTCAGGCCGGCGAACAGGAAGCCCAGCACGCCGGCGGCGGCGACGATGCCCACGAGGATGCGCACCATGTCGTCGGTGACGGCGCGCAGCATCGAGTAGAAGGGCGTGAAGTACCACACCGGCGCGATGTGCAGGGGCGTCTTCAGCGGGTCGGCGGGGATGAAGTTGTTGGCCTCGAGGAAGTAGCCGCCGCCGGTGGGCGCGAAAAAGACGATGGCGCTGAACACCATCAGGAACACCGCCACGCCCAGGATGTCGTGCACGGTGTAGTAGGGATGGAAGGGGATGCCGTCGAGCGGGATGCCGGTCTTGGGGTCCTTCTTGGCCTTGATCTCGATGCCGTCGGGGTTGTTCGAGCCCACCTCGTGCAGCGCGATGATGTGCGCCACCACCAGGCCCAGCAGCACCAGCGGCACGGCGATGACGTGGAAGCTGAAGAAGCGGTTGAGCGTGGCGTCGCCCACCACGTAGTCGCCGCGGATCAGCAGCGAGAGGTCGGGGCCCACGAAGGGGATCGCCGAAAACAGGTTGATGATGACCTGGGCGCCCCAGTAGCTCATCTGGCCCCAGGGCAGCAGGTAGCCCATGAAGGCCTCGGCCATCAGGCACAGGAAGATCGCGCAGCCGAAGATCCAGACCAGCTCGCGCGGCTTCTTGTAGCTGCCGTAGATCATGCCGCGGAACATGTGCATGTACACGACGATGAAGAACGCGCTGGCTCCGGTGCTGTGCATGTAGCGCACCAGCCAGCCCCAGGGCACGTCGCGCATGATGTACTCGACCGACTCGAAGGCCTTGGAGGCGTCGGGCTTGTAGTGCATCGTCAGGAAGATGCCGGTGACGATCTGCATCACCAGCACGAGCATGGACAGGGCGCCGAAGAAATACCAGAAGTTGAAGTTCTTCGGTGCGTAGTACTCCGACATGTGCTCCTTGAAGAGCTGGGTGGCCGGGAACCGGTTGTCCACCCACGTCATCAACTTCTGCGTCATCGGTGCGCCGGCAGGCGCCTGCTTCATTTCAGCCATTGGGACCTCGGTCGTTTACTGCGTGCGCCGCGCTCAGGCCGACTTTTCCTCACCGATCAGCAGCGTGGTGGCGGTGGGGAAGTGATAAGGCGGAACCACCAGGTTGTCGGGCGCGGGCTTGTTCTTGAACACCCGGCCGGCCAGATCGAAGGTGGAGCCGTGGCAGGGGCAGAGGAAGCCACCCGGCCAGTCGGCCGGCAGCGACGGCTGGGCCCCGGGCTGGAACTTGTCGCCGGGCACGCAGCCCAGGTGGGTGCAGATGCCCACCAGCACCAGGATCTCGGGCTTCAGCGAGCGCCAGTCGTTGCGCGCGAAGGCCGGGGTGAACTCATCGGGGTTGCGCAGCGACTTGGGGTCGGCCAGTTCGTCGTCGTGCTTGGGCAGCTCGGCCACCTGCTCGGGCGTGCGCCGCATGATCCACACCGGCTTGCCGCGCCAGGCGACGGTGATCTTCTCGCCGGGTTTGAGGGTGCTGATGTCGACTTCCACCGGCGCCCCGGCGGCGCGGGCGCGCGCCGAAGGTTCGAAGGTGCTGACGAACGGCACCGCCGCAGCCACGCCGCCGATGGCGCCAGCCCCGCAGGTGATGGCGATCCAGGTGCGCCGGTTTTGGTCGATGCCCGGATCGACGGCAGACTGAACTGCGGCCTCGCTCATGGGTTTCCTCGGTAAGCTGAGAACGTTTGAGATCAACCTGAAATTCTAGCCGAGCGTCCCACGCCGGCGTCGCACCGGTCGATGTCGCCCGCTGACATGTCGACCATTGACGCCGGCGCAGGCGGCCACTACCGTGCGTCCCGGTCGCCCGACAACCATCTCGCAAGGAGCAACCCGCCATGAGTTTCGGCTCGGAGTTCAAGGAATTCGCCCTCAAGGGCAACGTCATGGACCTCGCCGTGGGCGTGATCATCGGCGGTGCGTTCGGCAAGATCGTCGATTCGCTGGTCGGCGACGTCATCATGCCGGTGGTCGGGCGGGTGGTCGGCGGGCTCGACTTCAGCAACTACTTCCTGCCGCTGGCGGGGCAGACCGCCAGCACGCTGGCCGAGGCCAAGAAGGCCGGTGCCGTGCTGGCTTACGGCAGCTTCATCACGGTGGCGATCAACTTCGTGATCCTGGCCCTGATCATCTTCCTGATGGTCAAGCAGATGAACCGCCTCAAGCGCAGCGCCCCGCCGCCCCCGCCCGCGCCGCCGGCCCCGACGCCCGAGGACGTGCTGCTGCTGCGCGAGATCCGCGACGCGCTGCGGAAGTAGCCGCCCCGAGCGTTTCGTTACCAGCGCAACGCCGCCGAACGACGGCGGCGAGCCCGTACGCACTCCGTCAGCCGGGGCCTTGCCGCATACTCTGCGCATGGCCCGAGCGGCGCTGTCCTGCCCATGATCCCGAACCCCGTGCACCGCCTGCCCCCGGGGTTGGAGCGGGCCATCCAGCGCCTGAAGCTCGCCGCCCGCGAGGCCACCGAGCGCACCATCGAGAGCCTGGGCCTGGCTGCCCTGGGCGCGCACACCATGTCGCAACGCGACGGCCTGCTGGCGGCGCAGTTCGAGTTCAACCGCAAGTCGGCGATCTTCGCGCTCGCCTTCAACGAAGCCCTCGACGAACGCGTGCTGCGCGAGCTGGGCGCGGGCCCGGCGCCGGCATCGGCGGGCACCGATGCCGGCGCGATCGCCTACGCGACCCCCATCTCGACGCAGTGGGACCGCCTGAGCCTGGTCGACGACAAGGAGGTCGAGGCGCTGATCTCGGCCGAGCGCTTCGGCCTCGAGATCACCAGCGCCTGCGAATGGGAGCTGCGCGAGGTGGGCAGCTACGTCGCCTCGCTGCTGGGCGACAGCCCGGGCGGGCGGCTGCGCAACCCGCTGCGCCCTGAACTGGTCGGCCATGCCATGACGCGCGGCATCGAGGCCGTCTCCGAGCGCGCCGACACCCGCAAGATCCTGGCCGCCGAGCTCAGCCGCTCGCTCGGCGCCTTGCTCCGCGGCACCTACGCCGAGATCGTGACAGAGCTGCGCAACGCGGGCGTGCAGCCGCGCGGCCTGGAGGTGCGCCAGCCACTCGGCGGCGGGCGCGGCCACTCGGGCTACGACCGCCTGGGCCGCCACGACGCCGAGCCCAGCACCTCGGCGGGCCTGGGCGCCGACGCCGACAGCCGGCACGACGGCCGGCTGGACAGCCGGCACGACAGCCGGCACGACAGTCGGCAGGACAGCCGTTACGCCGGCCGGCGCTCGACCCTGGGAGGCGGGCTCGGCGGCCCGGGCACGCCGCTGGGCCAGGTCGACCCGGCCGTGATGTCGCTCATCCGCCGCCTGACGCTGGTCGAGCGCGACCGCCCCGGCCCCGCCGGCGCCAGCGGCTTCGGCGGCAGCGACTACGGCGACAGCGGCAGCGGCGCGGTGCCGCAGAACCTGATCCGCGAGCACCGCGACGAGCTGCGCCAGGTCTCGCGCGGGGCGCTCGATCACATGGTGATCGACGTCATCGGCTTCATGTTCGATCAGATCCTGGCCGACCCCAAGGTGCCGCCGCAGATGGCGCGCCAGATCGCCCGGCTGCAGCTGCCGGTGCTGCGCGCCGCGCTCGGCGACCCCGCTTTCTTCTCGTCGCGCCGCCATCCGGTGCGCCGCTTCGTCAACCGCATCGCCTCGCTCGGCACGGCCTTCGAGGACTTCGGCGAAGACGGCACGCGTGCCTTCCTGGCCAAGGTGCGCACCCTGGTGCAGGAGGTGGTCGAAGGCGATTTCGAGCAGATCGAGATCTACGAGCACAAGCTGGCCGCGCTCGAGCAGTTCAGCGCCGAGCTCGCCGACCGCGCCAACCCGGCGCAGGTCGAGGCCGCCGCGCTGCTGGCCGAGAAGGAAGACCAGCAGCGCCTGCGCCAGCTGTATGCGCTGCGCCTGGCGGGCGAGCTGAAGGACGTGGCCGCGCCGGCGTTCCTGCGCGAGTTCCTCAGCGGCATCTGGAGCCAGGTGCTGCTGCGCGCGGCCGAGCGCGGCGGCGCCGACAGCGAGCTCTCGCTGCGCCTGCGCGCGGTGGGCAGCGAGCTGGTGCTCAGCGTGCAGCCCAAGGCCACGCCGGCGCACCGCAAGGCCTTCCTGGCCGCCCTGCCCCGGCTGATGCAGGACCTGACCGAGGGCATGAACCTCATCGCCTGGCCCGACGCCCAGCGCCGCGCCTTCTTCGGCCAGCTGCTGCCGGCGCACGCCGAGGCCCTGAAGTCGACCGGCGGCACGGTGCTCGACTTCAACCTCACGGCGCGCAAGGTCGAAGGCGCCATGGGCAAGCCGCCGCCCTCGCGCGAAGACCTGAAGACGGCCCCGATGCTGCCGGTGCTCACCGACGAGGTGATCGCGCCGCAGATCAGCGCCGACGAGGCGCAGCGCATCGGCCTGGTGCGCGAGTCGGCGGTGGACTGGACGGCTCCGGTCGACATCGACCCCACCGCCGTCGCGGGCGAGGGCGAGGCTGCTGCCGCCGCCGCGATGCCGCCGCTGCCCGGCCTGCCCGGCGCCACCGACGCGGCCGACCCCACCGAAGGCGCGGCCCTGGCCGACCACGTGCAGATCGGCCACGCCTACCGCATGAACCTCGAAGGCGAGTGGCACAAGGTGCGGCTGGCGCACGTGAGCGCCGCGCGCAGCTTCTTCATCTTCACCCACGGCGGGCGGCACCAGAAGACGGTGTCGCTGACGCAGCGCATGCTGCTGCGCCTTTGCGAGACCGGGCGCCTGAAGGCGTACGAGGGCGCCTACCTGATCGAGCGCGCCACGGCGCGCGCGCGGCGCCAGCTGGCGGCCGTGGCCGGGGTCTAGCCAGCGGCCGGATCGGCCCCCGCGGCCCCGGCCAGCCGGCGCGCCATCGCCAGCGCCGCCAGCAGGCTGGCCGGGTCGGCCCGGCCCGTGCCGGCGATGTCGTACGCGGTGCCGTGGTCGGGGCTGGTGCGCACGAAGGGCAGCCCGAGCGTGACGTTGACGCCGTCCTCCACGCCCAGGTACTTGACCGGGATCAGGCCGTGGTCGTGCGTCATGGCCACCACCAGGTCGAACTCGCCGCGGCGCGCGCGCATGAACACGGTGTCGGGCGCGTAGGGGCCGCGGGCGTCGATGCCTGCGGCCCGCGCCGCCTGCACCGCCGGCGCGATGAAGTCGAGCTCCTCGCTGCCGAACAGGCCGCCCTCGCCGGCATGCGGGTTCAGCCCCGCCACCGCGATGCGCGGCTGCGGCCGGCCCCAGGCCGCGGCCGCGCGGTGCGCGATGCGCAGGGTCTGCAGCACGGCGTCGAAGCTCAGCGCATCCAGGGCCCGCCGCAGCGACAGGTGGATCGTCACCAGCACCACCTTCAGCTCGGCGTTGGCCAGCATCATCCGCACCGGCGGCGGCGCCGCACCCGGCACGCCAGCCAGTGCCTGCAGCATCTCGGTGTGGCCCGGGTAGGCCACGCCGGCCGCGGCCAGCGCCGCCTTGTGCAGCGGCGCCGTCACCAGCGCCGCCCCGGCACCGGCCTGCAGCAGCGCCACCGCGTGCTCGATGCAGCGGGCCGCGGCGGCGCCGTTGCGCGCATCCACGCAGCCCGGCGGCAGCGCCGCCAGCCCGGCCGGCATGCCCGGCGGCACGAGCACCGGCAGGCAGCCCGGTGGCAGCGCCGCGGCATCGGCCGGTGCCTCGATCTGCGCCGTCAGCGCGCTGCCGGCGCGGCGCAGCACGTCGACGTCGCCGATCACCACCGCCCCCGCGAGGGCGCCGCGCTCGAAGGCGCGCACGATGATCTCGGGGCCGATGCCCGCGGCGTCGCCCTGGGTCACGAGCAGTGGCTTCATCGCCGCGGATAATGCCTCATGGGTCGGGGGCGCCGCTGCGGCGCATGCCCGTCCCGTTGTCATCGTCGTCCCGGCCCGGGTGGCCACCATTCTGCCGGACCGCAACCGCATGTGGCGTCGAAGCTGGCTGTTGTTCTCGCAGGCCGTCACGGTGGCCGTGGCGGTGCTGTTCGTGGTGCTGACCTTCAAGCCCGACTGGCTGCCGCGCGGCGGCCTGCGGCGGCTGCCGGCGCCGACCCTGCTCGAGATGGCGGCGCCGCCGGCCCGGGGCGCGAACGGCCCGAACCGCGCCGACGCCGGCGGCAGCTTCGCGCTCGCCGCGCGCCGCGCCGCACCGGCGGTGGTGAGCATCACGGCCACCAAGATGGGGCCGCGCAATCCACACGCCGACGACCCGCGCTTCAAGTTCTTCTTCGGCGACGGCGACGCCGACACCCAGCAGATCGGCCTCGGCTCGGGCGTGATCGTCTCGCCCGAGGGCTACCTGCTCACCAACCAGCACGTGGTGGCCGGCGCCACCGAGATCGAGGTGCAGCTCGCCGACGGCCGCTCCACCAGCGCCACGCTGGTGGGCAGCGACCCCGAGACCGACATCGCGGTGCTGCGCATCGCGCTGTCGCCGCTGCCGGTGATCGCCTTCGGCGACGTGCGCGCGCTGCAGGTGGGCGATGCGGTGCTGGCCATCGGCAACCCGTTCAACGTCGGCCAGACCGTCACCGCCGGCATCGTCAGCGCGCTCGACCGCCAGCAGGCCGACTCGTCGCCGTTCCAGCACTTCATCCAGACCGATGCCGCGATCAACCCCGGCAACTCCGGCGGCGCCCTGGTGGACGCGCGCGGCGCGCTGGTGGGCATCAACACCGCCATCTACTCCGCCAGCGGCGGCAGCCTGGGCATCGGCTTCGCGGTGCCGGTGGACACCGCGCGCACGGTGATGGAAGCGCTGGTGCGCGGCGGGCATGTGCGCCGCGGCTGGATCGGCGTCGTGCCGCGCGACCTCTCGGCCGAGCTGGCCGAGAGCCTGAGCCTGCCGCTGAAGGACGGCGTGCTGATCACCGGCGTGCTGCGCAACGGCCCGGCCGCGCGCGGCGGCGTGCGCCCGGGCGACGTGGTGCTGCAGGTGTCCGGGCAGCCGGTGCACGACAGCGGCGAGCTGATCGCCGCCGTGGCCGCGCTCGCGCCCGGCACCCGCGCCACGCTGCAGCTGCAGCGCGGCAGCCAGCAGGTGCAGGTGCAGGTGCAGGTGGCCGAGCGGCAGGCGGCCCAGGACGGGCGTTGACGCCGGTGTCGGCGCCGGGACCTGCACTACAGCAGCAGCGCCAGCCGCTCGAGGATCAGCACCGCGAAGAACGCCAGCGCGGCGAGCACGGTCCACTTCACGATCGTCACCCCGCGCCGGCGCCAGGCCACCTGGCGGGTGCCGATGTACATCGCAAAGCACAGCACGCCGGCCACCAGCAGCAGGCCGACGACCAGCCGAAAGAGCAGCATCGGGCGCGCGCCCTACCAGGCCGGCGCCAGCTCGGCGAAGCCGCGCGGCGCATCGGCCTCGTGCTCGAAGCTGACGATCTCGAACGCGCTGGCATCGGCCAGCAGCTTGCGCAGCAGCTGGTTGTTCAGCGCGTGGCCGCTCTTGAAGGCGCTGTAGCGCGCCAGCAGCGGCTTGCCGGCGATGTGCAGGTCGCCGATGGCGTCGAGGATCTTGTGCTTGACGAACTCGTCGTCGTAGCGCAGCCCGTCGCTGTTGAGCACGCGGTAGTCGTCGACCACGATCACGTTGTCCATGCTGCCGCCCAGGCCCAGCCCGCGGGCGCGCATCATCTCCACGTCCTTCGTGAAGCCGAAGGTGCGGGCGCGCGCGATGTCGCGCTTGTACTGGCCGTCGGCGAAATCGAACTCCACGCGGCGCCCGGTGGCGTCGACGGCCGGGTGGTTGAAGTCGATCTCGAAGCTGAGCCGGTAGCCGTGGTACGGCTCCAGCCGCGCCCACTTCAGCGCGCCGCCCTCGCCCTGGCGCACCTCCACCGCCTTCTTCACGCGCAGGAAGCGCTTGGGCGCGTCCTGCAGCTCGATGCCCGCGCTCTGCAGCAGGAACACGAAGCTGGCGGCCGAGCCGTCGAGGATGGGCACCTCTTCGGCCGTGATGTCGACGTAGAGGTTGTCCAGTCCGAGCCCGGCGCAGGCCGACATCAGGTGCTCGATGGTCTGCACCTTGGGGGCTGCGGGGTCGCCGCCGGCACTGATGGTGCTGGCCATGCGGGTGTCGCTGACGACCGAGGCCGAGACCGGGATGTCCACCGGCTCGGGCAGGTCGGTGCGGCGGAACACGACGCCGGTGTCGGGCGGGGCCGGGCGCAGCGTGAGCTCGACCCGCTGGCCGCTGTGCACGCCCACGCCGACGGCACGGACCGCGGATTTCAGGGTGCGCTGCCGGATCATGGCGGGATTGTCCCGTATCGCGCCGGCCCCTGCAGCGCGGGCGCATCGCTCTCGTCCTTCAGTGCCACGCCGCTGGCCCCGAGCCGCCGCGCTGCCGCCAGCAGCCAGGCGAGGCGGCGCGCCGCCTCGGCGTGGGGCAGGCCGGCGGGCCGGATGTTGCTGACGCAGTTGCGCTCGGCGTCGCTGCGCCCGGGCCGCGGTGCCCAGGTGAGGTAGGCGCCCAGGCTGTCGGGCGACGACAGGCCGGGCCGTTCGCCCAGCAGCACCAGCACCGCCGCGGCGCCGGTGAGGGCGCCCACCGCATCGCCCAGGGCCACGCGCGCCTGCGTGGCGATGACCACCGGGCCGAGCGCCTGGCCCTGCGCCTGCAGCCGCGGCCGCAGCGCCAGCAGCAGGGGCAGCGCATGGGCCTGCGCCGCGGCAGCCGACAGGCCGTCGGCCACCAGCACCGCGATCGACCCCGCGGCGGCGGCCGGCAGCGCCGCCAGCACGGCCGCGCTGCGCGGCGACAGGCGGCGCCCCAGGTCGGGCCGGCGCAGGTAGCTCGCCCGGTCCGGCGCCGCGCTTTCGATCGCGATGGCGTCCAGCGCGTGCGCGGCCAGCGCGGCCTGCAGCGCAGCCACGTCCAGCGCCGCGCGCACCGCATCGCGCGCCAGCGCCTGGTCGAGCGAGAACTGCAGCCACGCGGCGGTGGGCTGGCTGGCGCCGCTGCGCCCGAGCGCGATGCGCGCCGCGGTATGGCGCTTCAGGTCGGCCCAGGGGTCGGGGCAGCTCATGGCGGTGGCCGGTGCAGGTTTTCCGCGCGGGCGTCAGCGCGCCGACAGGTCGGCCAGCAGCGCGTGCCGCTGCAGGGCCGGCAGCAGCCGGCCATCGGCACCGGCGATGCCGGCCTGCGCCAGCCAGGCCTCGAACTCGGGCGCGCGCCGCAGGCCCAGCAGCTCGCGCAACACGGCCGCGTCGTGGAAGCTGGTGCTCTGGTAGCCGAGCAGGATGTCGTCGGCGCCCGGCACGCCCATGATGAAGTTGACGCCGGCACTGCCCAGCAGCGTCATCAGCGTGTCCATGTCGTCGGCATCGGCTTCGGCGTGGTTGGTGTGGCAGATGTCGCAGCCCAGCGGCAGGCCCAGCAGCTTGCCGCAGCAGTGGTCCTCGAGCCCGGCGCGGACGATCTGCTTGCCATCGACCAGGTACTCGGGCCCGATGAAGCCGACCACGGTGTTGACGAGCAGCGGCGCATAGGCCCGCGCCACGCCGTAGGCGCGCGCCTCCATGGTCTGCTGGTCGACGCCGTGGTGCGCGTCGGCCGACAGCGCCGAGCCCTGGCCGGTCTCGAAGTACATGACGTTGCGGCCCACCGTGCCACGGTTCAGCGACAGCGCGGCGGCCTGCGCCTCGCGCAGCAGGGCCAGGTCGATGCCGAAGCCGGCGTTCGCCTTCTGGCTGCCCGCGATCGACTGGAACACCAGGTCCACCGGCAGCCCCTGCTCGATCAACCGCAGCGTGTTCGTCACGTGCGTGAGCACGCAGCCCTGGGTCGGGATGGCGTGGCGCTGGATCACGCCGTCGAGCAGGCGCAGCAGCTCGCCGATCAGCACCAGGCTGTCGCTGGCCGGGTTGATGCCGATCACGGCGTCGCCGCAGCCGTACATCAGGCCGTCCAGCACGCTGGCGGCGATGCCGCGCAGGTCGTCGGTGGGGTGGTTGGGCTGCAGCCGCACGGCCAGCCGGCCGGGCAGGCCGATCGTGTCGCGAAAGGCGGTGACGACGCGGCACTTGCTGGCCACCAGCAGCAGATCCTGGTGCCGCATCAGCTTGCTCACGGCAGCCACCATCTCGGGCGTCAGCCCGGGCGCCAGCGCGGCCAGCGCCTCGGTGTCGGCCGCGGCCGACAGCAGCCAGTCGCGGAAATCCCCCACCGTCAGATGGCGCACCGGCGCGAACGCCGCGGCGTCGTGGCCGTCGACGATCAGCCGCGTCACCTCGTCGGCTTCGTAGGGCACCAGCGCCTCGCTCAGGAAGGTCGCCAGCGGCAGCTCGGCCAGGGCCAGCTTCGCGGCCATGCGTTCGGCGTCGCAGCTGGCGGCCAGGCCCGCGAGCTGGTCGCCCGAGCGTTCGGGCGTGGCGCGTGCGAGCAGCGTCCTCAGGTCCTCGAAACGCCAGACGCGGCCGCCGACGGTGTGTTGCCAGCCCACCTGCAGGCCCCGGTCGCTCAGGACAACAGCTTCATGGCGCCGTACGCCAGGCCGGCGATCAGCGCCGCACCGCCGGCCAGGATCACATAGGCACCGCGCGTGATGCCGGCGATTACCTGCTTGACCTGGGCGCGGTCGTTGACGTTGGGAAACGGCGTGGCCGGCACCGGCACGCCGATGAAGTCGCACAGCGGCTGCCAGCCCTGATCGACGCAGAAGACGAGCAGCCGCTCGGGCGGCACTGCCTGGCGAACCTCGTCGATGTGCCGCTGGTAGTGCGCCAGCGCGCGCTCGCGGTCGTTCATCGTGCCGGCATGCGAACGCTGCCAGATCAGCCGGCGCGACATCTCGCCGAACTTGCGGCCGAAGGGCGTGAACAGCTCCAGCACCTTGAACTGCCACACGTTCTCGGTGAAGTAGATCGTGTCCATCGTGCTTTCGTACCAGGCCTCCGCGCCCTTGGGGTGCAGCGTGAGCAGCACCTTGGCCTCGGGATAGGCCGCCATCAGCTCGCGCCAGACGCAGCAGGCCGGGTTGTCGACCGCGGCCGCGTAGCCGCCGAAGACCTGCCCCCAGTCGTGCTGCGTGCCGGGCGTGGATCGCGCCACGCCGAGCCAGAAGTCCAGGTGCGACTGGTTGGCCGGGTTCTCCAGCACCTCGATCATGTGGTAGCAGGGCAGGCCGAGCTGCTGGAGCGCGGTGTAGGTGGACATCGTTCCGGTGCGGCCGAAACCTGCGCCGATGATCTTCAACGCCATGCCGGGATCCTCCTGTTGGCCGTGCGTGCCGCCCTGGCCGCAGGGCGGTGGCGCGCGACGGCCGCAGCGAGGCTACCCGATCGAAACCCGACCCGCGGCGCCCGACCAGGTGGGTCCGTGGCGCCGCGAGCGCGGCTCGGCGCCGCCATCAGCGGTGCACCTCGGCCTCGCCATGCGCCGCCAGCAGCTCCATCAGCAGCTTGCGGATCAGCATGCCGGGGCGGTCGCTGTCCATCGAGCGCTCGACGCCGCGGCGCCGCGTGTCGACCAGCGCGTCGGGGTCGGTGGACTCGAGGATGTCCTTGTCCTCGCGCGTGATCACGGCGTCGAACTCGACCAGCAGCGCCTCGGGGCAGTCGGCCTCGGTGTCGTTGCGGAACAGCCATTGGCAGAGCTGGATGTGGCCGTCGTCGATGGGCGTGAAGCTGTTGAGGATGACGTGGCGCCTGCCGGCGGCGCCGTCGACGCCCGGGTATTCGATGTCGAGCCGGCGCGCGAACGGCAGGTAGTAGGCGTTGCGCATGTGGCGCTGGGTCAGCGGCTCGGTGCTGCCGCTGACGCGCTGGTAGGCCGGCGGGTTGGTGGCGGCGATCACGGTCTCGGCGTAGAAGCCGCCCTCGGTCGGCACCAGTTCGTAGCGGCTCGGCCGGGGCTGCGCCGCCACGCCGAAGGTGGCCCGGTGGACGAAGCTGAAGTGGCTGTTGTCGAAGCTGTTCTCCAGCGCCCGCAGCGGGCTGGTGGCCCAGGTCTCGTGGAACTGGAAGATCGTCCGCCAGCCCGGCGCGCCGTACTCGGGCATGTCCGGGATCGGCGCCAGCGGCTCTTCGTCGGGCGCCACCAGCGCCACCCAGGCGTAGCCGTACCGCGCCTGGCAGCGGTAAGCCGGCGTGCAGTAGTCGGCGGGGATGGGGCGCTCGGGCTCGTACTGCGGGATGCGGATCACGCGCCCGCTGCCGTCGTAGGTCCAGCCGTGGTAGCCGCACTGCAGCGCACCGTCGACGCAGCGGCCCTTGCTCAGCTTGGCGGTGCGGTGGCAGCAGCGGTCCTTCAGCGCCGCCGGCCGGCCCTGCGCATCGAGGAACAGCACGATGGCCTCGCCCAGCAGCGTGAAGGGCTGCGGCTGCCCGCCCTGCAGCCTGTGCAACGGCATCACGGCGTGCCAGAACTTGCGGAAGACGCGTTGGCGGGTGGTGAGCATCGGGTGCCTCGCTGGCCTGAAGGGGGGCTGCCGCGCTCCGGGCCGGCGCTTCAGGAGCAATTTCCGGCTGCCGCGGCCCTGCACCGGGACAGTGAACGCTGCCAATCCGACCTTCACTCTAGCAGCCGGCATGCCATGGCGGACGGCAGCATCGGTCGCGCATGAACCCCGCGCCGACCTCGCACGAGGTGCTGCCGCCTCTGCGCCTGGGCCGCCGCATCACGGCACGGCGCGGCACGATGGTGACGGGGTGCCCGGACCTGTGCTGCCTGCGCGGGCCCAACACCGCCACCGGCCACACCTCGACCCGGCTCTGCATCGAGCCCGGGCTGCACCTGGCGCTGCGAGCGATGCCGCGCGCAGGCCGCCGCGGCTCGGGCGGCTTCAGGCCCGGGGCGGCAGGCCGGCCTCGTACCAGCCCTTGCTGCCGTTGACGACGCGCACGACCAGCAGCATCACCGGCACCTCGATCAGCACGCCGACCACCGTGGCCAGGGCGGCGCCGGACTCGAGGCCGAAGAGGCTGATGGCCGCGGCCACCGCGAGCTCGAAGAAGTTGCTGGCACCGATCAGGGCCGATGGGCAGGCCACGCTGTGCGACTCCCCCAGACGCCGATTCAGTCCATAGGCCAGCCCCGCGTTGAACAGCACCTGGATCAGGATCGGCACGGCCAGCATCGCGATCACCAGCGGCTGGCGCAGGATGGCCTGGCCCTGGAACGCGAACAGCAGCACCAGCGTGAGGAGCAGGGCGGCCATGGACCCGGGGCCGACTTTGGCCAGTACCGCGTCGAGCGCGGCCGGGCCGCGGGCCCGCAGCGAGCGGCGCCAGAACTGGGCGATGACCGCCGGGATCACGATGTAGAGCAGGACCGAGATGATCAGGGTCGCCCAGGGCACGTCGATCGACGACAGCCCGAGCAGCAGGGCCACCAGCGGGGCGAACGCGAACACCATGATCGCGTCGTTGAGCGCGACCTGGCTCAGGGTGAACAGCGGGTCGCCGTGGCTGAGGCGGCTCCAGACGAAGACCATCGCCGTGCACGGCGCAGCGGCAAGCAGGATCAGGCCGGCGACGTAGCTGTCGAGCTGCGCCGCGGGCAGCCAGGGCGCGTAGACCTGGCGCACGAAGATCCAGCCCAGCAGCGCCATCGAGAACGGCTTGACGGCCCAGTTCACGAACAGCGTGACGCCGATGCCGCGCCAGTGCCGCGCCAGCTGCCCGAGGGCGCCGAAGTCGACCTTGAGCAGCATCGGGATCACCATGACCCAGATCAGCAGGCCGACCGGCAGGTTGACCTGGGCGACCTGCATCCGGCCGATGGCCTGGAACGGGCCCGGAAAGAGCTGCCCCAGGGCGATGCCGGCGACGATGCAGAGGAAGACCCAGAGCGTGAGCCAGCGCTCGAAGCGGTTCATCGCGCCGCGCTACGTGCGGCCGATGGTGACCAGCGCGGACTGCAGCGCGGCACCGTCCATCGCCGCCAGCGGCAGTGCCAGCAATTGCAGCAGGCGGTAGCCCAGGGCCTGGCGCGTGAGCTCGAAGGCGCGGCGCCGAGCCGCCTGATCGTCCCCGGCCCGGGACGGGTCGGGATAGCCCCAGTGCACCCTGGCCGGCTCGGCGCCGGCGGCGCCGGAGAACACCGGGCAGGCTTCGGCCGCGGCGCTGTCGCAGACGGTGATCACGGCGGCCAGGCGCGGCGCGCCGGGGCGGCTGAACTCGTCCCAGCCCTTGCTGCGCAAGCCCTGCGTGTCGATGCCCGCAGTCGCCAGCACCTCGAGCGCCAAGGGGTGGACGCGCCCGCTGGGGGCGCTGCCGGCGCTGTGCGCCCGCACGTCGACGCCCAGCCGCGCGGCCCAGTGGTTCAGCATCCCTTCGGCCAGCACGCTGCGCGCCGAGTTGTGGGTGCACAGGATGAGGACATGGGCCGTCATCGGCAGGTCAGCAGCAGGACTTCGCGGCCTTCGCGGCCTTCGCGGCCACGCCCACCGGCTGGCCGTGCGGGGCGGTGCCGCGCGGCGCACAGCAGGCCGCGGCCGCCCGGGCGTCGTGGCCCTGGCAGCAGTGGTCGCCGAGATAGCCGAGCAGCGCGTTCATCTGCGCGATCTCGGGCCGGTAGATGAGGTGGCGGCTGTCACGCTCCTGCGTCACCAGCCCGGCGTGCATCAGCGCCTTGAGATGGAACGACAGCGTCGAGGCCGGCAGGCCCAGCGTGGCCGCCAGCGCACCCGGCGTCAGGCCGGCGGGGGCCGCGCCGACGAGCGCGCGGAAGATGCGCAGGCGCATCGCCTGGGCGAGCGCGGCGAGCAGGGCGACGGCATTGCTTTCTTTCACATTTCCATCATTGTGGAATCAATGAATCGTGTCAAGGCTGTGCGCCCCTGCCGTCCCTGCCGTCCCTGCCGTCCCTGCGGCCACGATCGGGGCGGACCGTGTGCCGCGTCATGACCCTGTCATGGCCATCGCCGACGCTGGCGCCCTCGTCTGGAGGAACGCGCCCGCTCATGAGCCTGCTGCACCTGTCGCCCGCCGACGCCGGCCACGCGCTGGGGCCAGCGCTGCGGTGGGCCGCGTCGGCACTGCAGGGGGCGCTGCACGCTGCCTGTCAGGCGTGGGCGGCGCGCCCGGCCCCGGGCGCGCCGCCGTTGCGCGGATCGACCTTGCTCGTGGTGTTCGATGCCGCGGCACCCGCCGCCCTGGCGCCCGAGCAGGCCTGGCCGGCGGCGCTGCAGCCGCAGACCACGGCCGTGGTGCTGCGCCCGGCGCGCGACCCGCACCTGGCGCTGGCCTGGCTGGCGCGGCTGCGCCAGGCGCGGCCCGTCGAGCCGCCCGCGGTGGTGCTGCTGCCGGTGCACGACGCAGCGCTGCACCTGGCCGCCTTGCGCAGCGGCGCCGACGCCGTGCTGCCGCCCGAGGCGTCCCCGGCCCTGATCGAGGCCCAGCTGGCGCGCCTGCGCCGCGGCAGCGCCGCGGCGATCCACGGCCCCGGCGGGCTGCAGCTCGACGCCGACAGCCGCACGGCCCGCATCGGCGCCTGCCAGCTGCCGCTGCGGCCCGGGCCGTTCCGGCTGCTGTGGACCGTGGCGGCCGAGCCCGAGCGCGTGTTCAGCCTGGCGCGGCTGCAGGCCGCGGTGGCCAGCCGCCCCGGCGCCGGGTCCGGGCTGGTGCACGCCTACGCCAGCCGGGTGCGGCAGGCCCTGCGGCCGCACGGCCTCGAGCACTGCCTGCAGACCGTGCACGGCGTGGGCTACCGCTACAGCGCCGGGCCGGCGCCCGGCTTGGCGCGCCCGGCAAGGTCAGAACGCGGTCAGGAATCGGCCACGCCAGCGTCACGGTCGCGCTTTGGAATGCCGGCTTCCCCAGCCAGCTTCCAACGCCACCATGCCATCGCACCCGACGCCTGATCGCCACCCGCGCCGCGCCCGTCATCCCGCCCTTCACCCCAGGCCGCCGCGGCTGCACGCCGTCAGCCAGGCCCTGCACCTGGGCCTGATCGGCCTGGCCGGCCCGATCGCCCTCGCCGCCGCGCTGCCGGCGCGGGCCCAGGCCGTGGCGGGCACGCCGCAGACGGTGGAGATCACCGCCAGCCGCACCCGCGCCGAGCAGGAAAAGGCGTTGCAGCACAGCGCGCCCGGGCAGGCCCTCACGCAGGGTTCGCTGAAGGCGATCCAGCCGCAGTCGGTGATCAGCCAGCACGTGATCGCCAACACCGCTGCGCCCACCGCCAACTACACCGACATCATCGCCATCTCGCCCAGCGTCGTCAGCGTCGACCCGAACGGGCCGGGCATGATGGAGACGCAGGGCGGACCCACGATCCGCGGGTTCCAGGACGGACAGTACAACGTCACCTTCGACGGCATCCCCTGGGGCGACTCGAACGATTTCACGCACCACTCCACGTCCTACTTCATGCCCCAGGACCTGGGCGCCATCGTGGTCGACCGCGGCCCGGGCGACGCCACCAACATCGGCCCGGCCACCTTCGGCGGCACGGTGGCCGTGCACTCCAAGGACCCGCTGCCGGACACCACCACCACGCTGTACGGCAGCGTGGGCAGCTTCGGCACCCGGCTGCTGGGGGCCGAGTTCGATACCGGCACGCTGAAGGACTACGGCGGCGTCAGCGGCTTCTTCGACTACCGCCAGGCCAAGACCGACGGCTACATCACCGGCGCCGGCCTGCGGCGCGAAAACCTCTTCCTGAAGGCCGTCAAGCCGCTGGCCGGCGACGGCCGCCTGAGCTTCGTGGCGATGAAGAACACGCTGACGCAGCACTACTCGTTCGGCGCCACCTCCTACCCCTACGTCGCGGTGCAGGCCGCGGGCCAGCCGGTCACCGGCACTCTGCCGGGCCAGGTGCAGGTGTTCGGGCCGAACTGGGGCCTCAACGCCGACCCCGCCAGCCAGGCCTTCAGCGGCTACAACTACGACGAGATCTCGACCGACTTCGAGTACGTGGGCCTGAAGACGCAGGTGGCCGGCGTGAGCATCGACAACAAGCTCTACACCTACGGCTACTACCACCGCGGCTACAACGGCAGCGACCCGAACGGCGGCAACCTGAACTACGGCGCCGGCTACGGCCCGGCCGGCTCGCCGGGCGACGGCACCTTCCCGGCCGGCGCCGGCAGCACCAACGGCACCTTCTACGCGCCCACCGACGTGGCGGGCCAGCGCATGCTCATGAACTACCGCTCGTGGGGCGACACGCTGCGCCTGGCGCAGCCGCTCGGGCCGGGCCGGCTCGAGTACGGGCTGTGGATCGACCGCCAGTCGAACGACCGCTACCAGTACGAGATCGACTGGACCAACGGCGGGGGCTTCAACGCCGCCAGCCAGCTGGCCGCCGCCGACCGCCTGATGCACGACACGCTGACCTCGGTGCAGCCCTACCTGGCCTATGCCTGGCAGCCGACGCCGCAGCTCACCGTGACGCCGGGCGTGAAGGTGGCCCACTTCAGCCGCTCGATCGACGCCCCGGTGAACCAGAAGACGCAGACGGCGCTGAACTACTCGCAGAGCTGGTCCAAGACCTTGCCCAGCGTCGACGTGCACTACCAGATCGACGCCGGCTGGAGCGCCTACCTGCAGGCGGCCAAGGGCTTCCTGGCACCGAACCTGAACCTGTTCTACGTGACCAACCCGCTCGTCAGCGACCAGGGCGTGGTCCCCGAGAGCACGACCAACTACCAGGTCGGCACGACCTGGAAGTCACAGGCCCTGACCCTGTCAGCCGACCTGTACGCCATCGACTTCAGCAACCAGGTCGCGGCGCGCACCGTGGCCGGCGTCAAGCAGTTCTACAACCTGGGCGGCACGCGCTACCGCGGCGCCGAGATCGAGGCCGCGTACTACCTGGGTGCCGGCTTCAGCGCCTACGCCAACGCCGCCTACAACCAGGCGCGCCAGACCGACCTGGGCCTGCAGCTGGCCGGCGTGCCCAAGACCACCGCGGCGCTGGGCCTGGTCTACAACGACGGCCCGTGGTACGCCGCCGCGGTGACCAAGATCGTGGGCGCGCGCTACGGCGACATCTCCACCGACGCCTCGGGCCAGCCGGTGGGCATCTACGACTTCTCGCGCTACAGCGTCACCAACCTGTCGGCCAACTACACGCTGCCGGGCGGTGCCCTGCTGCCCGCGGGCAGCAAGATCGGGGTGCAGGTGAACAACCTGTTCGACAAGAAGGACCTGTACGCGCTGGCCGCCTACACGGCCAACAACGTGCCGCTGTTCTTCACCATCCCGGGGCGCGGGGTGATGCTGAACTTCTCGCTGCGGTTCTGACGATGCGCCGGCGATCCATCGTCCCGGCCCTGGTGGCCGCGGCGCTGGCGGCCGGCGCCTGCGGCGCCGCGCTGGCGCAGCGGCCGGCGCCGCGCGCACCGCTGGCCCACGCCCTGCTCATCAGCGTGGACGGACTGCATGCGCTGGACCTCCAGCGCTTCGTGGCCGCGCACCCGGGCTCGGCGCTGGCAAGCCTGGCGGCGCACGGCCTCACCTACAGCCAGGCGCGCACGCCGGCGCCGGCCGATTCCTTCCCCGGGCTGCTGGCGCTGCTCACCGGGGGCGGGCCGGCCACCACCGGCGTGTACTACGACGTCAGCTACGACCGCACGCTGGCGCCGCCCGGCAGCGCCTGTCGCCACACCGGCACCGTGGTGCGCTACGACGAGAGCCTGGACCTGGCGGGTGCCCCGGGTGGCGCACCCGTGCTGGACGAGCGCCGGCTGCCGCTGGACCCGGCGCGCGGCTGCGCGCCCGTGTACCCGCACCAGTACCTGCGCGTCAACACGGTGTTCGACGTGCTGCATGCCGCCGGCCGGCGCACGGCCTGGGCCGACAAGCACCCGGCCTACGAGATCGTCGCCGGCCCGGCCGGCACCGGCGTGGACGACCTGTACACGCCCGAGATCGGGGCCAACTTCAAGGGGCCGGGTGAGGGCCCGGGCGAGGCCGAGGCCGGCGCCGACAAGGTGACTGCCTCGGTCGAGCGCACGGCTGCGTACGACCGGCGCAAGGCGCAGGCGGTCCTGCACTGGATCGCCGGGCGCCGCCACGACGGCGCGCCCTTCGCCGGGCTGCCGGCGGGAGCGCCGGCGCTGTTCGGCCTCAACCTGCAAGCGGTCAACGTGGGGCAGAAGCGCGGCGGCTACCGCGATGCCGCCGGCCGCCCGAGCGCGGCGCTGGCGCAGGCGCTGCGCGACACCGACGCCCTGGTGGGCACGCTGGTCTCGGCGCTGCGGGCGCAGGGGCTGCTGGCGTCGACCCTGGTCGTGATCACGGCCAAGCACGGCAACGACCCCATCGACCCGGCGCGGCTGCGCGCCGTGCCGCGCGCCGCGCTGCTGCGTGCCGTGACCGAGGCCGCCGGCACCGCGCCGGCACAACTCACCTCGGACAGCGGAGCCCTGGTCTGGCTGCGCGACAGCCACAGCGCCGCCAGCGTGGCGGCGGCGCTGCGGCGCCAGGCCGGGGCGCTGGGCATCGAACGCGTGCTCACCGGCGCGGCGCTCGATCGCGCACTCGGCCAGGCACCGGGCAGCGCACCCGATGCCGCGCGCCGCCCCGACCTGGTGGTGCAGCCGCGGCGGGGTGTGATCTACACCGCCGCCGGCGACGACAAGCGCGCCGAGCACGGCGGCCTGTCGGACGAGGACCGGCATGTCGCGCTGCTGCTGTCCAACCCGGTGTGGTTCGGGGCCGCGCGGCGCATCAGCCAGCCGGTGTCGACGCAGCAGGTGGCGCCCACGCTGCTGGCCGCGCTGGGCCTGGACCCGCTGCAGCTGCAGGCGCTGCAGCGGCAGCCCGCGGCGCCGTTGCCGGGGGTCGAGCCCGTGGCACGCTGAGGCCGCGGCCTCAGGCCCGCATCGCCGCCACCAGCCGCGCCGCGTCGTGCCGCAGCGCGGCCAGGTCCAGGCCCGGGATGGCATCGTTGTCCACCACCACGCGGCCCTGCACCAGCAGCGCCCGCAGCGGCGTGCGGCCGCCGCTGGCCACCGGCGCGATGGCCGGGTCGTGCAGGCCGAAGTGGCGCGGCTCGCACGGGTCGTACACCGCCAGGTCGGCGGCCATGCCGACCGCCAGCGTGCCCACGCCGCCCAGCCCCAGCATGCGCGCGCCGCCCTGGGTGCCGAGGTGCACCACGTCTTCCACCGTCATCGCACCGGCTGCGCCGCCGGGCTGCGGCGCGTGCGGCACCGCGCCGGGTGCCGACGCACGCAGCCCGGCGCGCGGGTCGGCGCGGTGCAGCAGCCAGGCGGCATGGGCCTCGCTGGCCATGTCGGCGGCCTCGTTGGAGGCCGCGCCGTCCACCGCCAGTGACACCGGCACGCCCAGCGCCAGCGCCTCGGTGATGCGCGCGATGCCGCTGCCCAGCCGCGCGTTGCTCTGCGGGCAGTGCGCGATGCCGGTGCCGGTGGCGGCGCACAGGCGCAGCTCGTCGTCGTCCAGGTGCACCATGTGCGCGAACCACACGTCGGGCCCGACCCACTCATGCTCGGCCACGAACTGCAGCGGCGTGCAGGCGTGGGTCTCGCGCGCCCAGCGCACGTAGTCGTGGGTCTCGGACAGATGGCTGTGCAGCCGGATGCCGAGCCGCCGCGCCTGCCGCGCCAGCGGCTTCAAATGCTCGACGTGGCAGCTCCAGGTGGGCGTGGTGATGGCGCTGGCGACGCGGCGCATCGCCATCGGCGACGGATCGTGGAAGCGCGCCACGTCGCGCTCGACCGCGGCCATGAAAGTGTCCAGCGTTTCGGGCTGCACCTGCGGCGAGGCCGCGGCATCGGTCAGGGGCCGCGCCTGGGTCTGCCCGCCGCGGCACAGCACGAAGCGCAGGCCCAGCGCCTGGGCCTCGTCGAAGACCACGGCCGAGGCGTCGAAAGGCACGCCCGGCCCGTAGTGGTACTGGTGGTCGGCCACGGTGGTGCAGCCCGACAGCAGCAGCTCCACCAGGCCGATGCGGGCGGCCACGCGCAGCATCTCTTCGCGGTCGTAGTGGCGCCGGTAGGCCACCGGGATCGCCGCCAGCCAGGGCAGCAGCGCCAGGTTGATGCCGGCCGGGATGCCCTTGAGCAGGCTCTGGAACAGGTGGTGGTGGGTGTTGACCCAGCCCGGGTAGACGATGCAGCCGCGGGCGTCGAGCACGCGCTCGCCGGGCTCGGGCGCCAGCGTGCCGATGGCGCTGATGACGCCGCCGCGGATGCGCAGGTCGCAGCCGCCGGCGGCACGCATCGCGGCGCCGCGGTCGCCCGTCCACAGGTGCGCCGCGCCGCTGACGAGCAGGTCAGTCATGGCCCGCCACGCTCTCGTGCCACCCGCCCAGCGCCCAGCGCGACAGCGCCGCCATCGCCGCGAACAGCGCCACGCCGGTGAGCGTGATGAGCAGCAGCGCCGCGAACATGCGCGGGATGTCGAGCTGGTAGCCGGCCTGCAGGATCTGGTAGGCCAGGCCGGTGCCGGTGCCGCCCGTGCCGGCCACGAATTCGGCCACCACGGCGCCGATCAGCGACAACCCGCTGCTGATGCGCAGGCCGCCGAAGAAGTAGGGCAGCGCCGACGGGATGCGCAGCCGCACCAGCGTCTGCCAGCGGCTGGCGTGGTTGAGCCTGAAGTAGCTCAGCAGACCCGGGTTGACGCTGCGCAGGCCCAGCGTGGTGTTGGCGATGATCGGGAACAGCGCCACCAGCGTGGCGCAGATCACGAGCGACAGCGTCGGGTCCTTGACCCAGATGATGATCAGCGGCGCGATGGCCACGATGGGCGTCACCTGCAGCAGCACGGCATAGGGGAAGAGCGCGGTCTCGAGCACCGGGCTCTGCACGAACGCGAACGCGATGCCCACCCCCAGCACGGTGGCGCAGGCGAAGGCCAGCAGCGTGATCTTCAGCGTCACCCACAGCGAGCCGAACAGCAGCCCGGCGTCGTCGGCCAGCGCCTGCGCCACGCGCAGCGGCGAGGGCACCAGGTAGGGCGGCAGCCTGAAGGCCACCACCAGCGCCTGCCACAGCGCCAGCAGCGCCAGCGCCACCAGCGCCGGCCAGACCACCTTCCGCGCGTTCGCGTTCATGCGCCGGCGTCGGTGCCGCTGGCGCGCAGCAGGCTGTCCTGCAGCCGCTTGGCATGCCGGCTGAAGGCGCCGGCGACGCGGAAGTCGGGGCTGCGCGGGTAGGGCTCGTCGATCGCCACCTCGTCCACCACCCGGCCCGGCCGCGCCGCCATCACGAGCACGCGCGTGGACAGGTACACCGCCTCGTAGATCGAGTGGGTGACGAAGATCACCGTCAGGTTCCGGCGCTGCCACAGCGCCAGCAGCTCGCTGTCGAGCCGGTTGCGCGTGATCTCGTCGAGCGCGCCGAAGGGCTCGTCCATCAGCAGCAGCCTCGGCTCGGTGACCAGGCCGCGCGCGATCGACACCCGCATCTGCATGCCGCCCGAAAGCTCGCGCGGGCGCTGGCGCGCGAACTTTTCCAGCCCCACCAGCGCCAGCACGGCGCGCACGCGCGCATCGGCCTCGGCACGGGGCACGCCGGCCAGGTCGAGCGGCAGCCGCACGTTGGCCTCGACCCGGGCCCAGGGCATGAGCGTGGCCTCCTGGAACACGAAGCTCAGCCGGTGGCCGCCGGCCTCGGCCTGCGCCACCGGGCGCCGCCACAGCAGCAGCCGCCCGTCGCTGGGCGCCAGCAGGCCGGCCACCATCTTCAGCAGGGTGCTCTTGCCGCAGCCGCTGGGGCCGAGCAGCGTGACGAACTCGCCCTCGCGCACGGTCAGGTTCACCGGCAGCAGCGCGCGCGTGCCGTTGGGGTAGGTCTTCTCGGCCGACAGCACCTCGACGGCGGCAGGCGGACCCGGGCTCGCGCTGGGGTCCTGCCGGGCGTCGCCGGGCCATCCCGGCGCGGCACCGGGCTCGATCAGCGGCAGGGCGTCTGCTTGCATGGCCGGGCCCGCGGGCTAGGGCATCACGCGCAGGTTCTGCACGTACTCGGTCGTGTAGGTCTTCTTCAGGTCGACCTTCTTCGGGTCCAGCAGCTTCAGCGCCACCAGCATGTCGTAGGTCTGCTTCTCGCGCTCGTCGGTGATGATGCCGATGCCCAGCTTCGCCGCGTCTCCGCCCAGCACCACGCCGTCGGCCTTGGTGACCCGGATGCCGTAGGCCAGCAGGTCGTCGGTCATGGCCGGGTTGTCCTTCTTGATGAGCGCGTTGCCGGGCGCGGGGTCGCCTTCGAGGTAGCTCTTCCAGCCCTCCATGCTGGCCTTGACGAAGGCCGCGATCGCCTTCGGCCGCGCCTTCACCGTGCCGGCCATGCAGGCGATGGTGGTGGCGTAGGGCGGCCAGCCGTGGTCGGCCAGCAGCATCACGGTGGGCTTGAAGTGCGCCGCCCGCTCGATGGCGTAGGGCTCGCTCGAGAGGTAGCCCTGCTGCACCACGTTCTTGTCGGCGATGAAGGGCTGCACGTTGAAGGTGTAGGGCCGGGCCTGCGATTCCTTCAGGCCGTAGGTGGCCTTCAGCCAGGGCCAGAAGGTGGTGTGCGCGGCCGCGCCGATGAGGATGGTCTTGCCCTTGAGGTCTTCCAGGCGGTCGACCACGCCCGGGTGGCCGATCAGCACCTGCGGGTCCTTCTGCATCACCGCGGCCACGGTCACGCTCTCGATGCCCTGCTCCCAGCCGGCGAAGGTCTGCACGTCGTAGCCCATGATGCAGTCGCTCTGGCCGGCGGCCATGAGCTGCATGATGTTGACCTGCGGGCCGCCCATGCGGATCGTGACGTCGAGCCCGGCCTTCTTGTACAGGCCGGTGGCCAGCGCCTGGTAGAAGCCGCCGTGCTCGGCCTCGGCGTACCAGTTGGTGGTGAAGACGAACTTCTCGTCGGCCCGCGCCGCCGTGCTGGCCAGCGCGGCGGTCAGCAGGGCCAGGACGGGCAGCAGGCGGAGGCGTGGCGACATGAGGGTTCCTTGCAGGGGTGGGGCGGGCAGGCGCAAGGGCAGCAAAGCGCATGCCTGCGGCACCCCCCGGGGCGTCGGTGGGGCGCGCGCGAGGCGTGGATGGTATGCAATCGGCCGGCGCCGGGCCGGCATGGGGTACAAGATCGACACCGTCGTTGCTGTCCGTCCCTGCCATGCATGACCCGATCGTGATCGTCGGCGGCGGCCACGCTGCCGCCGCCCTGTGTGCCGGCCTGGCGGCCGCGGGCCTGGGCCCGCGCGTGCACCTGGTCTGCGACGAGCCCGAGCTGCCCTACCAGCGCCCGCCGCTGTCCAAGGCGTTTCTCAGGAACCCGGCCGAGGCGCTGCAGCTGCACCGCCCCGAGGCCTGGTATGCGCAGGCCGGCATCACCGTGCACCGCGCCGACGCGGCGCTGGCGATCGACCGCGCCGCCGCCACGGTGCGCCTGCGGTCGGGGACGGTGCTGCCGTACGGGCGCCTGGTGCTGGCCACCGGCGCCCGCGCCCGCGGGCTGCCGCATCTGCCGGCCCCCCTGGCCAATGTGCATGCGCTGCGCAGCGCAGCCGATGCGCTGCGGCTGCGCGCCGCGCTGGCCGATGCGGCGACGGTCACGCTGCTCGGCGGCGGCTTCATCGGCCTGGAGATCGCCGCCAGCGCGCGCGCCATGGGCAAGGCGGTGACGGTGCTGGAAGCGGCGCCGCGGCTGCTGGCGCGCTCGGTCTCGCCCGCGCTGGCGACCCAGGTGCTGGCGGTGCACCGCGCCGCCGGCATCGAGGTGCGGCTGGGCGTGGCGGTGGGCGGCTTCGAGGTCGAGGGCGAGCGCCTGGCGGGCCTGGCGGTGGACGGCCGGCGCGAGCCGATCGAGCAGCTGGTGCTGGGCATCGGCGCGGAGCCCATGCAGGGCCTGGCGCAGGCGGCGGGCCTGGACTGCGCCAACGGCATCGCGGTGGATGCCTGCCTGCGCACCTCGGACCCGGCGGTGCTGGCCCTCGGCGACTGCTGCAGCTTCCCCGCCGCCGACGGCAGCGGCCGGCACCTGCGGCTCGAATCGGTGCCCAACGCCACCGAGCAGGCGCGCACCGCGCTGGCCACGCTGCAGGGCCGCAGCGAGCCCTACGCGGCGCTGCCCTGGTTCTGGTCGGAGCAGGGCGGGCTGCGGCTGCAGATGGCGGGGCTGCTGCCGGCCGAGGCCACGTCGCACCGCCGGCCCGGCGCGACGCCGGCCAGCTTCTCGCTGCTGCACTACGCCGGCCCGCGGCTGGCCTGCGTGGAAAGCGTGAATGCGCCCCACGACCACCTGGCCGCGCGCAAGCTGCTCGAGGCCGGCAAGAGCCCGCCACCGGCGCTGGCCTGCGACCCGGCCGTGCCCCTGAAGAACCATCTCTGAGCCGCCACCGGGCAGCCACGCCGCCGCGCCGCCGCGCCTGGGCGCCCTCCATCGGCCGCCCACGCGGCTTGTCGCAGGCCGATGGCGCGGTGGTGCCGGCTCGTTAGCATGTGGCCCCAGGCGGCTCGCCGGCTCCGCGGCGACACCCCGGCCGTGGCGGCAGGCGGCTGTCGCCTCCCCTTCCACCGAGGACACCGATGCGCCCCACCCCGCTCGCCACCGCCCGGGCCACCATGCTGGCCACCACGCTCGCCGCCCTGCTCGGCGCGGCCCTGCCCGGCCCGGCCGCGGCCGCCGCGCCTTTCAACTTCGACACCGCGCCGGGCCGGCTGCCCAAGAACGTGGTGCCGACCGACTACACCATCGCCATCGTGCCGAACGCCCAGGCCCGCACGCTCACCGGCACGGAGCGCATCACGCTCGACTTTCGCGCGGCCACGGCGACCATCGTCTTCAACACGCTGAACCAGCGCCTGAGCCAGGTGCGCCTGGACGGGCGGGCGGTCCAGCGCGTCGTCACGAGCGACGAGCAGCAACTCACCACCGTGACCCTGCCGCGGCCCGCCGCGCCGGGCCGTCACGTGCTGAGCTTCAGCTACCAGGGCAAGATCGAATCGGGGCCGGTGGGCCTGTTCGCCCAGCCCTTCGTCAAGGCCGACGGCACGCACGACCTGATGCTGTCCACGCAGTTCGAGGCCACCGACGCGCGCCGCATGTTCCCGTGCTGGGACGAGCCGGCGTTCCGCGCCACCTTCCAGCTCAGCGCCACCGTGCCGGCCGACTGGGATACGGTCTCGAACATGCCCGTCGCCACCCGCCAGGTGCAGGGCCCGCTCGCGACCACGACCTTTCAGCGCACGCCGCGCATGCCGTCCTACCTGGTCGAGTTCAGCGCCGGCAAGCTGGGGTCGATCAGCGCCACCTCGGGCGGCGTGAAGTTCAGCATCTGGGCCCCGCGCGGGCAAGAGAAGTACGGCGCCGAGGCCCTGGCCAACGCGCAGCAGATCCTGGCCGACTACAACGACTACTTCGGCGTGCCCTACCCGCTGCCCAAGCTCGATTCGATCGCCGTGCCGGGCGGCTTCCAGGGCGCGATGGAGAACTGGGGGGCCATCACCTACAACGACCAGGCGCTGCTGCTCACGCCGGCCAGCACGCTGCGCGACCGCCAGGGCGTGTTCAGCATCCAGGCGCACGAGATGGCGCACCAGTGGAACGGCGACCTCGTCACCATGGGCTGGTGGGACGACCTCTGGCTGAACGAGAGCTTCGCCTCGTGGCGCGCCGCGAAGGAGACCGCGCTGCGCCACCCCGACTGGGCCTGGTGGGAGGCCGAGGACGGTAGCAAGGAAGGCGCGATGGCCGCCGACGCCAGGCAGACGTCGCACGCGATCGAGCAGCATGTGACGAACGAGCTCGAAGCGACGAGCGCGTTCGATCCGGCCATCACGTACTCCAAGGGCCAGGCCGTGCTGCGCATGCTCGAGGCCTACCTGGGCGACGATCGCTTCCGCGACGGCATCCGCCTGTACATGAAGGCGCGCGCCTATTCCAACGCCACCAGCGCCGATCTCTGGGCCGGCCTCAGCCAGGCCAGCGGCCGTGACGTGGGCGCCATCGCCGCGGCCTGGACCGAGCAGCCCGGCTTCCCGCTGGTGCACGCGGCCGCACAGTGCGACGCCCAGGGCGCGCGCACGCTGACCCTGACGCAGCAGCGCTTCCTGCTGCGCGGCCGCGACGCCGCCGGCCTGCGCTGGCAGGTGCCGCTGCGGCTGCGCGTGGGCCAGGAGCCGCAGACCCGCTCGGTGCTGTTGACCACCGACGGCCAGAGCGTGCCCGCCGGCCGCTGCGACCAGGCGCTGAGCCTGAACGCGGACGCCGTGGGCTACTACCGCGTGGCCTACGACGCTGCCACGCTGGCCCTGGACACGCAGCAGTTCGCCCACCTGCCCAGCGGCGACCGCATCGCGCTGCTGGACGACCAATGGGCCGGGGTCGAGGCCGGCCAGCAGCCGCTGGCCAGCTACCTGGCCCTGGCCGAGGCGATGGGCGGCGACCTCAACGAGCGCAGCTGGAGCCAGGTCACCGAGGCGCTGGGCACGATCGAGACCGCCCTGCGCGGCAGCCCCGGCCACGATGCCTTCACCGCCTACGCCCGCACGCTGCTGCAGCCGCTGGCCGCCAAGCTGGGCTGGACGGCGCGGCCCGACGAGACCCCCGGCATCCAGAAGCTGCGCCGCCGCGTCATCGTCGACCTCGGCCTGTGGGGCGACGAGGCCGTGATCGCGCAGGCACGGCAGCGCTTCGCCGCCTTCCTGCTCGACCGCAACACGATCACGCCCGACGACCAATCGATGATCCTGACCATCGTCGGCCGCCATGCCGACGCCGCCGCCTTCGCCCAGCTGCACGGGCTGGCGCACGCGGCCCGCAGCGAGACCGAGCTGCGCCGCTACTACCCCGCGCTGATGCAGGTGGCCGACCCGGCGCTGGCAGCGCAGGCGGGCGCGATCGCCCTGGGCAGCGAGATCCCGCCGCAGGCCGCGGCGCTGCGCATCCAGCTCCTGTTCGGGCTGGCCGACCTGCACCCGCAGCTGGCCTGGAAGCTGCTCACCGACAACACCCCGGTGTTGCTGCGGCCGATCCAGCCCTTCGGCGACTTCGTGCTCGCGCAGTACGTGCCCGAGGTGTTCTGGAACGCACAGCCGCTGGACACGCTGCAGGCCTGGGTCCGCGCCCATGTGCCGCCGGCCCTGGCGCCGAACGTCGCGCGCGGCATGGAGTCGGCCCGCTTCCGGTTGAGCGAGAAGACCGTGCTGGCGCAGGCCGCCGACCGCTACGTCGCGGCCCGCACACCCAAGCCGCAGTAGCCGCGCCCGCGCGCGGCCCCGCCCGGGGCCTGCCGGGCGCTCAATCGGCCCACAGCCGCGCCAGGCTGGCCGCCGCGGCCAGCGCGGCGCACACCGCGCCGGCGCCCAGCGCCCACACCGGCCCGGCGCTGCCACCCAGGCCGAAGCACAGCGCCACGCCGGCGGCGCCGCTGGCCTGGCCGGTGAGGCGGGCCAGGCCCACCATGCCGCTGGCGCCGCCGCTGCGCTCGGGCGGCGCGGCCGACATCAGCGCGCGCAGGTTGGGCGACTGGAAGAAGCCGAAGCCGGCGCCGCACACCGCCATCCGCAGCACGATGCCCGGCACGCCCGGCGCGGGCGGCAGCAGCGCCAGCGCGGCCATGCCCAGGCTCAGCACCGCCAGGCCGATGCCGCCCAGCAGACCGGGCGCATGGCGGTCCGACAGCCGCCCCGCGATGGGCGCCATGGCAGCCACGACGATGGGCCAGGGCGTCATCAGCAGGCCGGTGTCGACGGGGCCGCGGTGCAGCGTGTCGTGGAAGTAGAACGGCAGCGCCACGAAGGCCAGGCCCTGGGTCGCGAAGGCCGCCAGCGCCGTCAGCACCGACAGCGCGAACAACGGCCGGCGCAGCAGGTCCACCGGCAGCATCGGCGCCGCATCGCCGGCCTGGCGCCGCAGCAGCAGTGCGCCGGCCCCCAGCGTCACGCCCAGCGGCGCCAGCACGCGCGCCAGCGGCTCGCGCTGCGCCGCCGCGCCCAGTGCCAGGATCAGCGCGGCGAAGGTCAAGGCCGTCAGCGCCGCCGTCAGGCCGTCGAAGGCGCGGCCGCCCGGCGCCGGGCCGGGCGTGCGCGGCACCGCCGGCAACGCAAAGGCGAAGGCCAGCAGCCCCAGCGGCACGTTGACGCCGAACAGCCAGGGCCAGCTCGCCACCGCCAGCAGCAGCGAGGCCACCGATGGCCCGACGGCGAAGGCGATGCCCACCACCAGCGCGTTCAGCCCGACGCCGCGGCCCAGCCGCGCCGCGGGGTAGATGAGCCGGATGAGGGCGATGTTCACGCTCATCAGCGCGCCGCCGCCGATGCCCTGCAGCACCCGGGCCGCCGTCAGCCAGCCCAGGCCGGGCGCCAGCGCGCAGGCCAGCGAGGCGACGACGAACATCGCCAGCCCGCCGAGAAAGATGCGCCGCGGCCCGACGCGGTCGCCCAGCGCCGCGAACGGCAGCAGCGTGGCCACCACGGCCAGCTGGTAGGCGTTGATGATCCAGATCGAAGCCGCCGGCGCCGCGTGCAGGTCGGCCGCGATCACCGGCAGCGCGGTGTTGGCGATGGCGGTGTCCAGGGTCGCCAGCGCCACCGCCAGCAGGATGGCGGCCAGGGCGCGGCGGTCGATGGCCTCGGTGGGCGCCGTGGCGGCCGCGGTGGTGCCGAGGCTCATCGCCGGCGGACGGCGGCTCACGGCGGCCGCACGCGGATGCGGCGGTCGCCCAGCGCCACCTCGTCGCCGGGCCGCAGCTTGCGGCCGCGCCGGGTCTCGGCCTGGCCGTTGACCTGCACCGCGCCGGCGGCGATCAGGCCCTTGGCGGCGCCGCCGCTGCCGGCCAGGCCGCAGGCCTTGAGCAGCGCGTCGAGGGTGATGTGCTCGCCGCGCAGCGCAAAGGGCTCGGCTTCGGCGCCGGGGGCCATCAGGCGGGCTTCAGCGCCAGCAGCCGCAGCACGCCGTCGGGCACGGCGCGGCTGAGCCCGTCGCAGACCGCCAGGTCGTCCAGATCGGCCGGCGGCACCGCACCGCCCGGGTCGGCGCCCAGGCCGCCCCCCAGCACCAGCAGCGGCGCCAGGGCCGGGCCCAGCGCCGGGTCGTCCCACAGCCCGTCCCAGGCCGACGGCTGCAGGTCGACGGCCTGCAGGAAGCCGGTGCACCAGTCGCGCGCGTCGGCCCATTCCTGGGCGCCCTGCTCGGCCACGCTGAAGATCGGCTCCCAGTCGTCGGGCGCCTCGGCCAGCTGCTGCTGCAGGTGGCGCAGGTGGCGCAGCACCTGCACCACGGTGCTCTTGCGCTGGCGCCTGCTGGCGAAGGGAAAGGGCGTGGCCGTGGCGCCGCCGCCGGCACGGCCGGCCTCGCGATCGCCCTCGCCCTCGCCGTCGCCGCCCCAGATCACCGGCAGCCATTCGGCGCTGGGCACGCCGGCCAGCACGGCCGACGGGCCCACGGCGAGTGCGGTGAGGTAGCCGTCCAGCCCGTCCAGCGTCATCGCACCGTCGGCGGGCAACGCCTGCAGCAGGGCGTCCAGCGCCGTCAGCTCGGCCGCCGTCAGCGGCGTGACGGCCGAGTGCGGGTCGTAGGCGGGGTAGTCCATGGTGCGCGGGTGCAGCCTGCGAACAGCCTCAGCGCGTCAGAACGCACCGGCCGGGCCGGGGAAGACCACCGGCGACTCGGCACCGTCGGCCGCCACCGCGGAGACGCCGAAGAACGAATCGTCGATCGGCACGTTCTTCAGCTCGAGCTGCGTCGCGTCGCCGGCCACCTCGCGGCGGTGGCGCCACTGCGGGTCGGTGGTCGAGCGCCAGTGCACACGGTAGTGCGCCGCACCCGGCACCGGCTGCCACTTCAGGATCGTGTTCGGCGTGACGGCGCCGGCGATGCTCACGCCCGCCGGCGGCGCCGGCGCCCGGGCCAGCTGGGCCAGCGTCAGCGCGTTCAGCCGCGTGACCTGGGCCAGGTAGTCGAAGTCCACGCCCTCGATCACGTCGCCGTAGCGGATGCCGTGCTCGGTGCGCAGGTCCTGGTGCTGGCGCGTGTAGTCCTCGTGCGCCTCGGTCACGCGCACGGCCGGGTAGCCGGCGGCGAGAAACTCCACCTGGTCGCCGCCGCGGCCGTAGCGGTCGGTGCGGTACACCATCTCGACCCGGAAGTTGGTCATCGCGCGGTCGGCGATGGCGGCCATGGTGCGCGCCAGGTTGCGCGAGGGCGAGTCGATCTCGCCGCCGTTGTAGCGGCGCCGATTCGCCTGCTCGGGGGTCTCGTTCGCCTTGGTGCCCTCGGAGAACACGCGCACCACGCTGTTGTCGTTGACGCCGTCGCCGCCGTGGCTGTTGCCCACGATGTCGTTGTTGAGGTCGGCCTCGACCTGCCAGCCCTGCGCCCGGGCGTGGTCGGCCAGGATCTTGCCGCCGTACAGGCCCTGCTCCTCGCCCGACAGCACGCCGTAGACCAGCGTGGCGCGAAAGTGCTGCCCGGACAGCACGCGCGCGGCTTCCATCACGGCAGCCACGCCCGAGGCGTCGTCGTTGGCGCCGGGCGCGTCGCTGGTGGCGTTGAGGATGTCGGTGACGCGCGAATCGAGGTGGCCGGTGATGGCCAGCACGCGGTTCGGGTCGGCGCTGCCGCGCTGGATGGCCACGATGTCGACCACCTCGGTCGGCGTGGGGATCACCGGGCCGGTGACGGTGCGCCGCAGCGACACCACCTCCAGGCAGCCGCCGCAGGCGGCCGAGATCGCCTCGAAGCGCGCGCGCACCCAGCGCCGCGCCGCGCCGATGCCGCGCGTGGCGCTCTTCGTGTCCGACATCGTGTGCCGCGTGCCGAAGCCGACCAGCGCCTGCACCGTGGCGCGCAGCGCCGCCGGGTCGACCTGCTGCACGATGGCCTCGGGGCCGGCCGGCGCCGCGGCCTCGGCCGCTGCAGCCGGGAGGTCGACCATCACCACCAGCAGCGCGGTCAGCGCCGCCGCGCGCGCGACCGGGCCGACAGCGGTGGCAGGGGCCGCCGCGGGGGCGCGGTGCGGGGATGACGGCATGACAGCTCCGGCTCGTGAAAGCCGGCAAGTCTAGGGCAGGCCCGGGCGCGCTACGGCCGGCTGCCGCCGTCGCCCCGGCCCAGGCCCGGCGGCGCCACGCCCTGCCAGCTGCGCTCCAGCGCCGCGAACTCTTCCGCCGACACTTCAGACACCTCGATCGGTGCCGGGGCCAGCGGCTGGCCCTGCGCGGCGCGCGCCTCGCGCGCCGGGGCCACCGCCTTGGCCAGCACGCGCGACGGCAGCACCTCGACCCGGCGCCAGCCGCTGGCCTGCAGGGTGTCGTGCACGAACAGCAGGTGCCGGATCAGGGGCGCCTGCGGGGCCAGGCCCTGCGCCTGCAACCGGGCCTGCAGCTCGCGGCGCCGCAGCGACAGCGGTCGGCCGCCCGACTTGAGCTCCTGCTCGCGACGCGGCGCTACGATGACCGGTCCACCACCCGCCGCGAGCCGCCCCGATGTCCTCACCCCGCCCCCTGCCCTGCGGCGCCTGGCCGTCGCCGCTGAGCCCCGAGCGCGCGGCGGCCGGCGCGGTGGCGCTGGCGTTTGCCGGCGCGGCCGGCGGTCGCCTGTTCTGGATCGAGGGCCGGCCCGCCGAGCGCGGCCGCAGCGTGCTGATGGCGATGACGATGCCGGTGGCGCGCACGACGGCGGCGACGAACGCGACGACGAAGGCAGGCGGCGCCGACGGCGCGGTGCACGAGCTGCTGCCCGCCGACGCCAACGTGCGCAGCCGCGTCCACGAGTACGGCGGCACGCCCTGGGCCGCGGTCGGGGCCGACCTCGTGGCGGCGCAGTTCGACGACCAGCGCCTGCGCCTGCTGCGCGCCGACGGCACGCTGACGCTGCTGACGCCGCCCGGCTGCCGCTATGCCGACGGCTGCGGCGCACCCGACGGCCGCACCCTGGTCTGCGTGCGCGAAGACCATCGCGGGGCGGGCGAGGCGGTCAATGCGATCGTCGCGCTCGACACCGGGCGGCCGGGCGATGCCGGCACGGTGCTGTTCGGCGACAGCGATTTCGTCGCCGCGCCGCAGCTCAGCGCCGACGGCACGCGCCTGGCCTTCATCGCCTGGGACCACCCGGCCATGCCCTGGGACGCGACGCGGCTGCTGGTGGGCGATCTCGTCGGCGGCGCCTTCGTGAACGCGCAGACGGTGGCCGGCGGGCCGGCCGAATCGGTGCTCGAGCCGCGCTGGGACGGCGACGGCAGCCTGTATTTCCTGTCCGACCGCAGCGGCTGGTGGAACCTGTACCGCTGGCGCGACGGCGCGGTGCAGGCGGTGACGGCGCTGCAGGCCGAGATCGGCGGCCCGCTGTGGCAGCTGGGCCAGGCCACGTACGCCCTCACCGGCGACGGCCGGGCCTTGCTGCGCCTGAGCCGCGGCACGGTCGACACGCTGGCGCTGCTGAGCCTGGACAGCGGCGCCCTGGCCGAGCTGGCGCTGCCCTTCGTGGCCTACGCCTCGGTGGGCCTGCTCGATGCCGACACCGGCCTGGCCATCGCCGCCGCGGCCGACGACCTGCCGGCGCTGATCACGATCGACCTGCGCCGCGGCACGCACACCGTGGTGCGCCGCGCCGGCGAGCTGCCGATCGCACCCGAGGCGGTGTCGGCGGCCGAGGCGATCGAGTTCGCCACCGCCGCCGGCGCGGACGGCACGCCGCGCACGGCGCACGCCTGGTTCTACCCGCCGCGCCACCCCGGCTGCGTGCCGCTGCCGGGCGAGCGGCCGCCGCTGCTGGTGCTGCTGCACGGCGGACCCACGGCGCATGCCGGCCCGGCCTTCAAGACCGGGATCCAGTTCTGGACCACGCGCGGCTACGCCGTCGTCGACGTCAACTACGGCGGCTCCAGCGGCTATGGCCGCGCCTACCGCGAGCGGCTGCGGGGCCAGTGGGGCGTGGTCGACCTGCAGGACGCGGTGGCCGCGGTCGACCATCTGGCCGCCGCGGGGCGCATCGACGGCGCGCGCGTGGTCATCCGCGGCGGCAGCGCCGGCGGCTACACGGTGCTCGCGGGCCTGGCGTTCACGCGCCGCTTCGCCGCCGGCATCAACTACTACGGCGTCGCCGACCTCGAGGGGCTGGCCGCCGACACCCACAAGTTCGAGTCGCGCTACCTCGACGGCCTGGTGGCGCCGCTGCCGGCCGGGCGCGAGATCTACCGCCAGCGCAGCCCGGTGCGGCACATGGGCCGGTGCCGCGCGGCGCTGATCACCTTCCAGGGCAGCGACGACCGGGCCGTGCCGCCGGCGCAAAGCCGCGCCATCACCGAGGCCGCGCGCGCCGCCGGCTGCCCGGTGGCGTACCTGGAGTTCGAGGGCGAGGGCCATGGCTTTCGCCAGGCCGCGAATCTGGTGCGCGCCCTGCAGGCCGAGCTGGTGTTCCTGGGTCGCGTGCTGGGCTACACGCCGGCCGAGACGCTGCCGCCGCTGGCGATCGAGAACACGCCGGCTTAGCGCGCCGCGGCAGCGGCCCTGCGCCGGACCGCCGCGCTGCGGCCCCCGCGGCAGAATGCAGGCTTCCCGTCGACCCGGCCTGCCGCGATGAGCCTGCCCAGCACCGCCCTGCCCGTTCCTGCCGCGGCCGCTGCCGCCGCCGACACCGGCGCGCCGCCGCGCTGGGCCTGGCTGCCGGCGCCGGGCAGCTGGCGCTACCACGCGCTGCTGGTGGGGCTGGGCGTGTTCGTGCTGGGCCCGCTGGGCGGCGTGACGGCCGCGTACATGAACTTCTCGCTCGGCTTCTTCGTCGGCGGGCAGGTGCTGGCCGGCATCCTGGGCTCCACCGTCACCTACGGCTACGGCGCCCAGGGCCGGCACGGTGCCAACTACATGCAGACCGCGGCCGCCTCGGCCGCCGGCCTCAGCGCCATGGGCGTGCTGATCCAGGCCATGGTGTGGATGGGGCTGCCGCAGCCGCCGCTGTGGCAGCTGGTGCTGTACATGCTGTGCATCGGCATGTTCGGCGCCGGCGTGGGCATGCTGTACACGCCCATCCTGGTCGACCGGATGCAGCTGACCTTCCCGTCCGGGCTCGCGGTGGCCAACATCCTGCGCGCGCTGACCGACCCGGTGCTGCTGCGGGCCTCGGTGGGCCGGCTGGGCGCCGGCGTCGCGGTGGGGCTGGCCAGCGGCATCGCCTCGGCCAAGGTGGCGCTGCTGGGAGCGATCGAGCTGAGTGCGTCGACCTTCGGCGCCGGCATGGTGGTGGGCGCGCGCATCGGCATCCCGGCCGTGGTGGGCGGACTGCTGGGCGTGGCGCTGGCGCCGGGCTTCGTGTCGATCGGCTGGCTGCAGCCGGGCGACCCGCCGCGCAAGATCATGTTCCTGATCGCGCTGGGCACGATCATGGGCGCGGCCCTCGTCGACATGGGCCTCATCGCCTGGCAGGCCCTGCAGCGGCTGCGCCAGGGCGCGGCGCCGGCCCCGGACAGCCCCGACTGGAAGCGCGTCAACACCCGCCGCCTGGTGCTGTGGGTGGCGGCCTGGGGCACCGGCATCGTGCTCACCGGCCACGGCGTGCTGGGCCAGCCGGTGGGCTACCTGCTGTTCGCGGTGGCGCTGGTGTTCGTGTTCGCGGTCGTCAACGGCATCTCGGTGGGCATCAGCGATTCCAACCCGATCTCGTCGGCCTTCGTCGTGAGCGTGGTGCTGATGGCCGCGCTGGGCCTGCGCGATCCCGGCATCGGCCTGATGGCCGGCACCGTGCTGCTGGTCTCCACCAGCGTGGCCTGCGACATGCAGCAGGACCGCTCCACCGGCTGGCGGCTGGGCACCAACCGCGTGCTGCAGTTCCGCTACCAGTGCCTGGGCATCCTGATGGGCGCGCTGCTGTCGGTGGGCTTTGCGCGGCTGTTCATGGCCGCCTACCCGGTGCTGCGGCTGGACCAGACGGTGATGACGGCGGCGCAGCAGCCGGCGCAGTGGAGCGCGGCCATGACGTACAAGTTCGTCGGCATCCTGCGCAGCCTCACCGAGGACAGGCCCTACCAGCGCACCGCCATCTGGGTCGGCGTCGGCGTCGGCCTGGCGATCGAGCTGCTGCGCAAGCTGCTGCGCGCCAGCGCCGGCTGGCGCCGCTTCGCCGCCAGCGGCCGGGCCGGCTACTGCACCGAGTTCGTCGTCGACGCCGTGCTGCTGCCCTCGCCCTACGCGCTGTCGTTCGGCGGCTTCGTCAACCTCAACACCTCGCTGTGGTTCGGCGCCGGCGGCGTGGCGTCCAGCGCCTTCAACGCGCTGCCCCGGCGCCGCCCCGCGCCCGGCGCGGCGGTGCTGCCCGAAGACATGAGCAGCGCCTCGCTCTTCGGCGGCGGGCTGATCGCCGGCGATGCACTGGCGGCGCTGGGCCTGGGCATCGCGGGCCTGCTGGGCACGCTGCTGGGGCGCTGAGCCGCGGGGTGCCCGCCCGGCCGCTGGCTCTCAGGTCGGCGGGGGCGGCGGAGGCGGCGGCATGCGGCTGACCACCCAGCAGGCCACCGCGATCAGCAGGATGGCCCCGCTCTCGTACAGCAGCACCAGCGGGTCGGCTTCCTTGCCCTGCAGGATGATCAGGCGGCTGAGCGCCGTCATCGCGATGAACAGCGGCAGCGTGATCAGGTTGCGCTGGCCGCTGTAGAACGCAGCCAGCATGCCCAGCACCTCGGCGTAGATGAACATCAGCAGCAGGTCTTTCAGCTCGACCTTGCGGTGCTCGAACAGCAGCCCGATCTCCTGCCCCATCGCCACCACCGTGAAGCCGGCGATGAGGACGAGAAACACCTTCTCGACCCCGCCGACGAACTGCGTCACCCGCATCGCTGCTCCTGCCCGGCACCCACGCCGGGCGCCATGATGGCAGCAAGCCGGGCTGCCGGCGCGGCCCCGACAATGGGGTGTGCCCGGCGCCGCCCCCGACCCGACCCCACCCGCCCCGCGGCTGCGCGCGCGGGGCCTGCGCCGGCTCGAGGTCGGCCCGATCGACCTCGATCTCGCGGCGGGCGACTGCCTGGCGGTGACGGGCCCCTCGGGCGCCGGCAAGAGCGTGCTGCTGCGCATGCTGGCCGATCTCGACCCGCACGAGGGCCAGGCCTGGCTCGACGGCCAGGCCTGTTCGGCCATGCCGGCGCCGGTCTGGCGGCGCCAGGTGTGCTACGTGGCGGCCGACAGCGGCTGGTGGCTGCCGCAGGTCGGCCCGCATTTCACGGCCGGCACCGATCTGGCCACCCTGCTGCCCCGGGCCGGCATCGCCGCCGAGGCGGCGGGCTGGCCCGTGGCGCGGCTGTCCACCGGCGAGCGCCAGCGCCTGGCGCTGCTGCGCGCGCTGCGGCCCGGCGTGCGGGTGCTGCTGCTGGACGAGCCCACCTCGGGCCTGGACGCCGACAACGTGGCGCGCATCGAGGCCCTGCTGCGCCAGCAGCTGGCGCAGGGCCTGGCACTGCTGATGGTGACCCACGACGCGGCTCAGGCGGCGCGCCTGGCCACGCACCACCTGGCGCTGCGCGGCGGCCGGCCGGTGCCGGCGCCATGAGCCTGCGCCGGGCCGTCCCAAGCAGGCTCGCGCCCCCTCGGGGGGCCGGCGCCGCAGGCGCCCGGGGGGCTGCATGACCCTGCGCCGGGCCGTCCCAAGCAGGTTCGCGCCCCCTCGGGGGGCCGGCGCCGCAGGCGCCCGGGGGGCTGCATGACCCCGCCCGTCCTCGGCCCGGGCGCGCTGGTGGCGGCGGCGGCGCTGCTGCTGGTGAGCGCCGGGCTGTCGCTGCTGCTGGGCCTGGGCCTGGCGCGCACGCTGCTGGTGGCCGCCGCACGCATGGTGGTGCAGCTGCTGCTGGTGGGCCTGGCGCTGAAGACGGTGTTCGCGCTGCAGTCGCCGCTGCTCGTGGGCGTGGTGCTGCTGGCGATGTTCGCCAGTGCCGGCCACGAGATCAGCGCGCGCCAGGAGCAGCGGCTGCTCGGCCTGTGGCGCCACGGCCTGGGCGCCGGCACGACGCTGGTGGCCACGCTGGTGGTGGCCGCGCTCGCGCTGGCCGCGCTGCGGCCCGTGCCCTGGTACCAGCCGCAGGCCGTGATTCCGCTGGTGGGCATCGTGCTGGGCAGCGTGATGAACGGCGTCAGCATCGGCCTGAACGCGTTCACGCTGGGCCTGGTGCGCGAGCGCGCCGCGATCGAGGCCCGGCTGGCCCTGGGCGCCAGCCGTCACACCGCGCTGGCGCCGCTGCAGCGCAGCGCCCTGCGCAGCGGCCTGATCCCCATCGTCAACCAGATGTCGGCCGCCGGCATCATCACCCTGCCCGGCATGATGACGGGCCAGATCCTGGCCGGCATGGCCCCGTTCGAGGCCGCGCAGTACCAGATCTTCATCCTGCTGCTGCTGGCCGGCGGCGCCGCGCTCGGGGCCCTGGCCACCACCCTGCTGGCGGTGCGGCGCGCCACCGACGAGCGGCACCGCCTGCGTCTGGACCGGCTGGGGCCGGGCTGACGCTTGGACTTCGGCCCGTTCGCGACCGCGACCGCCGCCGCCTTGTGGCAAGCTGCGCCCGTACCGGCAGCGCTGCCGCAACGGACGACCCCATGCAGGAAGCCAAGGCGATTCTCGTGATCGGCGCCGGCGACGCCACCGGCGGCGCCATCGCCCGGCGCTTCGCGCGCGAGGGCTACATCGCCTGCGTCACGCGCCGCAGCGCCGACAAGCTCGAGCCGCTGCTGCAGCAGATCCGCGCCGACGGCGGGCAGGCGCACGGCTTCGGCAGCGACGCGCGCCAGGAGGCCGAGATGGTGGCCCTGGTCGAGCAGATCGAGCGCGAGATCGCGCCCATCGAGGTGGCGGTGTTCAACATCGGCGCCAACGTGCGCTTCGGCATCACCGAGACCACCACGCGCGTCTACACCAAGGTCTGGGAGATGGCCTGCCTGGGCGGCTTCCTGATGGGGCGCGAGGTGGCCAAGGCGATGCTGCCGCGCGGCCGCGGCACCATCATCTTCACCGGGGCCACGGCCAGCCTGCGCGGGCGCGAGGGCTTCGCGGCCTTCGCCGGCGCCAAGCACGCGCTGCGCGCGCTGGCGCAGAGCATGGCGCGCGAGCTCTGGCCGCGCGGCATCCACGTGGCGCACACCATCATCGACGGCGCCATCGACACCGAGTTCATCCGCAGCAACTTCCCCGAGCGCTATGCGCTGAAGGCGCAGGCCGGCATCGTCGAGCCGGCGCACATCGCCGAGGCCTACTGGCAGATCCACCGCCAGCCGCGCGATGCCTGGACCCACGAGACCGAGTTCCGCCCCTGGATCGAAACCTGGTGACCCGCATGGACCCGACCCCCGCCCGCAACCCGCAGTTCCTGTTCGACTTCGGCAGCCCGAACGCCTACCTCAGCCACCAGCTGCTGCCGCCGATCGAGGCCCGCACCGGCGCCCGCTTCGAGTACGTGCCGATCCTGCTGGGTGGCCTGTTCAAGCTGGCCAACAACCGCTCGCCGATGGAGGCCTATGCGGCCATCCCCAACAAGCTGGCCTACGAGCGGCTGGAGATGCAGCGCTTCGTCCAGCGCCACGGCCTGGCGGCGTTCCGGTTCAACCCGCACTTTCCGGTCAACACGCTGCAGATCATGCGCGGCGCGGTGGCGGCCCAGCAGCTGGGCTGCCTGCCGACCTACGTGGACACCGTGTACGCCGCGATGTGGGAGCAGGGGCTGAAGATGGACGACCCGGACGTGGTGGCCGCGGCGCTGGCCGACGCCGGCCTGGACGCGGCGGGCCTGCTGCAGGCCGCGCAGGCGCCCGAGGTGAAGGCGCGGCTGCTGGCCAACACCCAGGCCGCCCACGACCGCGGCGCGTTCGGCGCGCCCACCTTCTTCGTGGGCGACGCGCTGTACTTCGGCAAGGACCGCCTGCGCGAGGTGGAAGAGGCGATCGGCCGCCGGCCGGCGTAGCCGGTGCCGCGGACCGTGGCGCGGCGCCTTCAGCGGCCCAGTGCCAGCGCCATCTGCTCCGACAGCCGGATGCGCTCGGACAGCGTGCGCAGCAGGAACTCGTAGAACGCGGCGGCGGTGTCGGGGCGTTCGTGGCGCAGGCGCTGGAAGCGCTCGCGCGTCAGCGTCAGCACCGTGGCCGGGCCCTCGGCACGCACCGTGGCCGAGCGCGCGGCGCGGCCGAAGAAGCCCATCTCGCCCACCACCGTCTGCGTCGTGATGCTGCGCAGGCGCTGCGGGGCGGCACCGCCGGCCGCCGCCTCGACCTCGAGCCGGCCCGCCACCACCAGGTCGATGGCGTCGGCCGCCTCGCCCTGGCGGTACAGCACCTGCCCGTCGTCGAAGCTGCGGCGCTCGAGGTAGGGCTGCAGCTCGGCCACCGCGGCACCGGAGCCGAGCTGCGCCTGCAGCCAGGCCTCGACGCCGGCCGCATCGGCATCGGCCGCCTGCGGCCCCAGGCCGGCCTGCGCCAGCACCGCCTCTTCGGCCCAGGCCAGCGCGGCGTTCACGTCGGCGAAGGGCGCCGGCACGTCGCGGCCCCGGAACAGCCCCTCGCGGTCGAGCGCCCGGCGCAGCTCGGGCGCCAGGCTCGAGCAGGCCAGCCGCACGCCGGCCTGCTGGCAGAAATTGCGCAGCTTGGTCAGGCCGAGCGGCGCCGACGCATCGGCCGCGGTGACGAGGGCGAAATCGAGGATCACGTGGCTGACCCGGCCCGGCGGCAGCGCGCGCACGTCGCGCCGCACGCGCTCGAACACACCCTCGGACGAGCCGAAGAAGATGTACCCCGACAGCCAGTAGAGCTGGATCGCCTCGCCGCCGTCGGCCAGGCATTGCGCCGCGGCCGCCGAACGCGTGACGTTGCCCGCGAACTGCGTGCGCGACAGGTGCTGGCGCACCACGCCCAGGCGGGCGTAGCTGACGGCGAACAGCAGGCAGGCGAACACCAGGCCTCCCAGGATGCCCGTGAGGTAGCCGTAGCGCACGCAGGCCGCCATGATGACCAGCGCCAGCAGCAGGTTCAGCCGGGCGCGCTGGGCCAGCGGCTTGGCGAAAGCCTCCACCAGGAAGCCCCAGCCGATCTGGAACACCAGCCCGGCAGCGATCGGCAGCGGGATCAGCGCCGGCAGGTCGAAGTGCAGCAGCGCCACGGCGGCCAGCACCGCGGCGCAGGCCATGCCGCTGAAGCGGCTGGCGCTGCCGGCGTTCTCGAGCAGGCGGCTGGTGCCCATCTGCATGCTGCTGGCGATGCCGCCCAGGGGCACCGCCACGAGCGTGGCCAGGCCGTGCGCGCGCAGCTCCACGTCGAGATCGCTGGCGGTCTTGCGCGTCGCCTCCAGGCTCGACATCTTGGTCACCAGCGAGACCAGCGCCACGATCGCCACCGCCACCAACTCCGGCAGGTGGCCGATGAACGTGCGCAGCGGCAGGGCCGTGGCGTGCGCCGCCGGCAGCGGCTGCCAGGGCGTGAGCATGCCCAGCGAGGGCAGGTACCAGCCCTGCGCCGGCCCCGCCAGCCCGAGCCGGCGCAGCGCCAGGGTGCCCAGGGCCGTCATCGCGAGCAGCGCAGCCGGCAGCGCCAGCGGCCAGCGCACCCAGCGCCGCAGCGCCAGGAACACGGCACCCACCGCGATGGCGCAGGCCAGCTTGGCCGCCTCGGGGCCGGTCCAGGGGGACAGCAGGTCGTCCAGCCGGTGCCCGGTGGCCATGCGGATGCCGCCGGTGATGAGCAGCCAACCGGTGGCCCCCAGGAAACCGGCGACCACGAAGTAGGGGACGAAGCGCAGCGAGGCCCCCCAGCGGGCCACCCCCAGCCCGAGCAGCAGCGCGCCCGACAGCGCCGTGGCCACGGTGAACAGCAGCATCGTGGCCTCGATGGCCTGCGGCGGCGTGCTGCCGGCGGCCAGCAGGGCGTGGCCGGCCGAGGCCGACACCACCACGAGCACCGCCCCGGTGGGCGAGTCCATGCCGCTGGCGATCGGCGGCAGCGTGGTGCGCCACGACACCCACGCCCCGACGATGGCGCCGCCGACCAGCATCGCCCAGATGGCGGTGGCAGCGCCGTGGGCCAGCGCGCCGGGGAACATCAGCGCCGAGAACGAGACGATGTTGGTGATGAGCACGATCGACGCCACGAAGCCGGCCATCGCATCGCTGGCCAGCATGCGCAGGCCGTACCGGCCGCCGCCGCGCCCGACTGGGCTCCCTCGACTCATCGTCCCGCCTCTTGCATCGCCGTCCCCTTTGCCGCGGGGCGATGCTAAGGGCGCGCCCGGCCCGGCGGCGCCGATCCAGGCGGGACCCCGGCACGACGCGGAATCCCATCGGCGCCGGACTCCGCGAAGCCCGTCGGCAGCAGTCTGCAGGAAGGCTGCGGCGCAGCGGCAGGCGCGCAAGCGGGCGCTTGCGGCTCAGGGTGTATCGCCCCCGGGAGGCGCTGCGGCCAGCGGCCCCGGCTCGGCCGCGGACGACCCGCGCGTCAGCATGTGAACGAGCAAGTCGCGCACGCTGCGGATCTCGGGCCCGAAAGGCAGCGCGCCGGCGCCACGAAAGAACAGGCCCTTGCGGACATCGCCCCTGAGCGCGGCGGCGAGCTGGTTGTCGATGCAGAACTGGCCCCACCCCGTCAGACCGTCGCGCAGCCCGCACTGCGCGAGGCAATCGAAGGCCTTGGTGCATCGGTGCCGCGGGTGGGCCACGGCCTGGAGCTTGCCTTCGAGCGCCAGGTAGTTGCGCAGCCAGGCCGTGTTCACGGCGCGTGCGGGCAAGCCGGCGACGCTGGTGAACGTCACCAGGTCACTTTCCTGCGCTTGCGCCAGCACCCGCTTGAACTCGGGGTGGGCGTCGCATTCCTGGGTGACGGCGAAGGGCGTGCCGAGCTGCACGGCCGATGCCCCCAGGGCCTGCAGCCGGGCGATGTCTTCGCAGCTGCGGATGCCCCCGGCGGCAATCAGCGGAACCTGGCTCTCGATGCCCGCCGCGCGCAGGAAGGCCAGCGACTGCGGAATCACCGTCTCGAAGTCGAAGCGAGGGTCCCCGAGATCGGCCACCTTGGCCGCACCGAGGTGGCCACCGGCCAGGCGCGGGTGCTCGATGACGATGGCATCGGGCAGCCGCTTCTTGCGTTCCCACTTCCTGACGATGAGCTGCACGCCGCGCGCATCGCTGAGGATGGGGATGAGCAGCGCACGCGGGTGTTGCTGCGCCAGGTCGGGCAGGTCCAGGGGCAAGCCGGCGCCGACGACGACGGCGTCCACACCGGCCTCCAGCGCACGCTGGACCGAAGCGGCGTAGGCACTGACCGCACGCATCACGTTGATGGCCACCAGACCGCGTCCCTGGGCGCGCTCGCGGGCGGCGGTGACTTCGCGCGTGATGGCCTCGAGATTGGCGTCGTCGATGAGACGCCGCGCTTCGGCCGGATGCCCCAGGTCCAGCCCGCGTGTGCGCTCCATCAGGTCCGGATGGTGGCGGCGCAGATCGACGCTGGACAGCGTGCCCACGGCGCCTTGCGCCGCCACGGCGCCGGCAAGCCGGTGCGCCGACACACCCACCCCCATGCCGCCCTGCACCACCGGCAGCAGCTGCCGTCCGGCCAATTGGAGCGGCCGCAGCCCGCTGGCGACCAGCCGTGCAGCCAGGCCGGGTTCGACATGCGGCCAGTCCGCTGCGAGGGCGCCCCTCACGCGCAATCAGCCGCCGGCCACCAGCGCAGGCGGCCGCGCGGAGCCGGCACGAGCGGCACCCGGATCCCCGGCGCGAGCCCGGACGGCCCGCAGCCGCCTGCCGGTACTGAAAAACGGTCGCGCATGGCGAGCTCCAACCCCGCGAGGAAGCGATGAGCGGGGCCGTCACTTTAGGCAGGGCGCCGGCCTTCGCCGTTGACCGGGGTCAAGCCTGCCGGGTCGAAGCGCGCGGGACGGTGCGGGACGGACCGCCCGGGCCGCGGCCACGCAGCGCAGCCGCGCCTGGCGCCGATCGACGCTTGCGCTGGATCAAAGCAGGGTGCTGCAATCTTGCGCAGACACGCTACAGGTAGCGTATCTTCCTTATCCGCACCACACATTTAGTGTCCATCATGACCCACGCCCCTGCATCGCCCGCCGTCGCCTGCGCCCCGGCCACCCTCCCGCTCGCGGTGCTCAAGCGCGACGGGCGCACGGCCGCCTTCGCGCCCACGAAGATCCGGGACGCCATCGCCCGCGCGGCGGCGGCCACCGGCGAGTTCGGCGCGCAGCGCGCCGCCGAACTGACGGCCGGCGTCGTCGAGCGGCTGCACCGGCGCGTGACCGGGGTCGAGCAGATCCAGGACGAGGTCGAGCGCGTGCTCGACGAGTCCGGTCACTTCGCGACGCTGCGCGCCTACATCGTCTACCGCGAGCAGCACCGGCGCCTGCGGCGCGATCGCCAGGTCTCGGTGGATGTCGAGCGCTCGGTCAACGAATACCTGGCGCAGCAGGACTGGCGCGTGCACGCGAACGCCAACCAGGGCTATTCGCTGGGCGGCCTGATCCTGAACGTCTCGGGCAAGGTCATGGCCAACTACTGGCTGGATCATGTCTACCCGCCGGCCGTGGGCCTCGCCCACCGCGAGGCCGACTTCCACATCCACGACCTCGACATGCTGGCCGGCTACTGCGCCGGCTGGTCGCTGCGCACGCTGCTCCACGAGGGGCTCAACGGCGTGCCGGGCAAGATCGAGGCCGGGCCGCCGCGCCATCTGTCGAGCGCCATGGGCCAGATCGTCAACTTCCTGGGCACGCTGCAGAACGAATGGGCCGGCGCCCAGGCGCTGAGCTCCTTCGACACCTACCTGGCGCCCTACGTGCGCGCCGACCAGCTGGGCTACGCCCAGGTGCGGCAGTGCCTGCAGGAGTTGATCCACAACCTGAACGTGCCCTCGCGCTGGGGCACGCAGACGCCGTTCACCAACCTCACCTTCGACTGGGTCTGCCCCGAGGACCTGCGCGAGCAGGTGCCTGTCATCGCCGGCCGCGAGATGCCCTACACCTACGGCGAGCTGCAATCCGAGATGGACCTCATCAACCGCGCCTACATCGAGGTCATGATGGAAGGCGACGCGAAGGGCCGCGCCTTCACCTTCCCGATCCCCACCTACAACATCACGCGCGACTTCGACTGGGCGCATCCGAACACCGAGCTGCTGTTCGAGATGACGGCCAAGTACGGCCTGCCGTACTTCCAGAACTTCCTGAACTCGGATCTCGAGCCGCGCATGGTGCGCTCGATGTGCTGCCGGCTGCAGCTCGACCTGCGCGAACTGCTCAAGCGCGGCAACGGACTGTTCGGCTCGGCCGAGCAGACCGGCTCGCTGGGCGTCGTGACGCTCAACTGCGCCCGCCTGGGCTACCTGCATGCCGGGGACGAGGCGGCGCTGCTGGCACGCACCGATGCCCTGATCGAGCTGGCGCGCGCCAGCCTGGAGATCAAGCGCAAGGTCGTCCAGGGCCATATCGACAACGGCCTCTTCCCCTACACGCGGCGCTACCTGGGCACCTTGCGCAACCACTTCTCGACCATCGGCGTCAACGGCGTCAACGAGATGATCCGCAACTTCAGCGCCGACCGCGAAGACATCACCACCCCGGAAGGCGAGGCGTTTGCGCTGCGCTTCCTGGATCACATCCGCCAGCGCATCGTGCAGATCCAGGAAGCCACCGGGCATCTCTACAACCTGGAGGCCACGCCCGCCGAGGGCACCACCTACCGCTTCGCCAAGGAAGATCGCAAGCGCCTGCCCGGCATCCTGCAGGCCGGCACCGACGCGCAGCCGTACTACACCAACTCGTCGCAGCTGCCGGTGGGCTACACCGACGACCCCTTCCTCGCGCTCGAACGCCAGGAGGCGCTGCAGCGCAAGTACACCGGCGGCACCGTGCTGCATCTGTACCTGGGCGAGCGGGTGTCGTCGGCGGCGGCCTGTCGCGAGCTGGTCCGGCGTGCGCTCGGGCGCTTCAGGCTGCCTTACATCACGGTCACGCCGACCTTCTCGATCTGCCCGCGCCACGGCTATCTGGCGGGCGAGCATGCCTACTGCCCGAGCTGCGACGACGAGGCGCTGGCGCGCAGGGCAGACCGTCCGGATGCGCGCGGGCCGGCCACGGCGGCGCGCGAAGGCGAGCGGCCCTCCATCACCCAAAAGGAGCTTTCATGAATCGGATTCAGACCCCCGTCCACCACGCCATCCTCGCGCCCCACGAACGCCAGCCCTGCGAGGTCTGGACGCGCGTGATGGGCTATTTCCGCCCGGTGGCTTCCTTCAACATCGGCAAGCAGGGCGAATACAACGAGCGCCTGGCCTTCGTCGAGCCGGGGCACGACCGAGACTGCCGCGCACCCGACCCCGCCCGTGATTGAGCTGGGCGGCTACACCCCGCTGAGCACGGTCGACTGGCCCGGCCGCCTCGCCGCCGTGGCCTTCGTCCAGGGCTGTCCCTGGCGTTGCGCCTATTGCCACAACGCGGTGCTGCAGCAGCGCGGGCCCGGTGCCGGGCCGTCCTGGACCCAGGTGCTGCGGGTGCTGGAGCGGCGGGCGGGCCTGCTCGACGGGGTGGTCTTCAGCGGCGGCGAGCCGACCCTGGCACCGCGGCTCGATGCGGCCGTCGCCCAGGTGCGCAGCCTGGGCCTGGGGGCGGCGCTGCACACCGCAGGCATCTACCCGCAGCGGCTGCAGGCGCTGCTGCCCAGTCTGGCCTGGGTCGGATTCGACCTGAAGACCGGCTTTGCCGACTACGACGCCCTGACCCTGCGCCGGTCCAGCGGCCTGCGGGCGCGGCGCGCGCTGGAGCTGGTCCTCGCCAGCGGCGTCGCGCACGAGATCCGCACCACCTACCACCCGGCCTGGGTCAGCGACCAGGCCCTGGTCGAAACCGCGCGCAGTCTCAAGGCCCTCGGGGCGGGCGCCTGGGTGCTGCAGCGCTGGTGGCCGCGTGCGACTGACGACGCGGCGCTGGTCGGCGGCTGGCGCTGGCCCGACGCATCGGTGCTGCAGGCCTTGCGCATAGCCGGGCCGCCCTTGACGCTGCGCTGAGCCCGCGCGCGGCGTCGCCGCCCCGGCGCGACGCGGTGCGCGTCGCCCAGGGCGGCCGACCCCGGCCGCCCTGGGCGCAGGTCCTGCCCGATCAGTCCGCCTGCTTGCGCAGGAACGCCGGGATCTCGATCTCGTCCATCCCGTTGCTGGCCAGCGCATCCACCTTCGCCGCGGCCTGGCTGCGCGCGCTGCGCCACACGCTGGGCGTGTTCAGCCCCTCGTAGCTGTGCTGCTGCGGCG
>JAGWLO010000099.1 GCA_028872015.1 Burkholderiales bacterium | reverse complement strand
TACACGGCCAACACCGTGGACGAGCACCTGGACATGCTGATGGTGTGCCACCACCTCGACCCGGGCATCGCCGAGGACCTGGCCTTCGCCGAGAGCCGCATCCGGCGCGAGACCATCGCCGCCGAGGACGTGCTGCACGACCTGGGCGCCATCAGCATGATGAGCAGCGACAGCCAGGCCATGGGCCGCGTGGGCGAGGTCGTCATCCGCACCTGGCAGACGGCGCACAAGATGAAGGGCCAGCGCGGCACCCTGCCCGAGGACACGGCGCGGCACGACAACTTCCGCGTCAAGCGCTACATCGCCAAGTACACGATCAACCCGGCGATCGCCAACGGCATCGCGCACGAGGTGGGCAGCATCGAGGTCGGCAAGTGGGCCGACCTGGTGCTGTGGCGGCCGGCCTACTTCGGCGTCAAGCCGAGCCTGATCCTGAAGGGCGGCTTCATCGCCGCGGCGCTGATGGGCGACGCCAACGCCAGCATCCCGACGCCGCAGCCGGTGCACCACCGCCCGATGTTCGGCAGCTTCGGCCGCCTGCCGGGGGCCACCAGCCTGAGCTTCGTCAGCCACAGCGCGCTGGACGCCGACGTCGGCGACGAGCTCGGCCTGCACAAGCGCCTGGCCGCCGTGCGCGGCTGCCGCACGGTCACCAAGGCCGACATGGTGCACAACGCCTACCTGCCGCGGATGGAGATCGACGCCCAGACCTACCGCGTGCGCGCCGACGGCCAGCTGCTCACCTGCGACCCGGCCACGCTGCTGCCCCTGGCGCAGAGATACTTCCTGTTCTGACGCGCCCCCATGCTCACCGTCGACAAGCTCATGCCCCAGGGGCGCGGACTGGCGCCCGCGCTGCTGCGGCGCGCCGCGCGCGTCACGCTTGGCTGGGACGTGCGCCAGAAGAGCCGCTTCGACGCCACCGACGACGGCGGCCGCGCCATTGGCGTGTTCCTGCCGCGCGGCAGCGCGGTGCGCGGCGGCGACGTGCTGGTGGCCGAGGACGGCTCGCTGATCGTCGTGCAGGCCGCGCCGCAGCCGGTGCTGGTGGTGCGGCCCTGCCCCGAACACGGCGCGCCGGGCGACCTGCTTCGCGCGGCCTACCACCTGGGCAACCGGCACGTGGCGGTCGACCTGCAGCCCGAGCGCCTGCAGATCGAGCCCGACCCGGTGCTGGCCGACATGCTGCGGCGGATGCACCTGATCGTGACCGAGGCGCTGGCCCCGTTCGAGCCCGAGGGCGGCGCCTACCAGGCCGCCACGGCGCACGGGCACGGGCACGGGCACGGGCATGACCACGGCCACGACCACGACCATCCCCACTGAATGAGCCTGCCGCGGGCCACGCTGCTGCACCTGCTGTGGCTGGCCTCGCCGGCGCTGCCGGTGGGGGGCTTCAGCTACTCCGAGGGGCTGGAAGCGGCGGTCGAAGCGGGCTGCATCGGGGACGAGGCGCAGGCCGGCGACTGGCTGCTGGCGCAGCTGGGCCTGGGCCTGGCGCGCGCCGACCTGCCGGCGCTGGCGGCCGCCTGCCAGGCCTGGCAGGCGGGCGACATCGAGCGCATCACCTCCGTGAACGACTGGCTGCGCCGCACGCGCGAGACGGCCGAGCTGCGCGCGCAGTCCGAGCAGATGGGCCGGGCGCTGCTCGACTGGCTGCGCAACGGCGAACAGGCCGCCGACCCGCGCGTGGCGCAGCTGGCCGCGCTGGCCCAGGCACCGCAATGGCCCACCGCGTTCGCCCTGGCAGCCACGCTGGCCGGTGCGGCCCCGTGCGACGCGCTGCTGGCCTTCGCCTGGAGCTGGGCCGAGAACCTGGCGCAGGCCGCGATGAAGGCGGTGCCGCTGGGCCAGGCGGCCGCGCAACGCATGTTGTCGCGCCTGGCTGCCGCGATCCCCGGCGCGGTGGCCCGGGCGCAGCAGCGGCCCGAGGACGACTGGCAGGCCTTCATGCCCATGCTCGCCATCCTGAGCGCGCAACACGAGACGCAGTACTCGCGCCTGTTCCGGTCCTGACGGCGCCGCACCCGCGCGCGACGCCTGGGCAGGCTATAAGGGCTGCAGGCGCATCCCCCGGCCGATGAAACGCGACGACTCCGCCCCCGCAGCATTCGCGCTCACTGGCCAGCAGGTGGCGCTGGCGCTGGCGCACATCGAGTCCAGCGCCGCCTTCCGCAGCTCGCGCCGGCACCGCGCGCTGCTGCGGCATCTGGTCGAGCGCACGCTGGGCGGCGACCAGGCCACGCTGAAGGAGTCGCTGCTCGCGGTAGAGGTGTTCGGCCGCTCGCCGGGCCGCTTCGACCCGCGGCTGGACTCCATCGTGCGCGTCGAGACACGGCGCCTGCGCAAGCGCCTGGATGACTACTTCCGCACCGAGGGCCGCGAGGCGCCGATGCGCATCGACCTGCCCGTGGGCAGCTACGTGCCGGTGCTGGCCCTGCGCGACGCGCCGCGGCACCCGGTGGACGCCACCCGGCGCGCGCGCGACCTGGTCGAGCGCGGCGAGCACTTCCTGCGCCAGCCACTTTCGGCGCAGACGCTCGAGCAGGCGCTGTCGCGCTTCGACGCCGCGCTGCGTGAATCGCCCGACCATGCGCCGGCACTGGTGGGCGCCGGCCGGGCCTGGTTGAACCTGGCCATCGGGTGGTACCGCGCGCCGCGCGAAGCCGCCGACCATGCGGCCGAGGCGCTGCAGCGGGCGCTGCGGGTGGCGCCCGACCATGCCGTGGGGCTGACGCTGCTGGGCGCCCTGGAGCACCAGTTCCGGCACGACTGGCCTGCCGCCACGCGCCACTTCAGGCGCGCAGCGGCGGCCGCGCCCGAGCTGGCCTTCGTGCACTCGGCCTACGGCTGCCACCTGCTGGCGCGAGGCGAGTTCGAGGCCGCCGACGCAGCGCTGGCCCGCGCGCGCGCGCTCGACCCGCTGTACCTGCACACGCGCATGCACTTGGTCAACCTGCGCATCGGGCAGGCGCGGCTGGACGATGCGCAGGCCGAGCTCGACGCGGCGCTGGACCTCGCGCCCGACAGCCTGGGGCTGGTGGGCCTGGCCGGAGTGCTGGCCATCGAGCGCAGCCAGCCCCAGGCGGCGATCGGGCATTACCGGCGCGCCTGCGGCCTGATGCCGGACCACCCCGGCTGCATCGCCGGCCTGGCCGCGGCGCTGGCCGCCGCCGGGTGCCTGGACGAGGCCGACGCGCTGATGCAGCAACTGCAGCAGGGGCCGGCACAGCCGCCCGTTTCGCCTTACATGCGGGCCGTGGTGGCGGCCCGCTGCCACCGCAACGATGCCGCCTTCGCGCTGCTCGGGCAGGCCATCGACGAGGCCGACCCGAACGCGATGCTGATCGCCGCCGACCCCAGCCTGCGCAGCCTGCGCGGCGATGCGCGCTGGCCGGCGCTGGTGGCCGCGCTGCGCCGGCCGCTAGGCCGCTGAAGGCCGCGCGGCCCGCGGCCGCCGGCGCCACAGCAGCACCGGCAGCGCCAGCCCCAGCAGGGCCCAGGTGGGCGGCTCGGGCACGGTGGCGGCGGGCTCCACGGTGATGGCGAGGTTGTCGAACCGGAACTGGCCGGAAAGCCTGAAGGGCTGGAGGGCGGTGCCCAGCGCGAAGCGCGACGCCAGGCCGAGCTCGATCGGGGCCCCGCTGGCCGAGAAATCGGGGTGCAGGGCCGCGTTGCTGGTGCCGGTGCCGAAATCGAAGCTGGAGAAATCGGCCGCGGTCAGGCCCGTGATCGCGCTGGTGAACCAGGCCCCGCGCGTCTGGGGATCGGCGAACGGCGCCAGGTAGTACACCCCCGATTGCAGCAGCAGCGGGCGCGAGAAGGTGGTCAGCTGCGGGTTGAGGGAACTGCCGAAATCGACATAGCGGTCGGACGAGAAATCGATGCCCGTCACCGCCCCCTGCGCCGACGGGTCGTAGCTGAACGAGGTGTTCACGAAGCCCTGGTACGAGATCAGGTTGACGGCCCCGCCGCTGTTGCTGAACTGCACCGACAGCGCATCGCCCGGGTTGCCGCCGCTCGTGATCTGGCTGGCGGAGATGGTGACCGAGGGGTCGGTGGCGTAGGCCAGCTGGCTGTAGTTCGCCAGGTTGAAGGTGCCGTCGAAGAACTGCACAGGCGCGGCGCAGGCGCTTGCCGCGCCCAAACCCAGGGCGATGGCCGGCAGCACGGCGCGGATCGACTTCGACATCATGGGAGCTCCCGTGCGCCGGGTTGCGGCGGCTGTGGCGTTGCGATCGACGCAATGTAGGGAGCCGCGCTCGGCGGCGCCACCGCCCGGGGGTGACCTGGACGTGACATCGGGCGCGCGGGCTTCGGGCATCATGCCCGGCATGAACACGAATGCAGGGCACCGGATCGCGGGCCGGACCAAGAAGCTGCCGCCGCTGCGGGTGGGCGTGGGCGGCCCCGTGGGCTCGGGCAAGACGACCCTGGTCGAGCTGCTGTGCAAGGCGATGCGCGAGCGCTGGGACCTGGTGGTGGTGACGAACGACATCTACACCAAGGAAGACCAGCGCCTGCTCACGGTGGCCGGCGCGCTGGCGCCCGAGCGCATCGTGGGCGTGGAGACCGGCGGCTGCCCGCACACCGCGATCCGCGAGGACGCCTCGATCAACCTCGAGGCGGTGGACCGGCTGCTGCAGCAGTTTCCGCAGGCCGACATCGTGTTCATCGAATCCGGCGGCGACAACCTGGCCGCCACCTTCAGCCCCGAGCTGAGCGACCTGACGCTGTACGTGATCGACGTCGCCGCCGGCGAGAAGATCCCGCGCAAGGGCGGCCCCGGCATCACCAAGAGCGACCTGCTGGTGATCAACAAGATCGACCTCGCGCCCCATGTGGGCGCCAGCCTGGCGGTGATGGAGGCCGACACGCAGCGCATGCGGCCCGACCACGCGGGCGAGCAGGCGCGGCGGCCCTACGTGATGACGAACCTGCAGACGCGGCAGGGGCTGGCCGAGGTGGTGCGTTTCATCGAGCGGCGCGGCCTGCTCAGCGCGTGACGATCTGGCGGTACATCGGCGCCAGCAGCGCCAGCAGCTCGTTCTGGGTGTGGAAGGGCACGCCGTGGGCGTCCATCGTGTCCTGCAGCACCTCGACCAGGCGGTTGAAGTCCGCGCGGCCGATGCCCAGGTCGGCATGGGCCTTGTCCATCCGGGCGCCGCGGTAGACGACGGGGCCGCCGCTGACGGCAGCGATCTGCTCGGTCAGCGAATCGGCCAGGCCCTGGGCGATGGTGTGATCGAAGTAGTGGCCGATGACGGGGTCCTGCTTCAGGCGCAGCGCAAAGTCCGCCATCAGGCCGGCGATGCCGCGCTGGCCGCCCAGGGCCCGGAAGAGCTGGTCGTCGGCCGCGCGCGCCGCGCCGCCGGCGCACAGCAGCCCGGCAGCGAGCAGGGCGAGGAAGTGGCGTCGCATGGAAGTCTCCGCGGAAGGCTAGTACGCGAGCTGCGCTGACAGGTAGGCGCCGTTCTGGCGCCGCGGCTGCAGCGCCGGCACGATGCGGCCGAGGTCGACCCAGGCCAGGGTGAGCGAGACGGTCTTGTTCGGCGCCCAGGCGGCGAAGACGTCGAACCAGTCGTCCGCCTTCAGCGCGCCGGTGCCCAGCACGCTGCGGTCCAGGTTGTCGGGCTGGGCCCGGCCCTCGAGGCCGACAGCCAGGTGCCGGCTGGCCAGCCAGGCGAGCGAGAACTCGGGCTCGATGCGACGGCCCTGCCCCTGCGCGCCGCCATAGCCCAGCAGCCCGCCCTGGTTGGCCTGCGTCAGGCGCAGCGTGAGGTTGGCCAGCAGGCCCGGCGCCAGGAAGAGCTTGGTCGCGCTGACGTAGACGTCGGTGCCCGAGGGGGCGGCGCCCAGGGCGCCAGTGAGCGTAGGCGCCAGCGCGCCGGCATCGACGCGCTTGTGCAGCACGCCGATGGCGATCTGCGGCGTCCAGCGGTCGCTGTCGAGGATGGCCTCGCCGGCCACGCGCAGTTTCAGGCCCACGACGTCCAGCTTCAGGTGCAGGCCGGCCAGGCCGAGCGCGGCCAGGTTGTCGCGGGTGTCGAAATCCTGCCGCGCGAACGAGAGCTCGACGCGGTTGTCCCAGCTCGCGGCGGCGCCGCTCACGGCCAGGCCGTAGTCCTGGGTGCGGGCGGCGGTGGCGTAGGCCGACACGCCCCACTGGCCGCGCGTGGCGTAGGTGCCGGTCACGGCCCAGGGCGTGAGGCCGCCGCCGGCCGCGCCGTCGATGCTGCTGACGCCGCCGGTGAGCAGCAGCTTGCCGTCGCCGGCGTGGGCCGGGGTCGATGCGAACAGGCCGAGCGCCGCCAGGGCGGCCGCAAGGGCCGCCGCCGGCCGCCGGCCGCCACGCGAGTACAGGTCGAGCATGCGGCGATCCTAGGGTGCGCCCCCGCGGCCGAAACGGCAAAAAGCGCGACGTTCCGCGGCCACATCGAGGCCGGCGCGGGGCCGGCGCGCACGGCAGGGCGGTCCGGTGGCGATCGGCGGCAGTTCGGCCGGCCGGCCGGGCCGCTCAGCCCACGGCGGCCATCGGCCGGCCCAGGCGCACCGCGCCGCCCGGCTGCCAGGCGGGGTCGAAGCGCAGGGGCCCGCGCGGCCACAGCAGCACCACGGTGGAGCCGAGCAGGAAGCGGCCCATCTCGTCGCCCTGGCGCAGGCTCACCGCGCCCGGGGCGTATTCCCAGCTGCGCGCCTGCCGCGGCCGCGGCGGGTTGACCACGCCGTGCCAGACGGTGGCCATGCTGCCCACGATGGTGGCGCCCACCAGCACCAGCACCCAGGGCCCGCGCTCGCCGTCGAAGAGGCACACCACGCGCTCGTTGCGCGCGTACAGCCCCGGCACGCCGCGCGCCGTGGCCGGGTTCACCGAGTACAGCGCGCCGGGCACGTGCACCATGCGGCGCAGCCGGCCCGCCGCCGGCATGTGGATGCGGTGGTAGTCGCGCGGGCTCAGGTACAGGGTGGCGTAGTGGCCGTCCCGGAACTGCGCGGCCAGCGCGGCATCGCCGCCCAGCAGCGCGGTGGCGCTGTAGTCGTGGCCCTTGGCCTGGAAGATGCGATCGCCGCCGATGGCCCCGAACTGGCTGATCGCGCCGTCGACCGGGCAGATCCAGTCGGCCGCGGCCAGCGGCCGGGCGCCGGGCGCCAGCGCGCGCGTGAAGAACTCGTTGAAGCTGCGGTAGGCGGCCGGGTCGGGCGCGGCCGCCTCGGCCATGTCCACGCCGTAGCGGGTGATGAACCAGCGGATCAGCGCCGTCGTCGCCGCGCCGCCACGGGCGCGGGCGACGATCCCGCCCAGGCGTGTGAGTGCCTGCTTGGGCAGCGCGTGCTGCAGCAGCACCGCGACGCGCTCGCCCGGATCGGTCATGCCGCGGACCCCGCGGCGGCGGGCCGGATGTCGCGCGTGGGCTGCCACAGCACCGCGCCGTCGCGCTCTTCGGTGGCGATCGGCGTGAGCCGGCCGCGGCCGCAGGGCCCGCCGACGCAGCGACCGCTGGCCGGGTCGTAGGTGGCGCCGTGGATCGAGCACAGGATCCAGCGCCGGTCGCTGTCGAGAAACTCGCCGGGCTGCCAGTCCATCTCGGTGGGCACATGGGCGCAGCGGTTGAGATAGGCGTGCACCCGGCCGTCGAAGCGCAGCGCGAAGGCGCGCACCGGCTGGCCGTACTGCAGCACGCTCCACACCCAGGCGCGGCCGCGCTCGACCAGGTCTTGCGATCGGCACAGGGGCTCGGGGCCCGGCGGCGCCGGTGCCCCGGCCGCGAGCGGCGGCTCAGCCATGTGCCAGCAGCCAGTCGTGCAGTTCGCGCGTGCTGTGGGCCACGAACAGCGGCTCGTGCGGCGCGAAGGCCTCGCGCCCGTGCGCGCCGTAGCTGACCGCCACCCGCGGCGTGCCGGCGTTGGCGGCCAGCAGCAGGTCGTGCGTGGTGTCGCCGATCATCAGGGTGCGCGCGGGGGGCACGCCCAGCTCGGTCATCAGCTCGCGCAGCATCAGCGGGTCGGGCTTGCTCGCCGTCTCGTCGGCGGTGCGCGTGGCGTCGAACAGCCCCTGCAGCTGGGCATGCGCCAGCGCGTCGTTCAGCCCGCGCCGGTTCTTGCCGGTGGCCACCGCCAGCAGGTGCTGGCGCTCGCGCAGAGCCTGCAGCATCTCCAGCGTGCCCGGGAACAGCACCAGTTCGTGCTGGCGCGCCCAGTAGTGGTGGCGGTAGCGCGCCCCGAGCTCGGGGTAGCGATCCGGCGGCAGGCCCGGCGCCGCGTGCTGCAGCGCATCGTGCAGGCCCAGGCCGATGACGTAGGCCGCAGCCTCGTCGCTGGGCACGGCGACGCCGAGGTCGCGGCAGGCGGCCTGGATGCAGCGCACGATCAGCGTCGTGCTGTCGAACAGGGTGCCGTCCCAGTCGAAGACGACGAGATCGAAGCGGCGGGGGTTCATGGATTCAGCAGTTTCTGGCAGTCGTCGGGCAGCGGTGCCGCAAGGGTGATGCGCTCGCCGCTGGCCGGGTGGTCGAAGGCGAGTTCGCGCGCATGCAGGAACATGCGCCCGAAGGTCCGCTCGCGGGCGTAGGCCTTGTTGCGCGCGAAGTCGCCGTACTTGGGGTCGCCCACGATCGGGTGGCCGCTGTGCGCCAGGTGGACGCGGATCTGGTGCGTGCGCCCGGTCTTGATCGTGACGTCGAGCAGCGTCAGCGCGCCGCAGCGCTGCGCCACCTTCACCAGCGTGATCGAGCGCCGGCCGTCGGCATGGTCGGCCGCGACCACGCGCACGTTGCGCTCGCCGGCCTCGTCGCTGGCCTTGTGCAGCGCCAGGTCGATCACCTTCAGCGCCTCGGGCCAGGCGCCGAACACCAGCGCGGCGTAGATCTTGGCGGTCCCGCGGTGGCGGAACTGGTCCTGCAGCGCGGTGAGCGCGCTGCGCTTCTTGGCCAGCAGCAGCACGCCCGAGGTCTCGCGGTCGAGCCGGTGCACCAGCTCGAGGAACTTCGCCTGCGGCCGCGCCCGGCGCAGCTGCTCGATGACGCCGAAGGCCACGCCGCTGCCACCGTGCACGGCCACGCCGGCGGGCTTGTCGATGGCCAGCAGGTGGTCGTCCTCGAACAGCACCGCGAACTCGCGCGCCGGCGCCGGCAGGGCCTGGCTGCGCTCGGGCAGGCGCAGCGGCGGCAGGCGGATGTCGTCGCCGTCGGCCACCCGCGTGTCGGCGCCGGCACGGCCCTTGTTGACGCGCACCTCACCGCTGCGGATGACGCGGTAGACATGCGTCTTCGGCACGCCCTTGAGCACGCGCAGCAGGTAGTTGTCCAGCCGCTGGCCGGCGGATTCGGCGTCCACCGTCAGGTGCCGCGCCCGGGGGGCTTCGTCGCCGGCTTTGGCCCCTATAATCCGCGGCTCCACGTTCGTGCTGTAAGTGCTTGATTTGCCGGAGTTTACCCGGCCACTTCCAGGGCTGGCGTGGAGCGCGCCGCACGATCGTCGTGCGGGCAAAGAGTGATGCAACGCCTGCTGAAGCTGGCCAGTGCCGGGAACCCAGAGTGCCCGGCAGGGCTGCAGCGGCAGGCGGCAGAGAGTCGCAACCCGAACCCGCTTCCGGCGTCGCCCCGACGCCGGGACCCACGTGAATTCAGCGGTGCGAGGCCGTCCTTTCGAGGGCCTTGCGCCCCGCGCCCGGTGCGCCCGCAGCAGCCATGCCGTCCCCGTCCTTCGCCACCTCCCCCGCACCCGATGCAGCACGCGCTGCCGGCGTCGTGCGCGGCGGAGCATCGCCGCGCGATCCGCGGCGGTCGGCGCAGGCGGCGGCCGCTGCCGCGCAGCCTGCCGGTGCGCACGCGCCAACGCTGCCGCGCTGACCGCCCGACGCGGCGGAACCCGGCAGTCCAGGGCACTCGCGACCAGGGTTTCGCAGCGTTTCTCGTGCATCGATGTCAGGCCTGGCGCACCGGCCCGTGAGGGTCCGTGCGCCGCACCGGAGTGCACATGAAACGCATGCTGATCAACGCCACGCAGCCCGAAGAGCGGCGGCTGGCGATCGTCGATGGCCAGAAGCTGCTCGACTTCGAGACCGAGATCGAAGGGCGCGAGCAGCGCAAGGGCAACATCTACAAGGCCGTCATCACCCGCGTCGAGCCCAGCCTCGAGGCCTGCTT
>JAGWLO010000098.1 GCA_028872015.1 Burkholderiales bacterium | reverse complement strand
CGGCCGCCGCGTGGCCACCGCCGGCAACATCGGGCCGACGCTGCTCGACACGCTGGGCGCCGAGCTGGCGCGCGACGCGTTGCCCGAGGTCTGGGTGCTCGAGCTGTCCAGCTTCCAGCTCGAAGGCGGCGGCAGCGGCGTGCGCGGCTTCGAACCATCGGCCGCCACGGTGCTCAATGTCACCCAGGACCATCTCGACTGGCACGGCACGATGGCCGCCTACGCCGCCGCCAAGCAGCGCGTGTTCGGCCGGCAGGCGGTGATGGTGATCAACCGCGACGACCCGGGCGTCGAGGCGATGGTGCCCGGGCCGACGATCGTCAAGGGCAAGCCGAAGCCCAGCGAGCGCGCGGTGCTGCGCTTCGGGCTCGACGCGCCGCAGCGCCCGGGGGACTTCGGCCTCGTGGTCGAGAACGCCATGGCCTGGCTGGTGCGCGCGCTGCCGGCCGAAGAGGGCGTGAAGCTGAAGAAGGGCGAGGAGGCGGAGATCCACCTCCAGCGCCTGATGCCGGCCGACGCGCTGCGCGTGCGCGGCCGCCACAACGCGGCCAACGCGCTCGCCGCGCTGGCCCTGGCCACCGCCATCGGCTGCCCGCTGGGGCCGATGCTGCACGGCCTGCGCGAATACGCCGGCGAGCCGCACCGCGTGCAGCCGGTGGGCCGCGTCGGCGAGGTCGAGGCCTACGACGACAGCAAGGGCACCAATGTCGGGGCGACGGTGGCCGCGCTCGTCGGCCTGGGCGCCGATGTCGCGCCGGGCCGCCTGGTCGTGATCCTGGGCGGCGACGGCAAGGGGCAGGACTTCAGCCCGCTGGGCGCGCCGCTGGCGCGCCATGCGCGCGCGGTGGCGACCATCGGCCGCGACGCGCCGGCGATCGAGGCCGCGATCGGCGGCGTCGTCGCAGGCCTGCCGCTGCAGCGCCACGCCAGCCTGGAGGCGGCGGTGGCCTGGTGCTTCGAGCAGGCGCGGCCCGGCGACGCCGTGCTGCTCAGCCCGGCCTGCGCCAGCCTCGACATGTTCCGCCACTACGCCCACCGCGCCGAGGTGTTCGTGCAGGCGGTGCAGGCGCTGGCGCACGAACGCGGGGCGCTGGCATGAGCGCCGCGCTGGACAAGCTGAAGGGCTGGTTCGCGCTCGGCGGCGTCGACCGCGGCGCGCTGCCGGTGCGCGACCAGGTGGACATCGCCGGTGCGCGCCCGGTGCGCCTGCTGGCCTTCGACCAGACCCTGCTGGCGGTGGTGGCGGTGCTGGTGGGGCTGGGCGTGGTGATGGTGTATTCGGCCTCGATCGCGCTCAACGACAGCCCACGCTTCGCCGCCTACTCGCAGGGCTTCTTCCTGGAGCGCCACGTGCTTTCGCTGGCGATCGCCTTCGTGGTGGCGGTGGCCGTGGTGCAGGTGCCGATGGGCTTCTGGGAGAAGCAGGCCCCGGCCGTCTTCGTCCTCGCGCTGATCCTGCTGGCGCTCGTGCTCGTGCCCTTCATCGGCAAGGTGGTGAACTACTCGCGCCGCTGGATCCCGCTGGGGATCATGAACTTCCAGCCCAGCGAGCTGGCCAAGCTGGCGATCGCGCTGTATGCCGCCAACTACATGGTGCGGCGGATGGACGCGCGCGAGAACTTCTTCCGCGCCGTCACGCCCATGGTGGTGGCGGTGGCCTTCGCCGGCGCACTGCTGCTGCGCGAGCCCGACATGGGCGCCTTCATCGTCATCGCCACCATCGCGATGGGCATCCTGTTCCTGGGCGGCGTCAATGCGCGCATGTTCTTCCTCATCGCGCTGGTGATCGTGATCACCTTCGCCATCATCATCGCCTTCGACGACCTGCGCCGCGAGCGCATCCTGGCCTACCTCGACCCCTGGAACCCGAAGTACGCGCAGGGCAAGGGCTACCAGCTCACGCACTCGCTGATCGCCATCGGCCGCGGCCAGTTCTTCGGCCAGGGGCTGGGCAACTCGGTCGAGAAGCTGAACTACCTGCCCGAGGCGCACACCGACTTCCTGCTCGCCGTGATCGGCGAGGAGCTGGGCTTCGTCGGCGTGGCCACCGTCATCGGCCTGTTCTTCTGGCTCACGCGGCGCATCTTCCTCATCGGCCGCCAGGCCATCGCGCTCGACCGCGTGTTCGCCGGCCTGCTGTGTCAGGGCATCGGCGTGTGGTTCGGCTTCCAGACCTTCATCAACATGGGCGTCAACCTGGGCGTGCTGCCGACCAAGGGCCTGACGCTGCCGCTGATGAGCTACGGCGGCTCGGCGATCCTGATGAACTTCATCGCGCTGGCGATGGTGGTGCGGGCGGACGTGGAGAACCGGGCGCTGATGCGAGGCGGCCGAGCATGAGGCGCCTGGTGATCATGGCCGCCGGCACCGGGGGCCACATCATCCCCGGCCTGGCGGTGGCGCGCGAGATGCAGGGCCGCGGCTGGAGCGTCAGCTGGCTGGGCACCGCGCACGGCATGGAGAACCGGCTCGTGCCGCAGGCCGGCATCGCGCTGGACACCATCGCGTTCTCGGGCTTGCGCGGCAAGGGCGGGCTGCATGCGCTCGCGGGCGGCCTGCGCCTGCTGGGGGCGTTCGGGGCCTGCCTGCGCGTGCTGCGCCGGCGCGGCGCCGATGCCGTGCTGGGCATGGGCGGCTACGTGTGCTTTCCGGGCGGGCTGATGGCCGCGCTGCTGCGCCGGCCGCTGCTGCTGGTGAACGCCGACGCGGCGCTGCTGCTGAGCAACCGCTGGCTGCTGCCGGTGGCCGACCGCGTGGCCTTCGGTTTCGCGGGCGAGGCCGCAGCGAAGACCCGGCACGCCGTCGTCACCGGCAACCCGGTGCGTGCCGAGATCGAGGCCCTGCCCGCGCCGGCCCTGCGCTACGCCGGCCGCCAGGGCCCGCTGCGCCTGCTGGTGGTGGGCGGCAGCCTGGGGGCGCAGGTGCTGAACCAGACCGTGCCGGCGGCGCTGGCGCTGCTGGACGCGGCCGAGCGGCCGCAGGTGGTGCACCAGACCGGCGCCGCGCAGGCCGAGGGCGTGCGCGCCGCCTACGCGCAGGCCGGCATCGCGGCCGAGGTGCTGCCGTACATCGCCGAGATGCCGCAGCAGCTGGCCGCCTGCGACCTGATGGTGTGCCGTGCCGGCGCCATCACGGTCAGCGAGCTGTGCGCCGCCGGGGTGCCGGCGATCCTGGTGCCGCTGGTGGCCCGCACCACGGCGCACCAGCGCGACAACGCGGCCTGGATGGCGGGGCAGGGGGCGGCGCTGCATATCGCGCAAAGCGAGCTGACCGCCGCCGGGCTGGCGCAGACCCTGCGCGGCCAGACGCGGGCCTCGCTGCTCGCGATGGCCGAGCGGGCCCGCGGCCTGGCCCGCCCGCACGCCGCGGCCCGCGTGGCCGACGAGATCGAAAAGCTGGTCGTGGCATGAAGCACGCCTTGAAGCACCTCCACTTCGTCGGCATCGGCGGCGCCGGCATGAGCGCCATCGCCGAGATCCTGCAGGCGCAGGGCTACCGCGTGTCCGGCTCGGACCTGCACGAGAGCGCCGTCACGCGCCGCCTGGCCGAACTCGGCGTGCAGGTCTTCATCGGCCACGCCGCGACGCACATCGCCGGCGCGCAGGCCGTGGTCACCAGCACCGCCGTGCCGGCCGGCAACCCGGAGGTGCTGGCCGCGCGCGCGCAGCGCGTGCCGGTGGTGCCGCGCGCGGTGCTGCTGGCCGAGCTGATGCGCCTGCAGCGGGGCATCGCGATCGCCGGCACGCATGGCAAGACGACCACGACTTCGCTGGTCGCCAGCGTGCTGGCCGAGGCCGGGCTCGACCCGACCTACGTGATCGGCGGCCAGCTCCGCAGCAGCGGCGCGAACGCCCGGCTCGGCGCCGGCGAGTTCATCGTCGTCGAAGCCGACGAGAGCGACGCCTCGTTCCTGTTCCTGAACCCCGTGATCGCCGTCGTCACCAACATCGACGCCGACCACATGGAGACCTACGGCCACGACCTCGCGCGCCTGCACGGCGCCTTCGTCGACTTCCTGCACCGGCTGCCGTTCTACGGCCGCGCCATCCTGTGCCGCGACGACGCCGGCGTGCGCGCCGTGCTGCCGCGCATCGAGCGCCCGGTCACCACCTACGGCCTGCACGAGGGCGCCGACCTGCGCGCCACCGGCGTGCAGGCGCTGGCCGGCGGCGGCATGCGCTTCACCGCCTGCCAGGCCGGCCAGGCCGACCTGCCCGTGCAACTGGCGCTGGCCGGCGAGCACAACGTGCGCAACGCCCTGGCCGCCATCGCGGTGGGACGCGAGCTGGGGCTGTCCGATGCGCCGCTGGCGCGCGCGCTGGCGCGGTTCGAGGGCGTGGGCCGCCGCTTCCAGCGCCATGGCGAGCTGGCCTGCGCCGGCGGCCGCTACACCCTCATCGACGACTACGGCCACCACCCGGTGGAGCTGGCCGCGGTGCTGGCCGCCGCGCGCGGCGCCTTCCCGGGCCGGCGTCTGGTGCTGGCCTTCCAGCCCCACCGCTACACCCGCACGCGCGACTGCCTGGCCGAGTTCGCGCGCGTGATCGCCGGCTTCGACGCCGCGCTGCTGACCGAGGTGTACGCCGCCGGCGAGGCACCGATCGAGGGCGCCGACGGCCGCGCGCTGGCGCGGGCAGCGGCGCAGGCGGCGGCCCAGGCCGGCCGGGAGGAGCCCCGGTTCGTCGCCGACATCGCCGCGCTGCCGGCCGCCATCGTGCGTGCGGTGCGCCCGGGCGATGTGGTCATCACCATGGGCGCCGGCTCGATCGCCGCGGTGCCCGCGCAGCTGCCGGGCCAGGCGAGCCCGGCGCCGGAGGCCCCGCGATGACCGATGCGATGACCGGTCCCGCCGGGGCCCTGGGCAAGGTGGCGGTCCTGATGGGCGGCAGCAGCGCCGAGCGCGAGGTCTCGCTGATGTCGGGCCGCGGCGTGCTGGCCGCGCTGCAGGCGCAGGGCGTCGACGCGCAGCCCTTCGACCCCGCCGAGCGCGAGCTGGGCGCGCTGCGCGGCGAAGGCTGCGCGCGCGCCTTCATCGCCCTGCACGGCCGCCATGGCGAGGACGGTACGGTGCAGGGCGCGCTCGAGCTGCTGGGCATCCCTTACACCGGTTCGGGCGTGATGGCCAGCGCGATCGCGATGGACAAGGTGATGACCAAGCGCGTGTGGCTGGCCGAGGGCCTGCCCACGCCGCGCTGGCAGTGGCTGGCGCCCGACCGCCAGCGGCGCGACGACCTGAACGCGGTGCCCGACGCGATCGGCCTGCCGCTGATCGTGAAGCCCCCGCGCGAGGGCTCGTCCATCGGCATCAGCAAGGTGCAGGGCTACTCGCAGATGCAGGCCGCGGTGCAGCTGGCGGCGCAGTACGACGCCGATGTGCTGTGCGAGGAGTTCATCGACGGCATCGAGCTCACCTGCCCGGTGCTGGGCGAAGGCGCCGCGGCGCAGGCGCTGCCGGTGGTGCGCATCGACGCCCCCGGCGGCAACTACGACTTCGAGCACAAGTACTTCAGCGAGGACACCGGCTACCGCTGCCCCAGCGGCCTGGCGCCCGACGAAGAGGCCGAGGTGCAGCGCCTGACGCTGGCGGCCTACCGCGCCCTGGGCTGCCGCGGCTGGGGCCGCGCCGACCTCATGCTGCGCGCGCAGGACCGCCGCATCTTCCTGCTCGAGATGAACACCAGCCCCGGCATGACCGGCCACTCGCTGGTGCCGATGTCGGCGCGCGCCGCCGGCCTGAGCTACGAGCAGCTGTGCCTGCAGATCCTGCAGTCGGCGCGGCTGGACGGGCAGCGGGTCTGACCATGGCCACCCGCCAGCCCCACGCCGCCGCCCGCGCCGCGCCCGCGCCGCAGGGGCTGCCGCCCGACGTGCGGCTGATGAATGCCGTGGCCACGCTGGTGTACTTGCTGGCGGCGGCCGGCGCGGCCGCCGCCGGGGTGATGTGGCTGATGCGCTCGCCGCTGTTCCCAATCCGCGTGATCCAGCTCGACGGCGAGCTGGTGCGCAACAGCGTGCCCACCCTGCGCGCCAACGCCGAGCCGCGGCTGGCGGGCAACTTCTTCAGCATCGACCTGCAGCAGGCCCGCGCCGCCTTCGAGGGCGTGCCCTGGGTGCGGCAGGCCGTGGTGCGCCGGGTCTGGCCCGACCGGCTCGACGTGCAGCTGCAGGAGCACCATGCCGCCGCGCTGTGGGAGACCCCGGGCGAAGACCCGGGCGCCGACCGCCTGGTGGGCGACCAGGGCGAGGTGTTCGAGGCCAACCTGGGCGATGTCGAGGACGAGGACCTGCCCACCTTCGCCGGGCCCGAGGACAGCGCGCCGCAGATGCTGGCGCTGTACCGCCGGCTGCAGCCGGTGCTGGCGGGGCTGGACATGCGCATCGCGCGGCTGGCGCTGTCGGGCCGCGGCTCGTGGCGCGTGGTGCTGGACGACGATGCCGCGATCGAGATCGGCCGCGGCAGCGACGACGAGCTGCTCGCCCGCACCGAGCGCTTCGCGCGCACGCTCGGCCAGGTCACGGCGCGCTACCACGCGCCGCTGCTCTACGCCGACCTGCGCCAGGCCGGCGGCTACGCCGTGCGGCTGCGCGGCGTCAGCACCGCGGCACCCGCCGGCACCGGGCCGAAGACCCACTGAAAGCGACGAGGGACGCCCAGCCTATGGCAAAAGAATTCAAGGACATGGTGTTCGGCCTGGACATCGGCACCGCCAAGGTGATGGTGGTGGCCGCCGAGGTGCTGGACGACGGCGAGCTGCGCGTGGCCGGCCTCGGGGTGGCGCCCACGCACGGCCTCAAGCGCGGCGTGGTCGTCAACATCGACGCCACGGTGCAGAGCATCCAGCAGGCGCTGAAGGAGGCCGAGATGATGGCCGCCTGCAAGATCGACCGCGTCTACACCGGCATCACCGGCAGCCACATCCGGGGCCAGAACAGCACCGGCATGGTGATCGTGCGCGACAACCGCGAGGTGACGCCGGTGGACGTGGCGCGCGTGGTGGAGACGGCCAAGGCCATCAACATCCCGAACGACCAGCGGCTGCTGCTGGTGGAGCCGCAGGAGTTCGTGATCGACGGCCACGAGGTGAAGGAGCCGATCGGCATGAGCGGCAGCCGGCTCGAGGTGAAGGTGCACATCGTCACCGGCGCCCAGAGCGCGGCCGAGAACATCCTGAAGTGCGTGCGCCGCTGCGGCCTGGAGGTCGAGCGCCTGGTGCTGAACCCCAGCGCCAGCGCCGCCGCCGTGCTGACCGACGACGAGATGAGCCTGGGCGTGGCGGTGGTGGACATCGGCGCCGGCACCACCGACGTGCAGATCTACACCGACGGCAGCGTGCGCCACACGGCGGTGATCCCGATCGCCGGCGACCTGATCACGAGCGACATCGCGATGGCGCTGCGCACGCCGACCAAGGACGCCGAGGAGATCAAGGTCCTGCACGGCGTGGCCAAGCAGCTGCTGGCCGACCCCGGCGACCAGATCGAGGTGCCGGGCCTGGGCGACCGCGCGCCGCGGATGCTGAGCAAGCAGGCCCTGGCCGGCGTGATCGAGCCGCGGGTGGAGGAGATCTTCTCGCTCGTGCACCAGGTCATCAAGGAAAGCGGCTACGAGGAGCTGCTGTCCAGCGGCATCGTGCTCACCGGCGGCAGCGCGGTCATGCCCGGCATGGTCGAGCTGGGCGAGGACATCTTCCTGAAGCCCGTGCGCAAGGGCCTGCCGCTGTACGGCGGGCCGCTGGCCGACATGGTGGCCAGCCCGCGCTCGGCCAACGTGATGGGCCTGCTCGAAGAGGCCCGCGTGGCCCGCGCGCGCGGGCAGAAGGCGGCGGCGCAGGCGGGCTCGGTGAAGAACCTGGTCACGCGCGCCAAAGACTGGTTTCTCGGCAATTTCTAGGCAAGGAGCTCACGTTGGATCCCCCCAGAAGCTCCCCTTCCCACCCCCGCGGCAACTGCAACTTACTTTCCAGGAGGCTCACATGCCCATCGAAATGATCGACGAATTCGACGAAGGCACGCAGATCAAGGTGATCGGCGTCGGCGGCGGCGGCGGCAACGCCGTCGAGCACATGATCACGCAGGGCGTGCAGGGCGTGGAGTTCATCTGCGCCAACACCGACGCGCAGGCCCTGAACCGCAGCAGCGCCGGCCTGCTGGTGCAGCTGGGCAAGAGCGGCCTGGGCGCCGGCAGCAAGCCCGAGATGGGCCGCGCCGCGGCCGACGACGCGGTGGCGCAGATCCAGCAGGCCATCGCCGGCGCGCACATGCTCTTCATCACCGCCGGCATGGGCGGCGGCACCGGCACCGGCGCGGCGCCCGTGATCGCCCGCGTCGCCAAGGAGATGGGCATCCTGACGGTGGGCGTGGTGACCAAGCCCTTCGAATTCGAGGGCCGGCGCCGCGGCAAGCAGGCCGACGACGGCGTGGCCGAGCTCGAGGCCAACGTCGACAGCCTGATCGTGGTGCTGAACGAGAAGCTGCTCGAGGTGATGGGCGACGACGTGACGCAGGAGCAGGCCTTCGCCCACGCCAACGACGTGCTCAAGAACGCCGTGGGCGGCATCAGCGACATCATCCACATCCCGGGCCTGGTGAACGTCGACTTCGAGGACGTCAAGACCGTGATGAGCGAGCCCGGCAAGGCGATGATGGGCACGGCCGTGGCCGGCGGCCCCGACCGCGCCAACAAGGCCGCCGACATGGCCGTGGCCTGCCCGCTGCTGGAAGGCATCGACCTGAGCGGGGCGCGCGGCGTGCTGGTGCTGATCGCGGCGAGCAAGGCCACCTTCAAGCTGGCCGAGAGCCGCAACGCGATGAACACCATCCGCCGCTACGCCGCCGACGACGCGCACGTGATCTTCGGCACCGCCTACGACGAGAGCCTGGGCGACCAGCTGCGCGTGACCGTGATCGCCACCGGCCTGAGCTCGGCGCGCAAGAGCCACGCCGCCCCCGAGCGCCAGCCCGCCCCGCTGAGCGTGGTGCAGCCGCCGGTGCAGCACCTGCGCACCGGCACCGACAACCTGCCCATCCTCAACCAGCTGGCCCAGCCCGGCAGCGCGGCCGCCGCGCCGCAGGCCCACAGCTACGAGGGCCTGAACACGCCCAGCGTCTGGCGCAGCGCCCGCAGCCACGCCGCGGCCAAGGTGGACGCGCTGGCCAGCAACGGGATGGAGGAGATCGAGATCCCGGCGTTCCTGCGCAAGCAGGCGGACTGAGCGAGCCGGCCCAAGGGCACAGGGCGGCCGGGGTCGGCCGCCCTGGCCGCTCGGGTGCGTGGCCAGGGAGGATGGATTGAGCCAGACGCTGATCGGCAACTACCTGACCGAACTCGAACGGCTGCGCCAGGTCAGCGGCAGCCGCCGCGAGAGCGTGCTGCGCGAGGCTTTCAAGGATCTGTTGAAGGCCTGGGGCCGACAACAGGACCTGGTGTTCGTGCCCGAGTACGAACTCGAGACCGCCACCAAAGACCGCCGCTACGTCGATGGCGCCCTGCTGCACGAGCTGCGCGTGCCCTTCGGCTACTGGGAGGCCAAGGACGAGAACGACGACCTCGACGCCGAGATCGCCGCCAAGTTCAAGCGCGGCTACCCGCAGGACAACATCGTCTTCGAGGACAGCCGGCAGGCGGTGCTGATCCAGCACCGCGAGGAGGTGATGCGCTGCAGCGTCACCGACGTGGCGCAGCTCGAAAAGCTGCTCAAGCTGTTCTTCGGCTACGAGCGTGCCGAGATCGCGGGTTTCCGCAAGGCGGTCGATCAGTTCAAGACCGACCTGCCGGCGGTGCTGGATGCGCTGCGCCAGATGATCGAGCGCCAGTCGGCCGACAACGCCGCCTTCCGGCGCGCCGCGGCGAAGTTCCTCAAGCATGTGCAGGAAGCAATCAACCCCGCGCTGACCGCAGCCGACGTGCGCGAGATGCTGATCCAGCATGTGCTGACCGAGGAGATCTTCGCCAAGGTCTTCGACGACAGCGAATTCCACCGCAAGAACAACGTCGCCCACGAGCTGTACCGGCTGGAAGAGACGTTCTTCACCGGCGGGCTGAAGAAGTCCACCCTGAAGGGGCTGGAGCCCTACTACGCCGCCATCCGCGCGGCGGCGGCGCAGATCGGCAGCCACCACGAGAAGCAGACCTTCCTGAAGGTCATCTACGAGAACTTCTACAAGATCTACAACGCCAAGGCCGCCGACCGGCTGGGCGTGGTCTATACGCCGAACGAGATCGTGCGCTTCATGATCGACGGCGCCGATTGGCTTTGCGAGCAGCACTTCGGCAAGAGCCTGATCGAGCGCGATGTCGAAATCCTGGACCCGGCCACGGGCACCG
>JAGWLO010000097.1 GCA_028872015.1 Burkholderiales bacterium | reverse complement strand
CGAGGCGGCGAGCTGGTTGGCGGTGCGGGCCGAGTCGGCCGTCTGGCGCACGGTGCCGGTGAGCTGCTCCAGGCTGCTGGCGGCCTGCTGCAGGTTGCTCGCGGTCTGCTCGGTGCGGCCCGACAGGTCCTGGTTGCCGCTGGCGATCTGCTCGCTGGCGGTGCCGATCGAGTCGGCCCCGGTTCTCACCGCCGCGATGGCCTGCGCGGTGCGCGACAGTGCATCGATCAGCCGGCGCGTGGTGGGTTGCACGGCGGCGTGGCTGGGCAGGGCGAAGGAGATGCTGCCATCGCGCTGGACCATCCCCTCCGCGATGGCGGCCAGCTCGACCGCCGTCCGGTGCTCGGCGGCGGCGCGCTGGGCCAGCAGGATCAGGATGCCGGCCTCGGCCACCACGTAGCCCGCGTGTTCGAACACCGTGGCCAGGCTCGGTGCCGTGAAGCAGATCGGACCCCAACCCCAGGCCTGGAAGTAGTTGAAGGTGAGGTGATGGATGGCAATCGTGGCCGCGGCGACGACCACCGGCACCCACCGGCGGTACACCACCGTGCAGGCCATGAAGGCGAAGACGGCGAAGTGCGCCACCGTCCGGCCATGGGCGGCATGGATCAGCAGCGCCACCATGACCATGCCCAGGGCCGGCAGGCCCCATTGGCTGCCGGCCTCGCCGCGTGAGGCGGCGGCCACCGCGAAGGACAGGCCCAGCAGCGCCGCGCCGAGCAGGGCCACGAGAAGCAGGTTCTGTCCCGCCCAGCCGTAGCCGAGCGCGCCGCCGTAGACCAGGGCGGTCGCGGCAATGACGGTCTGATCGTTGGTGTGAATCCGGCTCATGGTGAACGGCTCCGTCGGTCGTCTGAACTGCTGGCGCCCATGGCCGGCGCAGCCCGGTGCAGGGCTGCGGGCGCACGGGTACTCGTTGCTCCGGCATCCCGGCCAGGCCCGGTCGGAACCTGGCCGGGCCGGTGCGGGCTGGAAGCGGCGCAGGTCGGCTCGGCGCCTCGGTTGATCGGTGCCGAGCGTGGCCTGCGGTCCCCGTCTTATCGGCCGGGCGCGCGCATCTCTGAAGTCGGCGACCCCGATCGGGCGGACCGACGCCCGTTCACTCGAAGCCGACCACCGGGTGCGGCTGGTAGGGCGCCTCGAGCTGCGCCAGCTCCTCCGCGTCAAGCTGGAGCGAGAGCGCCGCCGCGGCGTCGTCGAAGTGCGCCGGCTTGGAGGCGCCGATGATCGGTGCCGTCACGCCCGGCTGCGCCAGCAGCCAGGCCAGCGCCACCTGGGCCCGCGTCGCACCGCGCGCGCCTGCCACCGCGGCCAGCGCCTGCGCGACCTGGCGGTCGTTGGCCTCGGTGCGCGCGAACAGCCTGGCACCGAAGGTGTCGGTCTGGATGCGCGGCGTGTGCTCGCCCCAGGGCCGCGCCAGGCGGCCGCGTGCCAGCGGGCTCCAGGGGATCACGCCGATGCCCTGGTCGCGGCACAGCGGCAGCATCTCGCGTTCTTCCTCGCGGTACAGCAGGTTCAGTTCGGGCTGCATGCTGACGAACCGCGTCCAGCCGTGCCGCTCGGCGACGTGCTGCGCCTTGGCGAACTGCCAGGCGTGCATCGACGAGGCGCCGATGTGGCGTGCCTTGCCGGCCTTGACGACGTCGTGCAGCGCCTCCATCGTCTCCTCGATCGGCGTGGCGGGGTCCCAGCGGTGGATCTGGTACAGGTCGACGAAGTCCATGCCCAGCCGCGACAGGCTGGCGTCGACCTCGTGCAGGATCGCCTTGCGCGACAACCCGCCGCCGTTGGGGCCCTCGCGCATCCGGCCGTGCACCTTGGTGGCGACGACGATCTCGTCGCGGCGCGCGAACTCGCGCAGGGCGCGGCCGACGATCTCCTCGCTGGTGCCGTCGGAATACACGTTGGCGGTGTCGAAGAAGTTGATGCCCAGCTCGACGGCCTGTCGGATGAGCGGGCGGCTGGCGGTCTCGTCCAGCGTCCACGGGTGGTTGCCGCGATCGGGCACGCCGTAGGTCATGCAACCCAGGCACAGGCGCGACACGACGAGGCCCGTCGGGCCGAGGCGGGTGTATTCCATGGGGACTCCGGTGGGTGGCTGCGACTTGCAGCCTATCAGCGCGAGCCGCCGATGGCGCCCGCACGGCCCGGTGCGACCTCGGGAGCGCCAGCGGCACCAGCGTGCTGCCCGGCCGGCTCGGCAGCAGCACCGCCCACTGCGGATCGCTCGCGGGCGGGAGGGCCGGGGCCCGCCTGGGTCGAACAGGGTGCCCAGGCTGCGACGGGCGCGCGCTGCTGGGCTGCACCCGGGCCCGCGCTCCGTGTTCGGCGTGAGCCCCTGCTTCGACGGCTGGCCGCGCACCGCCACCGCCCGGGTGGCGCCTGGACCCGAGGCGCCGGCTGCGCCGCCGTACGCCGTCCGGCGTATTCCGCCGCCGCCGCCGGGCTCCTACGCTGCGGGCACCCCATTCCAGGAGCCCCGCGCCATGCAGACCACCCGTCGCCAGTTCAACCTTTCCGCGGTCGCGATGGCCGGCGCCGGCCTCGGCCTGGGCAAGGCCGCGCTGGCCGCCGACACCATCAAGGTCGGCGTGCTGCATTCGCTGTCGGGCACGATGGCCATCTCGGAATCGGTGCTGAAGGACACCATCCTGATGGCGATCGACGAGATCAACGCCAAGGGCGGGGTGCTGGGCAAGAAGCTCGAGCCGGTGGTGGTGGACCCGGCCTCGAACTGGCCGCTGTTCGCCGAGAAGGCGCGCCAGCTCATCAGCACCGACAAGGTGGCGGTGGTCTTCGGCTGCTGGACCAGCGTGTCGCGCAAGAGCGTGCTGCCGGTGTTCGAGGAGCTCAACGGCCTGCTGTTCTACCCCGTGCAGTACGAAGGCGAAGAGCTGAGCAAGAACGTCTTCTACACCGGCGCGGCGCCCAACCAGCAGGCCATCCCCGCGGTGCAGTACCTGATGGGCAGGGACGGCGGCAGCGCCAAGCGCTTCGTGCTGCTGGGCACCGACTACGTGTACCCCCGCACCACCAACAAGATCCTGCGCGCCTTCCTGCACAGCCAGGGCGTGACCGACGCCGACATCATGGAGGAGTACACCCCGTTCGGGCACTCCGATTACCAAAGCATCATCGCCAGCATCAAGAAGTTCGCCGCCGAGGGCAAGAAGACGGCGGTGGTGTCCACCATCAACGGCGACAGCAACGTGCCGTTCTACAAGGAACTGGGCAACCAGGGCCTGAAGGCCACCGACGTGCCGGTGGTGGCCTTCTCGGTGGGCGAGGAAGAGCTGCGCGGCGTGGACACCAAGCCGCTGGTGGGTCACCTGGCGGCCTGGAACTACTTCATGTCGCTGAAGAACCCCACCAACGCCGCGTTCATCAAGCAGTGGGCCGACTACGCCAAGAAGCACAACATCCCCGGCGACAAGGACAAGCCCATCACCAACGACCCGATGGAAGCCAGCTGGATCGGCATCCACATGTGGGCGCAGGCGGTGACCAAGGCCAAGAGCACCGACACCGACAAGGTGATCGCGGCGATGGCCGGCCAGACCTTCAAGGCGCCCGACGGCTTCGTGATCGAGATGGACCCGAAGAACCACCACCTGCACAAGCCGGTGTTCATCGGCGAGATCCGCGCCGACGGCCAGTTCAACGTGGTCTGGAAGACGCCGGGCCCGATCAAGGCCCAGCCCTGGAGCCCGTACATCCCCGAAGACAAGGGCAAGCCCGACTACCCCGTGGTCAAGAAGACCTGAGCGGCGGGCGCGCGGTGACGGCTGGGCGGTGATGCGGGGGCTGCGCGCGCTGCGGCGGCTGGCGCTGGGCCTGGGCCTCGCCCTGGCCCTGGCCCTGGGGCTTGCGGGGGCGGCGCACGCGTTCACGGCCGCGCAGGCGCTGGCCATCGCGCAGGGCGACAGCGATGCACGCATCGCCGCGCTGGACGCGGTGGTGGCCGCCGGCGACCCAGCGCTGGGCGGCTTTCTGCAGGCCCTGCTCGACGATGAGGTGCAGGTGGCGGGCGACCGCGTGTTCGTGGTGCAGGGCGAGCAGGTCCTCGACGCCAGCACCGGCGCGCCGGCCACCCTGCCCGCCGACGCGCAGGGGGTGGTCAACCCGAACCGCATGCGCGCCCACTTCGAGGCCGCGCTGGCAGCGCTGCGGCTGTTCTCGCCCGACCGCGCCGTGCGCGCCCAGGCCATCGACCAGCTGCGCGACGAGGCGAGCGAAAGCTACCTGGCCCTGATCCAGAAGGCCGAGCATGCCGAGACCGATGCGAAGCTGCGCGCCGACCTGCAGCGGCTCGAGGCGCGGGTGCAACTCGGCGCGCGCGACCCGGCCCTGCGGCTGGCCGCGGCGCGCACGCTGGCCGCCAGCGACCAGCCGGCCACGCAATCGCTGCTGATCGACCGCCTGGCCGCCGAGACCGACCCCACCGTGCACGCCGCGCTGCAGGCGGCGCTGTCGCGCGTGGCCGCGCGCCTGGCCTGGGGCGACCGTCTGGGCGTGCTGTTCAGCGGCATCAGCCTGGGCTCGATCCTGCTGCTGGCGGCCCTGGGCCTGGCCATCACCTACGGCCTGATGGGCGTGATCAACATGGCCCACGGCGAGCTGATGATGATCGGCGCCTACGCCACCTACGCCGTGCAGAACCTGTTCCGGCACTGGCTGCCGGGGGCCTTCGACGCCTACATCGCCGCCGCCGTGCCGGCCAGCTTCCTGGCCAGTGCGCTGGTGGGCGCGGTGCTCGAGCGCACGGTGATCCGCTGGCTGTACGGCCGGCCGCTGGAGACGCTGCTGGCCACCTGGGGCATCAGCCTGATCCTGATGCAGTCGGTGCGCACGCTGTTCGGGGCGCAGAACGTGGCGGTCGAGAACCCGGGCTGGATGTCGGGCGGCTGGGACGTGCTGCCCAACCTCACGCTGCCCTACAACCGGCTCGCCATCCTGGCCTTTACGGCCTTCGTGCTGGCCGGCATGGCGCTGCTGATCGGCCGCACGCGGCTGGGCCTGTTCGTGCGCGGGGTGACGCAGAACCGCCGCATGGCCGCCTGCGTGGGCGTGAACACGGCGCGCATCGACACCTGTGCCTTCGCCCTGGGCGCCGGCATCGCCGGCCTGGCCGGCTGCGCGCTCAGCCAGGTGGGCAACGTGGGGCCCGATCTGGGCCAGAGCTACATCGTCGACAGCTTCATGGTGGTGGTGCTGGGCGGCGTGGGCCAGATCGCGGGCACGGTGTACGCCGGCCTCGGCCTGGGCCTGCTGAACAAGCTGCTCGAGGGCTGGCAGGGCGCGGTGCTGGCCAAGATCATGGTGCTGGCCTTCATCGTCGTCTTCATCCAGAAGCGGCCGCAGGGCCTCTTCGCCCTCAGGGGCAGAAGTGCCGAAGCCTGAGCGCGGCATGAAGAGCCTGATCCTCGAGCCCAGAGGCTGGGCCGCGGTGCTGGCGGCGATCGTCGTCCTCGGCGTCGGCGTGCCGGTGCTCAACCTGGTGGTGCCGGCGGGCAGCGCGCTGCACCTGAGCGACTTCCACGTCACGCTGCTGGGCAAGATCCTGTGCTACGCCATCGCCGCGCTGGCGATGGACCTGATCTGGGGCTACACCGGCATCCTGTCGCTCGGCCACGGCCTGTTCTTCGCGCTCGGCGGCTACGCCATGGGCATGTACCTGATGCGCCAGATCGGCCTCGACGGCCAGTACCACAGCGCCATGCCCGACTTCATGGTGTTCCTGAACTGGAAGACCTTCCCCTGGTCCTGGGCGCTGTCGGACAGCTTCGTCGCGCAGATGGTGCTGGTGCTGGCGGTGCCGGGCCTGCTGGCCTTCGTGTTCGGCTTCTTCGCCTTCCGCTCGCGCATCAAGGGCGTGTACTTCAGCATCATCACGCAGGCGCTCACCTATGCCGCGATGCTGCTGTTCTTCCGCAACGAGACCGGCTTCGGCGGCAACAACGGCTTCACCGATTTCAAGCGCATCCTGGGGGCGCCCATCACCACGCCGGGCATGCGCGTGGCGCTGTGCGTGGCCAGCGCGCTGGTGCTGATCGCCTTCTTCGTGCTGGCGCGCGCCATCGTGCAGAGCAAGTACGGCCGCGTGCTGCAGGCCATCCGCGACGCCGAGACGCGCGTCATGTTCACCGGCTACGACCCCATCGCGTACAAGCTCAGCATCTGGACCCTGAGCGCGGTGATGTGCGGCGTGGCCGGCGCGCTGTACGTGCCGCAGGTGGGCATCATCAACCCGAGCGAGATGAGCCCGTCGGCCAGCATCGAGATCGCGATCTGGACCGCGGTGGGCGGCCGCGCGACGCTCATCGGGCCCATCCTCGGCGCGTGCTTCGTCAACTTCGCCAAGAGCTGGTTCACGGTCGCCTTCCCCGAGCTCTGGCTCTTCTTCCTGGGCGCGCTGTTCATCGCGGTGACGCTGTTCCTGCCCGACGGGCTGATGGGGCTGGTGCGCCGGCGCCGGGCCCGGCGGCCATGAGCCGCAGCCCCTCTGCGAGGCGCCTGCCGTGACGCCCGAGCTGATGCAGGCCGGCGCGCGCGCGATGGCGGCGCACCGGGCCCGCGCCCTCACCGCCATCGCCGGCAGGGAGCCCTATTTCGGCCAGGGCGTGGCGCTGTACGTGCAGGACGTCAGCGTCAGCTTCGACGGCTTCAAGGCGCTGAACGCGCTGACCCTGACCATCGCCGTGGGCGAGCTGCGCTGCATCATCGGCCCCAACGGCGCGGGCAAGACGACGATGATGGATTGCATCACCGGCAAGACGCGCCCCGACAGCGGCCGCCTGTTCTTCGGCAGCAACATCGACCTGCTGCGCCTGACCGAGCCCGAGATCGCGCAGATCGGCGTCGGGCGCAAGTTCCAGAAGCCCACCGTGTACGAACAGCTCAGCGTGTTCGAGAACCTCGAGCTCGCGCTGAAGGCCGACCGCGGCGTGCGCGCGGCGCTGTTCCACAGGTTGAGTGACGCACAGCGCGGCCGCATCGACGAGGTGCTGGCACTGATCCACCTGCAGCACGAGGCGCAGCGCACGGCGGGCCTGCTGAGCCACGGCCAGAAGCAGTGGCTGGAGATCGGCATGCTGCTGATGCAGGACCCGAAGCTGCTGCTGCTGGACGAGCCCGTGGCGGGCATGACCGACGAGGAGACCGAGCGCACGGCCGAGCTGTTCCTGAGCCTGGAGGGCCGGCATTCGCTGGTCGTGGTCGAGCACGACATGAAGTTCGTCGAGCAGCTCACCCAGGGGCGCAAGCGGGTGACGGTGCTGCACGAGGGCGGCGTGCTCGCCGAGGGGCTGCTCTCGGAAGTGCAGGCCAACGAGAAGGTGGTCGAGGTGTACCTCGGGCGCTGACGCGCCCGAGGTACACCTGCGGTGGAATGCACGGCTCCCCCGAGCCCCCTCCAAGCAGGGGCTCCAGCATGAAGGACGAGGGTCAGCACCCATGCTCAGCGTCGAAGGCCTGAACCAGTACTACGGCGGCAGCCACATCCTGCGCAACCTCGCCTTCGAGGCCCGCGTCGGCGAGATCACGGTCGTGCTCGGCCGCAACGGCGTGGGCAAGACGACGCTGCTGAAGAGCCTGATGGGCGTGGTGCCGGTGAAGGCTGGCCAGGTGCGGCTGGCGGGGGCCGACATCACCCGGGCCACGCCCTACGAGCGCGTGCGCCGCGGCATCGGCTACGTGCCGCAGGGGCGCGAGATCTTCGGCCGCCTGACGGTGGGCGAGAACCTGCGCATGGGCCTGGCCACGCGGCCCGGTGGCGCGGCCATCCCGCCGGTGCTGTTCGAGCTGTTTCCGGTGCTGGCGCAGATGCTTGGCCGCCGCGGCGGCGATCTGTCGGGCGGCCAGCAGCAGCAGCTGGCGATCGCGCGCGCGCTGGCGCCGGGGCCGCGGCTGCTGATGCTGGACGAGCCGACCGAGGGCATCCAGCCCAGCATCATCAAGGACATCGGCCGGGTGCTGCGCAGCCTGGCCGGCCGGGGCCTCGACGGCCGCCCGATGGCCATCGTGCTGGTGGAGCAGTACTACGACTTCGCCGCCGAGCTGGCCGACCAGTACCTGGTGATGGAGCGCGGCGAGATCGTGCAGCGCGGCCGCGGCCCGGACATGCAGGCCGACGGCGTGCGCGCGCGGATGTCGATCTGAAGGGGCGGGCGGTGGCGCTGCGGGCCGTGTCAGGCCGCGGGCGCGGCGAGCCGCTCGCGCCAGCCCAGCCCGGCCTGCGTGGTGGTGGCGGGCCTGTACTCGCAGCCGATCCAGTCGCCCCAGCCGATGCGGTCGAGGTGCGCGAACAGGAAGGCGTAGTTGATCTCGCCGCTGCCGGGCTCGTGGCGGCCGGGGTTGTCGGCCAGCTGGATGTGGCCGATGCGCGGCAGGTGCTTGTGCACCGTGGCGGCCAGCTCGCCTTCCATGCGCTGCGCGTGGTACAGGTCGTACTGGATGAACGCGTTGTCGGCCCCGACCTCGGCCAGGATGTCCGCCGCCTGCGCGGTGCGGTTCAGGTAGAAGCCGGGGACGTCGAAGGTGTTGACGGGCTCGATCAGCAGGCGCAGGCCCGCGGCCTGCAGCGCTGCGGCGGCGTGGCGCAGGTTGTCGACGAAGGTGCGGCGCAGCACCGCTTCGGCCACTCCGGCCGGCGCCCGGCCGGCCAGGCAGTTGAGCTGCCCGACGCCCAGAGCCCGGGCGTACGCGATCGCCAGCGGGATGCCGGCGCGGAACTCGTCGATGCGGCCCGGGTGGCAGGCCAGGCCGCGATCGCCGGCGTCCCAGTCGCCGGCGGGCAGGTTGTGCAGCACCAGCTGCAGGCCGTGCGCGTCGAGCCGGCGCCGGATGGCCGCGGCCTCGTGGGCGTAGGGAAACTGAACCTCCACGGCCCGGAAGCCGGCCTTCGCGGCCTGCTCGAAGCGGTCGAGGAACGGCACCTCGTTGAACAGCATCGTCAGGTTGGCGGCGAAGCGGGGCATGGGCAGATCTCCGGCAGGGCGAGTTGAAGGTCGGGTCGGGTCGCGCGGCGGGCCCGGCGCCGGGCCGTGCCGTCGGGGCCGCTGCGCGAGCCGTCCCCCGCAAAGTCGCTGTCGCGAGGGCGCGCACGATTGTCGGCCTCGGCGTCGCCGTCGGGCAAGCGTCACGGCTTCGAGGACAGAGGATGTCCGGCCCGACCCGGGGCGGGCCGATAATGCGGGCGTGAAGCAGGCCAGACCGCCGCTGGTGCGAGCGTGGAAACACGGCACTGGAGGAAGGTCCGGACTGCACAGAGCGGCGTAGCAGTTAACGGCTGCCCAGCGCGAGCTGAGGATCAGAGCAACAGAGACGAGTCGATGCGGGGTTCCCGGGTCGGGTGCTCTGCGAGGGACCGGCGCGAGCCGGTCGCCGGGTGGCGCAAGCCGCCCGGCCGCGGCGAAGGCCGCGACCGAGCAGCCACCCGATGCGGGGCTGAAGCCCCGCATCGGGTGAAACGGGCAATCTCTACGCGCAGCAACACCAAGTAGGCCGGCGTTGACGTGGCTCGCGGAGCCGGCGGGTAGGTGGCACCGAGCCGCAGGGCGACCTGCGGCCCAGAGGAATGGCGGTCACGGTCGGAGCCGGCGCAAGCCGGTGCCGCCGCACAGAATCCGGCCTATCGGCCTGCTTCACACTTTTACCCCGACAGGCCCGCGATGAATCCCGACGCCCGCCGGCTGTGGCCCGGCCCCCGCTGGACGCTGGCGCTGCTGCTGGCCTGCATGGGCATGCTGGGGCCGTTCTCCATCGACGCCTACCTGCCCGCCTTCGAGGGCATCGCCGCCAGCGTGGGCGCCACCCCGGTGCAGATGCAGCAGACGCTGTCGAGCTACCTGCTGGGCTTCGCGGTGATGAACCTGTTCCACGGTGCGCTGTCCGACAGCTTCGGCCGCCGGCCCGTGGTGCTGGGCGGCGCGGCGCTGTTCGCGCTGGCGTCGCTGGGCTGCGCGCTCAGCGGCTCGATCGGCGAGCTGGTGTTCTTCCGCGCGCTGCAGGGCGTGGCCGCAGGGTCGGGCATGGTGGTCTCGCGCGCCGTCATCCGCGACATGTTCCCGCCGTCCGAGGCGCAGCGCGTGATGTCGCAGGTGACCATCTACTTCGGCATCGCGCCCGCGGTCGCGCCCATCGTCGGCGCCTTCCTCTTCGTGCACCTGGGCTGGCACTCGATCTTCTGGCTGCTGGTGGGCGTGGGCGCGGCGCTGGCCCTGGCCAGCTGGCGCTGGCTGCCCGAGACCCTGCACGCCAGCGCGCGCCAGCCCTTCGAGGCCCTGCACCTGCTGCGCGGCTACTGGCAGCTGCTGCGCGACCCCAAGTTCACGGCCCTGGTGTTCGCCAGCGGCGTGCCCTTCAACGGCATGTTCCTGTACGTGCTGTCGGCGCCGGTGTTCCT